>NZ_DATMVN010000103.1:0-14253 GCF_035563135.1 Streptomyces sp.
CCCTGTCAAGGTGGAGGCCGCGGGTTCAAATCCCGTCAGGACCGCTGCAGCCCGTATGAGCTGCGTGGCTGGGTAGCTCAGTTGGTACGAGCGATCGCCTGAAAAGCGATAGGTCGCCGGTTCGATCCCGGCCCCAGCCACCACCCGAAAGGCCCCGTCCCCCGGACGGGGCCTTTCGTCGTACCGCGCCCCCTCCGCCGTCATGCTGCCGCCTGCGCGGCCCGTCCGAGCAGCACCACGTCGGCCGGAACCGTCAGCGCCGCCCCGGCGGAGCCTCCCGGGAGCGGTGTGACACGGCCCGGACGAAATACGTTCGCCAGTCCTCGCGCCCGGGTGAGATCCTGGGGTCCGTATGTCTACTTCCTTCGCCGATCTCCAGTCCCAGCTCGGGCAGCTCTCGCTCCGCGACGCACACCGGCTCGGCCGGCGGCTCGAGGGCGCCCGCCGCATCCGTAAGCCCGAGGCCCGTCAGTCCGTGCTGGACGAGATCGCGGCCGAGGCCGGGAAGGCAGCCGAGCGGCTCGCAGGGCGCGCCGCGCGGATGCCCGCCCTGTCGTACCCGGAGCAGTTGCCGGTCAGCCAGAAGAAGGACGAGATCCTGGAGGCGATACGCGACCACCAGGTCGTGATCGTCGCGGGCGAGACCGGCTCGGGCAAGACCACCCAGATCCCCAAGATCTGCATGGAGCTGGGGCGCGGTGTCCAGGGCATGATCGGTCACACCCAGCCCCGCCGGATCGCGGCGCGCACGGTCGCCGAGCGGATCGCGGACGAGCTGAAGACCCCGCTCGGCGAGGCCGTCGGCTGGAAGGTGCGCTTCACCGACCAGGTGAATCCCGACGCGACCTTCGTGAAGCTGATGACGGACGGCATCCTGCTGGCCGAGATCCAGACGGACCGCGAGCTCCTCGCCTACGACACGATCATCATCGACGAGGCGCACGAGCGGTCGCTGAACATCGACTTCCTGCTGGGCTATCTGGCCCGGCTGCTGCCCAGGCGCCCCGATCTGAAGATCGTCATCACCTCGGCGACCATCGACCCGGAGCGCTTCGCCGAGCACTTCGGCCAGGCGCCGATCGTCGAGGTCAGCGGACGTACGTATCCGGTCGAGGTGCGCTACCGCCCCCTCCTGGAGGACGACAGCGAGGACTCCGACCGCGACCAGATCACCGCGATCTGCGACGCCGTCGACGAGCTGGACCACGAGGCCCCGGGTGACGTCCTGGTCTTCCTCTCCGGGGAGCGGGAGATCCGCGACACGGCGGACGCGCTGAACAAACGCAACCTCAGGCACACCGAGGTGCTCCCCCTCTACGCGCGCCTCTCGCACGCCGAGCAGCACCGGGTGTTCCAGCGTCACACCGGACGCCGCATCGTCCTCGCCACGAACGTCGCGGAGACCTCGCTGACCGTCCCCGGCATCAAGTACGTCATCGACCCGGGCAACGCCCGCATCTCCCGCTACAGCCACCGCACCAAGGTCCAGCGGCTGCCGATCGAGCGGATCTCCCAGGCCAGCGCCAACCAGCGCAAGGGCCGCTGCGGGCGTACGTCGGACGGCATCTGCATCCGGCTGTACTCCGAGGACGACTTCCTCACGCGTCCTGAGTTCACCGATCCCGAGATCCTGCGGACCAACCTGGCCTCCGTGATCCTCCAGATGACCGCGGCCGGCCTCGGCGACATCGAGAAGTTCCCCTTCATCGACCCGCCGGACCACCGCAACATCCGCGACGGCATCCAGCTGCTCCAGGAACTGGGCGCGCTCGACCCGGCGGAGAAGGACCCGAAGAAGCGCCTCACGCCGCTCGGCCGCAAGCTCTCCCAGCTGCCCGTCGACCCGCGGCTGGCCCGCATGGTCATCGAGGCCGAGAAGAACGGCTGCGCCCGCGAGGTCATGGTCATCGCTGCGGCGCTCTCCATCCAGGACCCGCGCGAGCGCCCCTCCGAGAAGCAGACCCAGGCCGATCAGCACCACGCCCGCTTCAAGGACGAGACGTCCGACTTCCTGGCGTTCCTGAATCTGTGGCGCTACATCCGGGAGCAGCAGAAGGAGCGCGGCTCCTCCAGCTTCCGCCGGATGTGCAAGCAGGAGTACCTGAACTTCCTGCGGATCCGCGAGTGGCAGGACATCTACGCCCAGCTGCGGACGGTCGCCAAGCAGATGGGCATCGAGACCGACGAACAGGACGCGCCGGAGCAGTCGGTGCACACCTCGCTGCTGGCGGGGCTGCTGTCGCACATCGGGCTGAAGGACACCGAGAAGAACGAGTACGTGGGCGCCCGGAACGCCAAGTTCGCGATCTTCCCCGGTTCCGCGCTGTTCAAGAAGCAGCCGCGTTTCGTGATGTCGGCCGAGCTGGTGGAGACGTCCCGGCTGTGGGCGCGGGTCAACGCGAAGGTCGAGCCGGAGTGGATCGAGCCACTCGCCCAGCACCTGCTGAAGCGCACCTACAGCGAGCCGCACTGGGAGAAGGACCAGGCCGCGGTGATGGCGTACGAGCGGGTCACGCTCTACGGGGTGCCCATCGTCGCCCAGCGCAAGATCAATTTCGGCCGTATCGACCAGGAGGCGTCGCGCGATCTGTTCATCCGCAACGCCCTGGTCGAGGGTGACTGGCGTACACACCACCAGTTCTTCCATGACAACCGCAAGCTGCTGGGTGAAGTGGAGGAGCTGGAGCACCGCGCGCGGCGCCGCGACATCCTCGTGGACGACGAGACGCTCTTCGACTTCTACGACCGGCGGATCCCGGAACACATCGTTTCCGGGGCGCACTTCGACTCCTGGTGGAAGCACAAGCGCCGTGACGAGCCGGACGCGCTGGACTTCGAGCGCTCGATGCTCATCAACGAGAAGGCCGGGGCCGTCACCAAGGACGACTACCCGGACTCCTGGCGGCAGGGGAAGCTCAAATTCCGGGTGACCTACCAGTTCGAACCGGGGGCGGACGCCGACGGTGTGACGGTCCACATCCCGCTCCAGGTGCTCAACCAGGTCACCTCCGAGGGCTTCGACTGGCAGATTCCGGGCCTGCGCGAAGAGGTGGTCACCGAGCTGATCCGCTCGCTGCCCAAGCCGATCCGCCGGCACTACGTCCCCGCCCCGGACTACGCGACGAAGTTCCTGGACCGTGCCGTCCCCCTGCAGGAGCCCCTGCCGCTCACGCTCGCCCGTGAACTCCAGCGCATGGTCGGCGTCCCCGTGACGGCGGACGACTTCGACCTGTCCCGGGTGCCGGACCACCTGAAGATCACCTTCCGGATCACCGACGAGCGGCGCCGCGAGGTCGCCGAGGACAAGGACCTGGAGGCGCTGAAGATCCAGCTGCGCCCCAAGGCCCGCCAGGCCCTCTCCAAGGCCGCCGCGGCCACCGCGGGGCCCTCCGGCGAGTCCATCGAGCGTTCGGGGCTCACCGACTGGACGATCGGCACGCTGGACCGCGTCTTCGAGACCCGCCGGGCGGGTCAGCCCGTGAAGGCCTACCCCGCGCTCGTCGACCAGGGCGGGAGTGTGGCCGTACGGCTCTTCGACACGGAGGCCGAGCAGCAGCAGGCGATGTGGCGCGGCACCCGGAAGCTGATCCTGCTGAACATCCCGGTGCACCCGGCCAAGTTCGCCTCGGACAAGCTCACCAACCAGCAGAAGCTGGCGCTGTCCCGCAATCCGCACGGTTCCGTCCAGGCGCTCTTCGAGGACTGCGCGACGGCGGCGGCCGACCGGCTGATCGCCGCGCACGGCGGCCCCGCGTGGGACGAGGCGTCGTTCCGGAAGCTGTACGACAAGGTGCGCGCGGACCTCGTGGACCTCACCGTCCGCACGATCGGCCAGGTGCAGCAGATCCTGGCCGCCTGGCAGGCCTGCGAGCGCCGGCTGAAGTCGACGAACAGCCTGGTGCTGATCAACAACGTCACGGACGTACGGGACCACCTGGCCCGCCTCGTGCCGCCCGGGTTCGTCACCGCGACCGGGCTGCGCAGGCTGCCCGACCTGATGCGCTACCTGGTCGCCGAGGACCGCCGGCTTCAGCAGATGCCGACGAACGTCCAGCGCGACACCACGCGCATGGAGAAGGTCCACGAGATGCAGGACGAGTACGCCTGGCTGCTCGAACAGCTGCCCAAGGGGCGGCCCGTGCCCCAGGAGGTCCTGGACATCCGCTGGATGATCGAGGAGCTGCGGGTGAGCTATTTCGCGCATGCCCTGGGCACCGCCCAGCCCGTCTCGGACAAGCGGATCGTGAAGGCGATCGACGCGGCCGCCCCGTGAACCGGCCCTCCGCGGAGGGGTGACGGAGCCCGTACGCTGAGTGAGTTCGACCTGGCCCACGGTCCACGTGTACAGTCTGTCTTCGCAGCAGGCCGCAAGGCAGGCAGCGAAAACCTGGTCCTGTGGAGCAGTTTGGAGTGCTCGCCACCCTGTCAAGGTGGAGGCCGCGGGTTCAAATCCCGTCAGGACCGCAGTAGACGGAAGCCCGGATCCCCTGGATCCGGGCTTCCGTGCGTCTTGACGCCGGCGCCCGCCGCGGGTAACTCCGTAGGACGGAGTCCACCCCCTGCTTTTCCCGACGCGGGGTGGCCGGGTCCACCGGGAGGCCGCACGCATGCCCGCGCCCACGGAACGGCACGAGATCCGCGCACTGCTGCGCGCCCACCTGGCGGCCGCCTCCGCCTACCGCCACCTCACCCGGCACTGTCCGGTCTGCCACCGGCTCCTGCGGCTCGCCATGGAGCCCCTGACGGCTCCGCGGGCGCCGTACGCACTCCAGAGGCCCGGCAACGCATCCGAGCGGCCGTCAGCCCCGGAGAACCCCGCCGGGGGCCCCAGGAGGGGCGCCGGGGCGGCTCCCCCGTCCGGGCCCGGACCCGACGACGACGGGGACGAGGAGAAGGGCGCGAGCGGGAACGGTGCGGACCGCCCCCGGCACCTCCCCGAAGACCGCTCCGGTGACGAGGGTTCTTCTGCGACATGACCATCCGCCGCGGCCGGCCGTCCCCGCACGACGGCGGGCTCGTGGCCGGCAGGGCCGCATCGGTGTGACGGGAGTCACTCAATCAGTTTTGTGCGCGGGGTACTTTACGCACTTCCTACAACTGATGAATTTAATATGTGCAATTGCACTGCTGTCGAAGTACATCCCGGACCGTTCCACACGAGCTGCCCCACGACGCCCGGGACCCGGGCGAACAGCACCGAACAGGCCCGCCCACAGTCGCACGCGCCTTCTCCGCAAACCGACCCGTCGGCAGGTTCGGGCAGCCCCGCGGACCGTTCGGGCACAAAAAAATCGCGCTGGACCCGGCGGAGTCCAGCGCGATCGAACGACGCACCCACATGTCACAGGTGTGGTGCCCGTTGGGGCGGGCACCCGTCGTGTGGAGCTATGAGTGGGGACACCGGGGGTTGGGGGACCCGTCGGCGCCCTGTTGTGCCTGCGGCGACAGGGGTGTGTCAGGCCTCGCTGCGCTGCTGCGGGATACCCGCCAGCAGTGCGCGGACCTCTGCCTCGCGGTACCGGCGATGCCCACCGAGCGTGCGGATGGACGTGAGCTTGCCAGCCTTTGCCCAACGGGTGACCGTCTTCGGGTCCACGCGGAACATCGTGGCGACCTCAGCCGGGGTCAGCAGCGGCTCGGCATCAGGGGTGCGAGCGGTCATGAGCGGCCTCCTCGGGAGAACCGAACCATCTCGGTTCTTTCCTCTAAATTCTGCACCTTGACCCGCGTTGCCCGAAATGGCGGACGCGGGCCGAGTCGGTTATAGGACGAACGGCTTGTCTTCGGCACTACAACTACACCATCCGTCCAGCCACGTCGGCCAAACCGATGGAATTGCCCTCCCAGGTGTTCATCAGCGACGGAAGCCGATGGACCATGCCATAGCGGACAGTCACGCCTCAGTGACGATCAGTCACAGGACAACCAGGAGCCGCCAGAAGTCAACAGAACCCCCATAGCGTGCAATGCTGAGCATTCCGCCCATAGTTGGACGGACAGAGTCCTCCCCGGACTCCTTGTCCTATTTTGGCATGAGGAGTAGGGAAGGGCGCAAGGGCCCCGTTAGTGCTGTCCGTCACGCTTGAGGCAAAGGCCCGGTTCAGGACGTAGGTCCCGGCCCTCGTGGACGATTCCCCTGCCCCACTTGTCACACGCGTCACACTCGACGCGGGTTCACGGGCCGTCAGTTTCTCTCAGGGCATCTCCGTTCACCTCCGCCGGGCTCTCTCGGCGCCCGTGGATGTCGGACACCTCACAGGATGTCTCTTCCCTGCGGATAGCACCTCTATGCGGCATTGCGTTCCTGTTCACACCGCTTCGGGCTAGTTGGAGGATTGTAGGTCACGCACCGCACGCCAGCGGTCGGCGAGACGGCCGTACGCGGCACCCGCCGCGTCGCCGTCCCCGGAGCGCAGCGCCGCGAGGCCCTCGGCCACATCCGCGGCCGACCGGTCCGCGGTGAGCTGCTCGGCACTCAGCGCGTGGACCAGGCCGCCGTAGTCCAGCTCGACCATGGCCCGTGGATGGAACTCCTCCAGCCAGCGCCCCACTTCCACGAGCCCTTCGGTCAGCGGGCCCTCGTCGACGGTCTCCCGCAGCGTCCGCAGCGCCCGCGCCAGCCGGCGCCGTGCCTGCACCATCGGGGTCCGGTAACGCAGCAACCGGCCCCCCTCCACGCCGGCGGCACCGGCGGTCACGCATTCCCGCTCCTCGTCGTCGAACAGGACGAACCAGCGCACCGGCACGTGCCACACCGTGGTCCGGATCCACGGACGGGCATCCGGATTCCGCTCGGCCCACCGCTCGTGGTCCGCCGCCGCCTGCCCCCGCACCACCGGGGGCAGCATCGCGTCCAGCACTGTGGCCGGAAACAGACCCCCCAGTTCGCTCAGGGCCAGCCAGCCCCGCATCCGGGTCCGCCACGGACAGACACAGATCGCCCCGTCGACCACCGCGACGAAGGCATCCCCGCTCTCGTGCACCGGTACCGCCACCGGCGGGGTGGGGACCAGGCCGGCCAGCGAGCGGCGCAGTTCGTCCTGGGCGGTGGGGAGGTCGGAGCGCCTGGCGTAACGCGTCCAGTGCCCCCGTTCGGGTTCGCCGAAGGCGGCGAGCGGCTCGTACACCCGCAGGTAGGACGCGTAAGGGACGAGCACCGAAGACACCACCGACATGCGGCGAATCGTGTCACGCCGGTACTCCACCGGGGGAAGATCCCGGTCAGGAGACCAGCTCCACGCGTCCCGAGGACTTACGCTCTTGCCCAGTCGGACCGGCCGGCACCGGCCGGTCCGGGACCCTCCCCACCTTCAGGAGGGTCTTTCCGCCGCTTCGTACTTGGGAGTCACCACCGTGACCGATGTGACCGGCGTACCTGTGGATGTGCTGCGCACCCTGTTCCGTTCGGACCAGGGTGGCCACGAGCAAGTCGTCATCTGCCAGGACCGTGCCAGCGGCCTCAAGGCCGTCATCGCCCTCCACTCCACCGCCCTGGGCCCGGCCCTCGGCGGGACCCGCTTCTATCCGTACGCCTCCGAGGAGGAGGCCGTCGCGGACGCGCTGAACCTGTCGCGCGGGATGTCGTACAAGAACGCCATGGCCGGCCTCGGCCACGGCGGCGGCAAGGCCGTCATCATCGGCGATCCGGACCGCATCAAGTCCGAGGAACTGCTGCTGGCCTACGGGCGGTTCGTCGCCTCGCTCGGCGGGCGCTATGTGACCGCCTGTGATGTCGGCACCTACGTCGCCGACATGGACGTCGTCGCCCGCGAGTGCCGCTGGACCACCGGCCGTTCCCCCGAGAACGGCGGCGCGGGCGACTCCTCCGTCCTCACCGCCTTCGGCGTCTTCCAGGGCATGCGGGCCTCCGCGCAGCACCTGTGGGGCGACCCCACGCTGCGCGGCCGCAGGGTCGGTGTCGCCGGCGTGGGCAAGGTCGGCCGCCACCTCGTCGAGCACCTGCTGAGCGACGGCGCCGAGGTCGTGGTGACGGACGTGCGCGAGGAGTCCGTACGCCGGATCACCGATCTGCACCCCGAGGTCTCCGTCGCCGTGGACACGGACGCCCTCATCCGTACCGAGGGGCTCGACATCTACGCCCCGTGCGCGCTCGGCGGCGCGCTGAACGACGACAGCGTTCCCGTGCTCACCGCGAAGGTGGTCTGCGGCGCGGCCAACAACCAGCTCGCGCACCCGGGCATCGAGAAGGACCTTGCCGACCGATCGGTTCTGTACGCACCGGACTACGTGGTGAACGCCGGTGGCGTGATCCAGGTCGCCGACGAGCTCCACGGTTTCGACTTCGACCGGTGCAAGGCGAAGGCCACGAAGATCTTCGACACCACGCTGGCCATATTCGCGCGTGCGAAGGCGGATGGCATCCCGCCGGCTGCGGCGGCCGACCGGATCGCCGAGCAGCGGATGGCGGACGCCCGTCGTCACTGACACGTCACCCCGGAGCCGGGTCCGCGCCACCGGGCCATGAGCAGTACCCGGTGGGGCGGGCCCCGCACACGGGCGGTGGGACGGTCGGCGGGCCGAGGGGAGACAAGACTCACGCCGGTCGGCGGGTCGGCCGTCCACAAGAGGTTAAAATCGGGGCTGACCAGCGAGGACGGGGTCCTCCACGGTCCTGCACCGAGGCGCGTGATGCGGGCGGCGTACCGTAGGGCCGAGGAAGCAGGTACGGTTAAAGCCACGGGCGCGGTCTCTCTGCCGGGAGTCCGTCCTGAAACATGAACGCGTGTCAAGACTCTGGGGCCGTCGAGCCCCGTCACCGAGGGGGTCGAGCCATGGGGCGCGGCCGGGCAAAGGCCAAGCAGACCAAGGTCGCCCGCCAGCTGAAGTACAGCAGCGGCGGGACTGACCTGTCGCGTCTGGCCAATGAGCTGGGCGCATCGCCTTCGAGTCAACCACCGAACGCCGAGCCGTTCGAGGATGACGACGAGGAAGATGACCCGTACGCACAGTACGCGGATCTGTACAACGACGACGAGGACGCGGACGAGGACGGCCAGTCCGGTCCGTCGTCACAGCGCCGCGGCGCTTGACCTCGCGCTGACACATCAACCCGGTCCGGGCCTGCCCGGACCGGGTTCTGTGCTGTTCCGGTGCGGTGGGGCGGGCAGTCCCCGCGTCCGGCCCGCCGGGCGGCGGCGCCCGTCGCGCCGGTCCGGTGGTGTGCCGGACCGGCGGTCATGGCGTCCTACCGTGCGTAACTTCCGGTCAGCTCGGCGCCCGTGGCGTGGTCGCCGCGCTCGGTGATCTCGCCGGCCACCCAGGAATCGACGCCCCGGTCCGCCAGCGTCGTCAGAGCCGCGTCCACCGAGTCGGCCGGGACGACCGCGATCATGCCGACGCCCATGTTGAGCGTCTTCTCCAGTTCCAGCTGCTCGACCTGACCGGTCGTGCCGACCAGGTCGAAGACGGCGCCGGGCGTCCAGGTGGAGCGGTCGACCGTGGCGTGCAGCCCGTCCGGGATCACCCGGGCCAGGTTGTTGGCCAGACCACCGCCGGTGACGTGGCTGAAGCCGTGCACCTCGGTCGTGCGGGTCAGTGCCAGGCAGTCCAGGGAGTAGATCCTGGTGGGCTCCAGGAGCTCCTCGCCGAGCGTCCTTCCGAACTCCTCGACCTGGCGGTCCAGTGCCCAGTCGGCCCGGTCGAAGAACACGTGGCGCACGAGCGAGTACCCGTTGGAGTGAAGACCGGACGACGCCATGGCGATCACCGCGTCACCCTTACGGATGCGGTCCGGGCCCAGCAGCCGGTCGGCCTCGACCACGCCCGTACCGGCGCCCGCGACGTCGAAGTCGTCGGGTCCCAGCAGGCCGGGGTGCTCGGCCGTCTCGCCGCCGACCAGTGCGCAGCCCGCGAGGACACAGCCCTCGGCGATGCCCTTCACGATGGCCGCGACACGCTCGGGGTGCACCTTGCCGACACAGATGTAGTCGGTCATGAAGAGCGGCTCCGCGCCGCAGACGACCAGGTCGTCGACGACCATGCCGACGAGGTCGTGCCCGATGGTGTCGTACACGCCCATCCGGCGGGCCAGATCGACCTTCGTGCCGACACCGTCGGTGGCGGAGGCGAGCAGCGGGCGCTCGTAACGCAGAAACGCCGAGGCGTCGAAGAGGCCGGCGAACCCGCCGAGGCCGCCGAGGCCGGCGACCTCGGGGCGCTGCGTCTTCTTCACCCACTCCTTCATCAGCTCGACGGCGCGGTCACCGGCTTCGATGTCGACGCCCGCCGCAGCGTAGGAAGCACCTGTTGTCTCAGACATTGCCCGGGATCTTTCGTGTGGGAATACGGGGCTGGTGGGGAAGCAGCCGGCCGGTCCGGGTCACGGACGACGCAGCGCGTCGGCCGCCGCGGTCGCGGCGGGGCCGGCCGCCAGCTCGGTCTCCAGCAGCTGCTTGCCGAGCAGCTCCGGGTCCGGAAGCTCCATCGGGTATTCGCCGTCGAAGCAGGCACGGCACAGATTCGGCTTGGCGATCGTCGTCGCCTCGACCATCGCGTCGAGCGAGATGTAAGCGAGGGAATCGGCACCCATGGAGGTGCCGATCTCGTCGACGGACATGCCGTTGGCGATCAGCTCGGCGCGCGTCGCGAAGTCGATGCCGAAGAAGCAGGGCCACTTCACGGGCGGGGAGGAGATCCGGATGTGGATCTCGGCGGCACCCGCCTCGCGCAGCATCCTCACCAGGGCACGCTGGGTGTTGCCGCGGACGATCGAGTCGTCGACGACCACCAGGCGCTTGCCCTTGATGACTTCCTTGAGCGGATTGAGCTTGAGCCGGATGCCCAGCTGACGGATGGTCTGTGAAGGCTGGATGAAGGTCCGGCCGACATAGGCGTTCTTGACCAGGCCGGCTCCGAACGGAATTCCGCTCGCCTCGGCGTAACCGATGGCCGCGGGCGTTCCCGATTCCGGCGTCGCTATGACCAGGTCCGCCTCGACGGGGGCCTCGGCCGCCAGTTTCCGGCCCATCTCCACCCGGGAGAGGTAGACGTTCCGCCCGGCGATGTCGGTGTCGGGACGCGCCAGGTAGACGTACTCGAAGACACAGCCCTTGGGCTTCGCTTCTGCGAAGCGAGAGGTGCGCAGGCCGTTCTCGTCGATGGCGACGAGCTCTCCCGGCTCGATCTCACGGACGTAGCTGGCACCGCAGATGTCGAGGGCGGCGGACTCGGAGGCCACCACCCAGCCGCGCTCCAGCCGGCCGAGGACCAGGGGGCGGATGCCCTGCGGGTCGCGGGCGGCGTAGAGGGTGTGCTCATCCATGAAGACGAGCGAGAAGGCGCCCTTGACCTCGGGGAGCACCTTCGCGGCGGCCTCCTCGACGGTGAGCGGCTTGTCGTCGTCGTCTCTCTGGCCGGCGAGCAGCGCGGTCACCAGATCGGTGTCGTTGGTCGCTGCGACCTGGGTGGCACGGCCGTCCTTCCGGGGAAGGTCGGCGACCATCCCGGCGAGCTGGGCCGTGTTGACCAGGTTGCCGTTATGGCCCAGGGCGATCGAGCCGTGCGCGGTGGCACGGAACGTCGGCTGCGCGTTCTCCCACACCGAGGCACCGGTGGTGGAGTAGCGGGCATGACCGACCGCGATATGGCCCTGGAGCGATCCCAGAGACGTTTCGTCGAAGACCTGCGAGACCAGTCCCATGTCCTTGAAGACCAGGATCTGAGACCCGTTGCTCACTGCGATGCCCGCGGACTCCTGTCCACGGTGCTGCAGGGCATACAGTCCGAAATAGGTGAGCTTGGCGACCTCTTCGCCCGGAGCCCAGACACCGAAGACGCCGCAAGCGTCCTGGGGGCCTTTCTCTCCGGGGAGCAGGTCGTGGTTGAGTCGTCCATCACCACGAGGCACGCCACCGAGTGTAGGCGAGATCGACCACCGGTCCGAATTGGACGGCCGCCCGGAACAGGCCGTGAACGCGGCGGCGGGGGGTCGACCACAGGCGCCGCTGCCGGAGTCGGACGGTCACCGCGGGTGAGCGTGACGGTGTCCCCGCCCCGGTCCCGGAGGGCCCCGGAAGGGCCGGGGCCCGCTCCGGACGGCGGTTACCGGTGAGTCGGACGCGTCGGCCGCTCCGCGCCGGGAGCGCCCCCGCCGCGGCCCTCGGTGAACCTAAGAGCCGGGGGAACAGGCGGTGGCCGGACGCTCGTTTCGTGGTGAGCCTCACACCGCGATGCCGCGGACGACAATCTGTGAACACCTCCGAAACCGCCCACGGTGGCCCGTTCCGGGCCCGGCCGCCGGGGAGTGCGGAGGGCGGCGGACGGTTCCGCCCGCACGGGCGGACAGCCTGTCCGCAGTTCGAGACCACCGTTGACAGGCTCATGGCCTGTTGGCAGGCTCCCTCCTCATGCAGCCCCTCGGTGACCGTTCGGTCACGCTCGTGGAGCGCCGCCACGTCGATCTGGGACGTGTCGCGAGCGCCATCTGTCGCTGCGTCTGAGCCTGCCGCACCCCGGAGCTCCCCTCCTGCACCGCTTTCGTCCCGAACTCCGGCTTGCGCGCACGCATTTCCCCTCTTCCCCCTTTTGCCCCCTCGTGTCGAGGTACGCCCTTCCGTGCGCGCTTCCCGACGTGCCTTCTCCCGACGCGCCTTCCGAGGGGGCGCCGCACTCGCCCCCCTTCGGGCCCCGTCCACCGGCCGGGGCCCGAGGCCCTCCCAGGAGACCTCATGACCTCTCGTGATCCGCAGGAAAGTCCGGTTCGACGTCCCGGCCCACCACTGAGCCGACGTGCCTTCACCACCGCCGTGGGCGCGACCGCCGCCACCGCCGCCGCCGGGATACAGACCGCCGCCCCGGCGGCCGCCTCCGGGGCGGCCGCCGACGACACGACGCGGGAGCGGCCGTTCCGCGCCGCCCGGGGCAAGCACTCACGCCGCCCCAACATCCTCTTCATCCTCGGCGACGACCTCGGCTGGGCGGACCTCTCCTCGTACGGGGCTCCGCACATCCGCACCCCCCACCTGGACGGACTCGGACGCCAGGGCGTGCGGTTCACGGACTCCTACTCCGGATCCGCCACCTGCTCGCCCACCCGGTTCAGCCTCTACACGGGGCGCTATCCGGGGCGTACGAAGGGCGGACTCGCGGAACCCATCGCCGACAGGACGGCCGGGCTCGACCCCACCCACCCGACGCTGGCCTCCCTGCTGCGCGGTGTCGGTTACTCGACCGCGCTGATCGGCAAGTGGCACTGCGGATACCTGCCGGACCACAGCCCGACCAGGTCGGGCTACGACGAGTTCTTCGGCAACTTCGGCGGGGCCCTGGAGTACTACTCCAAGCTCGGCCTGGGCGGCGAGTACGACCTGTACGAGGGCGATGCCGAGTACAAGGACCTGCGTTACTACACCCGGATCCTCACGGAGCGCGCGAGCGAGTACGTGCAGCGTGACCACGCCAAGCCGTGGCTGCTCAATCTGAACTTCACGACCCCGCACTGGCCGTGGATCGCCGACGGCGACACGGAGGCGAGTGCCGGGATCGTCCGCCGGATCAAGGCGGGCGACGGACGCGCCCTCCGGAACGCCGACGGCGGTTCGGTCGAGAAGTACACGGAGATGGTCGAGGATCTGGACCGCTCGGTCGGTGAGGTGCTGAAGGCGCTGAAGCGGTCGGGTCAGGAGGAGGACACCCTGGTCTTCTTCGCCAGCGACAACGGCGGTGAGCGGTTCTCCTACAACTGGCCGCTGTCCGGCAACAAGGGTTCCCTCCAGGAGGGCGGCATCCGCATCCCCTCGGTGCTGCGCTGGCCCGCGCGCATCGACGGTCACCAGGTCAGCGGGCTCCCGGTGTTCTCCCCCGACTGGACGGCGACCCTGCTGGAGATCGGCGGGGCGCGGCCGGACCCCGCTCACCCGCTGGACGGTGTCAGCCTCGCGGGACATCTGCTGCGGGGCGAGGCGCCGAAGGAACGCGACCTGTTCTGGCGGGTGCGCGGCGAGCGGGCGCTGCGGCGCGGGGACTGGAAGTACTACCGCGGGAAGGGCGGGACCGACCAGCTGTTCAACCTGGCCGAGGACCAGCGTGAGCAGGCCGACCGCGCGGCGGCCGAACCGGAACGGCTGGCCGGGATGCGGGCGGCCTGGGAGCGGACGGACTCCGGCCTGCTCCCGTATCCGCCGGGTTCCTGAGGCACCTCGTCGTCCGGAGCGGACGAGCCCCGGCCGGTCGGCCCTCGGCCGCCGGGGCGGAGGAGCCCCGGCCGGTCAGCCCTCGGCCGCCGGGGCGGACGCT
>NZ_DATMVN010000104.1:0-2478 GCF_035563135.1 Streptomyces sp.
CCTCCCGCACGGCCTGCGGCCCCTCGGCGATGAACCTGCGCTCCTTGCCGCGGAAGTTGCGCCTGGCCAGCCGGCGCGCGGCGGCGATTCGCGGCGATCGCGCGGAGATCAGTTCGGGGGTGCCCATGGTCGGCGGCGAGCCTCTCTGCGTATGTCAGCTTCTGTGCGTACGTTTCTCCGCGTACGGCTGACTACGTACGCGACACGTGGTGCAACGCACCGGACCCGCAGACGGCGCGCGCCTGCGGGTCCGGCTCGAAACGCTGGGAAGTGCTGCCCGGGTCAGGCGGCCTTCGGGGCGTTGACGTCGCTCGGGAGGGCCTTCTGGGCGACCTCGACGAGGGCGGCGAACGCGTTGGCGTCGTTGACCGCGAGCTCGGCCAGGATCTTGCGGTCCACCTCGATGTTGGCGGCCTTCAGACCCTGGATGAGGCGGTTGTACGTCATGCCGTTCTGGCGGGCAGCCGCGTTGATGCGCTGGATCCAGAGCTGACGGAAGTCGCCCTTGCGCTTCTTGCGGTCGTTGTAGTTGTAGACCAGGGAGTGGGTGACCTGCTCCTTGGCCTTGCGGTACAGGCGCGAACGCTGACCGCGGTAACCGCTGGCGGCCTCGAGGATCGCCCGGCGCTTCTTGTGGGCGTTTACTGCCCGCTTGACGCGTGCCACTTTTAACTCCTTGCAGCGGGGCTGGGAATCGCGGTGTCGACTCACCAGCCCGGAAACGAATTGGTCCCGGTCGGATGGAGGCCGTGCCCCCGGCTTCACCGGAGGCGTCGTCCTCTACTTGCCGAGAAGCTTCTTGATCTTCTTGGCGTCGGCCGGAGCCACGACGACCGTGCCGGTCAGCGAGCGGGTCTTCTTGGACGACTTGTGCTCGAGCAGGTGGCGCTTGCCGGCCCTCTCGCGCAGCACCTTGCCGGAGCCGGTGATCTTGAAGCGCTTGCTGGCACCGCTGTGCGTCTTGTTCTTCGGCATCGCGCCGTTATCTCCTCGTCAGTGGCGCCCCTCACGGTGCGGGCACCGGACTGCAGGGGCGTCAGATCTTTGGGTGGTTTCCGGGGGACCCGGGGGCGCCTGGGTGGCGGCCCCCGGAGGTCACGCCTCGGAAGGTGTCTCGGCCGGAGCCTCGGCCGCTGCGGCCGGGGCCTCAGCGGTGTCACCCTCGGACTCGGCGTCGGGGGTGTGTCCCTGACGCTCCGCCTTGCGGGCGGCCTGGGCCTCACGGGCTTCGGCCATGGCTTCGGTCTTCTTCTTGTGCGGGCCCAGAACCATGATCATGTTCCGGCCGTCCTGCTTCGGGTTCGACTCGATGAAGCCGAGGTCCTCGACGTCCGAAGCGAGACGCTGGAGCAGTCGGAAGCCCAGCTCGGGACGGGACTGCTCACGACCGCGGAACATGATCGTGATCTTGACCTTGTCCCCCTGCTTGAGGAACCGGACGACGTGACCCTTCTTGGTGTCGTAGTCGTGCGGGTCGATCTTCGGCCGGAGCTTCATCTCCTTGATGACCGTGTGCGCCTGGTTCTTGCGCGCCTCACGGGCCTTCATGGCCGACTCGTACTTGAACTTCCCGTAGTCCATGAGCTTGCACACGGGGGGACGGGCTGTCGCCGCCACCTCGACCAGGTCGAGGTCGTACTCCTGTGCGAGCTCCAGGGCCTTGGCAAGCGGAACAATCCCGACCTGCTCGCCGCTGGGACCGACAAGTCGCACCTCGGGAACGCGAATCCGGTCGTTGATGCGGGGCTCGGCGCTGATGGATCCTCCTCGGTAGCACCACGCGACCGCCTGGCGGACAGCCGCGTAACGTCTTATGTATGACCAACCGAGCCGGGAGAACAGAAACGCCCCGGACGGGACACAGGCGGGGCTCCTGGAACTACCGGAACACCGCCGCGTGCAACCGCGGGGCGCAATCGGGCGGCCCCATCGTCCGTACGGAACGATGGCTGCCACCTGACCGGTGACCCGCCGTCCCTGAGGACGGTCAGGTGGGAGATCGGAGCCTCCACTTGTGGGCCGGGCACATAGATGTCCGGCCGGTCGTTACACAAGGTTAGCAGCTCCCCGGGCCCACGGCTAACCCGCTGCCCGGACGGCTCCCGCAGGAAGCGCCGCGCCGACGTGGCCTTATCGTGTGGGGCATGAGCGACTCGACCACCCCCAGCACCGAGAACCCCGGCTTCGACGACATGACCCGCGACATCGCGGAGGTTCCCGCGGTCGAGGTGATCGTGACCGTCGCCGTCAATCTGATGAGCGCGGCAGCCGTGAAGCTCGGTCTGACCGAGGAGGGCGAGCAGCACAAGGACCTCGACGAGGCCCGCAAACTGGTCCAGGCACTGGCCGGACTGCTCGACGCGAGCGCCACCGAGATCAGCACGTTCCACGCCTCGCCGCTGCGCGACGGCCTGAAATCGCTCCAGCTGGCCTTCCGTGAGGCCTCCCTCGTCCCGGACGAGCCCGGTCAGGGCCCGG
>NZ_DATMVN010000105.1:0-4729 GCF_035563135.1 Streptomyces sp.
GGCCGGGAACGTCCGCTAGTTCGCCCCGCGACGGGCTGCTGCGCAGGCCGGGAGGCAGGGGTGTCCGCCGTCGATGCGGCAGACTCCGCCGCCGACGTCGATCACGTGGCCCTCGTCCTGCTCTCGGCGGACGGACGGACATACAGAGTGGACGGGTGGTTGACGGCCTTGCCCTGGCTGAGGGTGAGCGGCATTCCCGAGTCCAGGGGCCGTGGGCTGACGAGACGCGCGGGCGGCGGCCGGTGCATCAGAGGCGTACGCGGTAGAAGGACCGCTCGCCCAGGAGGGTGTCCAGACCGATGGTCAGAGCGGGTGCTCGCTGATCGCCGAACGTGCTGACGGGCCGGTCGGTGGCCAGGTGTCGCCAGAGCCGGGCGACCGGATCATCGTCCGCGTCGAGGTCGTGGCCCAGTGCCGTCAGGCGCTCGGCGAAGCGGAGCATGACCGGTACCGGATCCGGGTCCGCTTCCTGCTTGACACCCGGCATGGCAACGCTGCGCACGTCGTCCGCCGTGATCCCCTCGACTCCACAGTCGGCTTCACGGGCCAGGAGGTACTGGACGAGGGCCACGGCGGCACAGCCATCGGAGATGCGCCCGTCGCCGACGCGGCTGCCGGCGAAGTACCGCTGGGCCATCTCCAGGGTCCGCGTCCAGGCGTCCTGCCACAGCTGCGGGCCGCCTTCGGACTGCCAGGTCCGCAACCGGTCCACGACCGGCTCCCGGATCGGGGCCCACCGGTCACTCTCCTCCTTCAGATCGGACAGCAAGTCGCGTACGGCTTCGGCGAGGCGCCGACCATCCGGACTGTCGCGGACGGCAGGGGCGGACAGAGCCTCCAGGCTCTGCAGGAGCAGAAGGGTGAGGGCTCCTCCCTCGTGTCGCTTGGGCAGGCGGGGCTTGAACGCGTCGGTCAGGGCCGCCACGAGGTCACCGCTGTCCTGGTCGACCGTCCCGGCGATCGTCACGGCTTCTTCGTCCGGGCCGCGGTACCAGCTGCTCTCCCGGTTCTTCCGCTCGTGCTCCTGGTACTCCGCCAGAGGCGCGAGCAGTCGGCGGGCAGCGTAGGCGGGATCCGCCTCGCACAAGATCAGCCGCTTGAGCAGACGCCGGCCCAAGTCGTCAGGGCCGGCGTCGAGCGGCGACATCGTGGTCACACCGCAGCGGCAGTGCAGCGTCAGTGGATCGCCCCAGGAGCCTTCGGCGAGAAACGGGCCGTGGCTGCCGCAAGACGGGCAGCACAGGGGTTCCAGGCCGACCTCGTGGCGGTAGTTCGGCTCGCTGATCGAGGAGTCCTCGGAAATCGCCTCGTTCCAGCGCGCGGCGCCCGCGTCCCACCGCTCCAGCACGATCCGGTCAACGTTGATCTGCCACACCCGGTGGGGGTCGTGGCCGGCGGGCGCGTCTTCGGCCGGCTCGTCCTCGCGGAAGCCGATCCAGGGCAGGGCGACCCGCCTGCCCTCCTCCGGCGTCGGCTCGGCGACCTGCGGACCCGCGTCCTGACCCAGGGCGGGCCCGCGGTGCGCCAGAGTGCAGGCGTGGCCACTCTCGCGCAGACCGTGCGGGCAGTCCTTCACATGCACGGCGATCGCGGAGCGGAGGTAGCGGCACAGCTCGGCGAGGAACTCCGGGTTGCCGCGGGCGTAGCGCTTGATCGGCACGGTGACGGTGTCGGTGTGGGGCGGTGCGACGAACGCGGCCAGCACGGCTCCGGCCCGCTCCGGGCTCTTAAGCGTGGGCAGGACGCGGGTGAACACCAGCGGCCTCAAGTCCTCGACGACCACCTGGTCCTGACGGGCCTGGTGGTGCAGGAGCGCGCCCAGCAGCAGCGCCAGCGCGTTCGTGCCGTCGCCCGGCAGCCCTGCCTCCCGATGGCCGAAGGCGTGCTTCTTCCACGCCTCGGTGAACTCCCGGCGGGCCATGGGCGCCTTGGAGAACCACCACTCGACCAGCAAGGCGGCGACCGCGCAGCACATCTCGGCCAGGGTCTCGCTGTCGTCGAATCCGAGCGAGTTCGCGACCGTCAGCTGCGCCACGAGCATCTTGAGGGCCGCGTCGGCCGCCGCGCGCCGCTCGGCACCCGTCATCTGCTCGCACACCACGGTCACCGGCTCGGCGGCGGTCACCGCGCGCACCAGACGTGTGAACTCCGGAACGGCTGAGCCGGACGGATCGTCGTCGACGGTCATGTACGGGGGGAGCTCACCGCGGTTGGTGCGGATCGCAGTCAGCCGGGCTACCTCCACCAGGCGCGCCACACACGCCGGTTCGGCCGCGACCTCCTCCAGCAGCCGCTGCACGCACTCCCCGCAGCCGCCCACCGCTGCTCCCGTCAACGCCGCGAGCAGCGGATCGTCTACCGACCGTCCCTCGCCGTCGACCGGACCACCGGGAAGTTCCACCGGCCCATGCTCATGTGCCCCCATCCCCGCCCTGGTCTCCCTCTTCGCTCTACGTGTCCTCGACGTCACCCTAGTGCCGTGACCTGCCCGCCGTCCGCCCGCCGCAACCACCCCCGTACTTCGGCCACTGGGCGGTCGGGCCACCACCGGGCCGGTGGAGGTCAGGGTGATCGGGCGGCGACCCGGTAGGTGGCGACGGCGTGCTCGTAGACCTCGGACACCCGCTCCTCGCTGGTTGAGGGCCCGGAGACGAGGAGGAGGTGGACCCGGTCGTTGATGACGACGGCCCGGTTGCGCGCGAAGAGCGGGATGCCGGATGCGTTGGTCCACCAGTAGTCGCCCTGGGCCGTCGGCGGCCCGGTGCCGATGGTCGTCAGCTGCACTCGCTCCGCCCGACGGCCAGGATCGGCGCGGAAGGCGGCGAGTTCGGGTTCACGGGCCTGGAAGGCCAGCAGGTCCTCGCCGCCTCGAAGCCGGTCCCGGCCGGGGGCGATGGTCAGAGCGAAGCCGTGCTGCCCGTAGGAGACGGTGCCGGCCGCAGAGCCTTTCCGGAGAGACCAGCCGTCGGGCACGGCCACCTGGAAGCCGTCGTGGCGGCGCATCGTGTATCCCGCAGACCCGTAGGACGGCGCGGAAGACGGCCCGACTCCGGCCGGCGACTCCGGCACCGTGGTGCCGGGACCGCCCTGGGACCGGGCGCCTTGCGGGGACTGGCGTGTCCCGGGCAGTGCCTCCATGACGCCGATCACCACCACGGCGGAGAGCGCCACGCCGGCTGCCGGAAGCAGGACACGCCGGGGCAGGCGGCCTGCGGCCGCGGGCCGCCGGTGACGTCTGGACAGGGCGCCGGCCCGCCGGGGCGGCCGGCGCACCAGATGTCCGCGCACGCGCAGCACCGGAAGCCGTGACGTCCCCGGACCGGGCTCGGCAGGCTCGAGTTCCGGCGGTTCAGGGGCGTCACGGAGCAGCGAGCCGAGCCATCGGCGCACCTCGCCGGCCTCGGGGCGCTGCACCGGGTCGGCGCGCAGCAGAGATTCGATCACCGGCCGCAGAACGCCACTGTCCTCGGCGAACGCCGCGGGCTCGGCGCACACGAGCTCCACGAGTTGTTCCGCATCGTCCTCCGGGAAGGCCGGGTAGCCGGATGTGATGCGGAACAGCAGTGCTCCCAGGGCCCATAGATCCGCGGCTGGCCCCACCGGCGCCGGTACGGGAGCGTGCCCCGCAACCGGCGCGGCCTGCACCGGAGCCCACCGTTCCGTGACGGCACCGACCGCCACGATCCGCGCCTGGTGCGCCCGCTCAACGGCCAGAGGTGTCAGCAGCCGTCCCCCTGTCTCGGCCGGCCCTGCCGGGACCGGCGGGAACGCGGCAGCCCGGCTCCGGAGAGCAGGCGCTTCAGCCGGATGTGCCTGACGCTGGGCGTCGGCGCGCAAGGCACCTGCGAACGCTCCTGTGCGGCCAAAGCGGACATGACCGGACCCGGCGGCTTCTCCAGGACGGTCGGAGCGCGCATGCCCGGGGGCCGCCGCACCGGCGTCCGGCCCAGGAGGAGGATACGGGGCGGGGACCGTCCGCGGCACGCCGCACGCGAGGTCCTGCACCAGACCTTCGGCAAGGCCGGTCAACACCGCCTTCCCGTCCCCGCAGATCATCACCGTGCCGGCGGTGACGTTCCCATGGACCCAGCCACGCGCGTGAAGATCGTCCAGGGCCGCCAGAACGTCCACCGCTATCTCGGCCGCACGAAACGGGCTCACCGTGCCCTCACCGAGCTGCGCCGACAGCGGACGAGCGATGAGCACTTCGCTGACCACCCACACGGCATCGTCCTCGGCGACCACGTCGAAGACCTGCTCCCGCCCCGGATGATCCGGCAACCGGACCACGGCCCGCGCCGCGCGAACAGCCCGAGCCGCCATCCCCTCGCCGATACCGCCGCCTTCGGAGTCCGGCGCCCGGCCGGGTATCTCGCCCTCCACGATCTCCGGCAGAACGACAGGCCGAAGGAGCACCTCGGCACCAGTACATGTATCCACGGCCCGGCCCGGCACGAGTTCCGACCAGCCCGCCAGGTACCGGCCCCCCAAGGCTCGCTCCCGCTCTGCCGTCATCGCGCGTACCTCGGCGCGAAGACGACGGCCAGCCGGACGCCCCGCCCGGGACGTGCGAGGCCAACGCGTTCCGGCGGCGCGGCCGCGGCGCGCGAGGGCAGGATCAACGACACCATCGGAGAACTCCTCGAAGGCGGGGCACAGAAAGCTGTCCCCCCGGTCGACGACGCGCCGGGGGAGGAGCCCGATGACCGGCTCCTCCCCCGGCGGACAC
>NZ_DATMVN010000106.1:0-6392 GCF_035563135.1 Streptomyces sp.
CGCTGCGGGCTCCGCTGGACGGGACGATCGGCTGGCTGCGGGGGCGGCTCGCCGAGATCCTCCAGGAAGGCCTGAAGGCAGGCGAGTTCTCCCCCGGCATCACGCCCGACGAGGTCGCGGCAGCCGTCGTGGCCACGGTCCAGGGTGGCTACGTCCTGGCCCGCGCCTCCGGATCGACGGCCGCCTTCGACTCCGCCGTCCGGGGGCTGCTCTCCCTGCTCGCCCCGCACAGCACATCGGCCCCCGCGGTTTGAGGAGTTCACGATGCACGCCATGCAGTACGAGATCACCCTGCCCGCCGACTACGACATGGGGATCATCCGTGAGCGGGTCGCGACCAGGGGCCATCTCCTCGACGGCTTCCCGGGCCTGGGCCTCAAGGCCTATCTGATCCGTGAACGCGGTGACGCCTCACCGGTCAACCAGTACGCCCCGCTGTATCTGTGGTCGGCCCCCGAAGGCATGAACGCCTTTCTCCGGGGTCCCGGATTCCAGGGTGTCGTCGACGATTTCGGCCGTCCGGAGGTGCAGCACTGGGCCGGCCTCCTCTACCGCGAGGGAACAGCATCCAAGGCGCTCCCCCGCGCCGCTGTCCGCCGCCGTGAGCGGATCGCGGACAGCGTCCCGCCGGCTGTCGCGGTGGAGGCGGCGCTGGAGGAGAGCCGTCTGCTGGCCACCGCTCCCGGGACCGTGGCCACGGCGCTGGCTGTCGACCCGCGCCGCTGGGAGCTGCTCCACTTCACGCTCTGGGAACACGAGCCGCCCGGGGTGCCGGGCGACCGCTACGAGGTGCTCCACCTGTCGTCGCCCGAGCGGGACCGGCTGGACCGGGGGAACCAACGGTGACGGGCCCGCACGGCCCTCGGGAACGTCCCCGGCCCGGGGGCGGGCCCCGGCGGCAGCCATCGTGGTGTGCCCGGCGTGCGCGTCCGGGACGCCGGGCTCCTCGGACCGCGCCCCGACCGGCCGTTCCCGTCGGCCGTGACCTCGCACCCGGCCTCAGGCCAGAGCGGCCAGCGGGTCGTCGAGTACGGGCTGCCAGGCCAGCTCGGCCGCTCCCACCAGGCTGTTGTGGTCCAGTGTGCAGGCCAGGATCGGCACGCTGCCGCTGCGGCCCCACAGGCTGCGGTCGGCGACCACCGCCCGCAGACGTTCGGGGTCGGCCTCCAGGAGGTCGCGGTGCAGCCCGCCGAGGATGATCCGGTCCGGGTTGAGGATGTTGACCAGCCCGGCGAGGCCGAGGCCGAGCCGGTCGATCAGCTCCTCCGCCGCGGCCCGCACATCGGGGTCGCCGTACTCCGTGCGCAACAGGTCGCCGGACTGCTTGAGCAGCGACTCCTCGGGACCGGGCTCCCGGCGCGCCGCGGTGAGGAAGGCGAGGGGATCCGTCTCGACGTCGAGGCAGCCCCGGCCTCCGCAGTGGCAGGGGCGGCCCTCGGGGTTCACCGTGAGATGCCCCACCTCCAGGGCCAGTCCCGAACTGCCGCTGTGCAGGCGGCCGTCCAGGACGAGGGCGCCGCCCACTCCCCGGTGGCCGGTGGCGGCGCAGAGCAGGTGCTGCGCACCGCGTCCCGCGCCGTGCCGGTGCTCGGCAAGGGCGGCGAGGTTGACGTCGTTGCCGGTGAACGCGGGGCCGGTGATCCCCGTAGCGCGTACGCAGGCGGAGAAGATCTCGCGGACCGGCGCTCCGGCCGGCCAGGCGATGTGCAGCGGGTTGAGCGCCGTGCCCTCGGGCTCGGCCACGGCGGAGGGCACGGCGAGCCCCGCACCGACACAGCGCAATCCGGTCTCGCGCAGGAGTCGGGCGCCCGCTTCGACGACCTCGCCGAGGACCTGCGCGGGATCGGCCATGACGGCGACACAGCCGGGTGCGGTGGCCACGATCCTGCCTCCGAGCCCCACGAGCGCGGCGCGGAAGCCGTCGGAGTGCACCTGGGCGGCCAGGGCCACGGGGCCGCTGTCCCGGACGGACAGCCGGTGTGAGGGACGGCCCTGCGAACCGGCGGCGGAGCCGGGGCTGGAGTCCACCGTGATGAGCCCGAGCGCCTCGAGCTCCGCGGCCACCGCGCCCGCGGTGGCGCGGGTGACGCCGAGTTCGGAGGTCAGCACGGCGCGGGTGGGAGCGCGTCCCGTGTGCACGAGCTCCAGGGCGGGCCCCAGCGCGCTGCGGCCCCTCTCCAACTTCGTCCGCGTGGTGGTCGGCTTGCCGTTCATGGGGGCGAGTCTCCCATGATCCGGGGTCGTGCCGACGCTCCCGCGTCCCGCAGCGCTCACCCGGCAGCCACCGGGACAGCGGCCTTGCACACGCCTCGGCGCGCCCCTGTGCCGCACTTTGTGTCACCTGTGAACGAACTGCGGACCAGGCAGCGGGCTTCTCGTCACCGCGCTGACAGGTCCTGCGCTCCTGCTCACCCCACGCCTGCCGCACCACCTCGCGTGGAGGAGCGGCCCTTCGGCGGCCGGCTTCCTCGCCACCCGGTTCGCCGGACCGGCTGCGGCAGCTGGTTCGCGGCTCCCACCGACCGTCCGGTGCGTCCCCAGAGCGCCTGAGGCGGATCTGGCACAATCGCCGCGTGGACATGTCGGAGCACCTGACAGCGCTTGCCGAAGAAGGCCCCGCACTCGCCTCCGCAGCCCGTGAAGCGGGGCCGGAAGCCCCGGTCCCGACCTGCCCGGGATGGCGGATACGCGATCTCCTCAGGCACACCGGCATGATGCACCGCTGGGCGGCCGCCTTCGTCACCGAGGGACACCGGACGCGTCACCCGGCGCACGAGGAACCCTCCCTGGACGGGGACGCGCTCTTCGACCGCTACGCCGAGGGCCACCGCTTGCTGGTCGACGCGCTCCGGGCCGCCCCCGCCGACCTGGAGTGCTGGACCGTGTTCCCCTCGCTCTCCCCGCCGGCCTTCTGGTCCCGCCGGCAGGCGCACGAGACCAGGGTCCACCGGGTGGATGCCGAGTCGGCGCGGGGCGGGCCCCTGACACCCGTGGCAGCGGCGCACGCGACGGACGGTGTCGACGAACTCCTGGCCGGTTTCCATGCCCGTACCAAGAGCCGCGTACGCACCCGGTCCCCGCGCGTCCTCCGGGTGCGGGCCCTGGACACGGAGACGGTATGGACCGTACGGCTGTCGGACAGGCCCCCGGTCACGGTGCGCGGGACCGCCGCCCTGGACACCCCCGCCGACTGCACGCTGAGCGGCACGGCCGAGGAGCTCTTCCTGGTGCTGTGGAACCGCCTGCCGCTCTCGTCCGTCGACATGTCGGGAGACCCTGCGGTCGCCGGACTCTGGGAGGAGAACTCCGCGGTCGTCTGGTCGTGAGCGGGCGGGGCGGGCCCTTCGGGCTCCGGCCCGGTCCAGGCCCCGGGACCCTTCAGCCTTCGATCCGGTCCAGCATCCGGGAAAGCACCGCCCGCTGAAGCGGCCTGGCCTCCGTGTGGCGAGCCCGGCCGGTATCCGTCAGCTCGACACGTACACCCCGGCGGTCCTCGGCGCACATCGCACGGCGTACGAGCCCGTCCCTCTCCAGCCGGGCCACGAGCCGCGACAACGCGCTCTGGCTGAGATGGATCCGGGAAGCGATCTCCTGCACGCGGAGGCAGGCGTCGCCACGCCCCGTCACCGCTTCCACGAGGACGTCCAGGACCTCGAATTCACTGGCTCCCAGACCGTGCCCGTCCAGGGCCCGGTCGAGCTCGCCCAGAGTCCTGGCGTGCAGCGCGAGTAGCTCGCGCCACTCACCGACGAGCGCCTGCTCGGACTTCTTCGCTGCCATGGCAGCACGCTAGCAGAGGATCGATTTGTTGATGCATGCGCAATAACTGCACATGCATTCACAGTCGCGCGTGCGGCACGGGAAGCGTCCTTGCCGTCGGCCAGGGCCCCTGTGACACTGCGGGCATGATGCGACGTACCCAGGCGGAGCGGGACGCCATGACCGTCGAGATCGGCTACGCCTCGGTCAGCGGAGCGGTGGTGGCCGCGGCCACGTTCGCCGGAGTCCTCCTCCCCGCCCTGCTCCTCGAACTTCCGGACGGTGTCGAAGACATGTTGTTCCGGGCCGGGGCCGCGCTCGGTGCGCTGGTGTTCGTCGTCCGGGTGGTCCATGTCCTCCGGCGCACCCCCTTCGCGGCCGGGGCAAGGCGCCCGCCGCCCGTCCAGCCGAGCCGGCCGGGGCGCACGGGCCCCGACTCGTAGGCGCACACGACACGTCGCGCCCTGTCCCGGGCTCCCAGCTCGGCCATGGCGCGGCCGGCGTGAGCCCTGGCGGTGAGCGGGCCGGCCACAGGTCCGCGCGTGATCTCCTCGCCGGACAGCCCGATGCCCGCCAGGGCCGTCGCTTCCCGCTCCCGTTCGGCCGGTTCGTCCGAACCGCCGCCGCGGGCCCCCGCCCCGAAGCCCCGCACACCCGGCCCCTGCCCCAGGACCCGGCCGCCCGGCCCCGTGTCCCACCCGCCCCGCCTCAATCCCTCGCACCGCCGCCGGCGGCGGGCCGGCCGTCGAGCAGACCGACCGAGCGGCCCAGTTGGTGCGCGGCGTGCCGGTAGAGCTGTTCACGCGCCTCGACCACCCGGTCGAACTGGCCGAAGAGCTCGAAGGAGATCATCCCGAAGAGCTGCGCCCAGGCGGAGACCAGAGCCACCACGACAGCAGGTGGAAGATCGGCGGCCAGGTCGGCCGCCATACGTGCGGCCTCGGGACGCAGTTCGGCGGTCAGCGGGGGGACGGCGAGGCCCTCGGCGAGGTGGGCGTCCCGTACCAGGCCGATGAGGACCCGGCCCACACGGGAGGCGGGGCCGACGGTGTCCTGCGGTGCGGTGTAGCCGGGGACGGGGGAACCGTAGATCAGCGCGTACTCATGGGGGTGTGCGAGAGCCCAGTCCCGTACGGCGCAGGCGACCGCCGCCCAGCGGGCGGGATGGGCTCCCGCCGGGGCACCGGCCTTCGCGAGGGCCGCCTCGGCCACTTCGCCCACCGCGTCGTAGGCGTCGACGATGAGCGCGGTCAGCAGGTCGTCGCGGCTGGGGAAGTAGCGGTAGAGGGCGGAGGACACCATGCCGAGCTCACGGGCGACGGCGCGCAGGGAGAGCTTCGCGGCGCCCTCCGCAGCGAGCTGCTTCCTGGCTTCGTCCTTGATGGCTGCGGTGACTTCGATGCGGGCGCGTTCCCTGGCTCCCCGAATGGTGCTCATGTCATCAGTCTGCCACGCGACTGGAGCACCGACCACAAAGAAGAGCACCGCTCTTGCTTTCGAGCGATGCCCCCATGCACACTGATCTCAAGCGAGAGCGCCGCTCTCTCAATGGTGGGAGTCACCGTGCCGCAGCAGCCCTACTACCTCCAGGCCAGCACCTTCGCCCAGCGCATGAACAGTGTCGTCGGATGGCTCGCGCGCCATGGCGTCAGCCTCCTCGGCTCCGCCGAGATGTCGGTGCGCGGCCGTAAGAGCGGCCGGATGCAGCGCATCCCCGTGAACCCCCACCACTACGAGGGCGCCCAGTACCTCGTCTCCGCCCGCGGCCACTCCCAGTGGGTGCGCAACATGCGCGTGGCCGGGGGCGGAGAGCTGAAGGCTGGCCGGAAGGTCCGCACGTTCACCGCCGTGGAGATCGCGGACGACGAGCAGAAAGCACGGATCGTCCGCGCCTACCTGAAGCGCTGGGGCTGGGAGGTCGACCAGTACTTCCGGGGCGTCACCGTGAAGTCGACCGACGCCGAGCTCCTCGCCTCGTGCCCCGACCACCCGGTCTTCCGGATCACGGTCGAGAGCTGACCCGGTCCGCTCCCTGGCGGTCCATCACATGCAGCGCCCGCTGCGCCAGCGGGTGCGAACGGACCAGCTCGGCCAGCGACGTCGTCCCCCGGGTGATGCCCGCGAAGGCGTTCCAGGCAGGGCGGAAACCCGTCAGAACCGCGTGCAGGAGTCCCGGGCGCCGCTCGAACAGCCTGAGCATGCGGCGCCCGACGCTCATCTCCACGCCCAGCCCCGCCTTGATCGCGAAAGCGTAGTTGAGCGCCTGGCGCCGGGCGTCCACCGCGTCGTGCGCCTCCGCGATCCGCACCGCCCATTCACCCGCGAGCCGCCCGGACCGCAGAGCGAAGGAGATGCCCTCCCTGGTCCAGGGCTCCAGCAGCCCTGCCGCATCGCCGCAGACCACCACCCGCCCGCGGGAGAGCGGGGAGTCGTCGCTGCGGCACCGCGTCAGATGACCGGATGAGATCGTGGGCTCGAATCCGGCGAGACCCAGACGGCCGACGAAGTCCTCCAGATACCGCTTGGTCCCCGCACCGTCACCGCGCGCCGAGATCACACCGACGGTCAGCGTGTCGCCCTTGGGGAACACCCAGCCGTAACTTCCGGGCATCGGGCCCCAGTCGATGAGCACC
>NZ_DATMVN010000107.1:0-11167 GCF_035563135.1 Streptomyces sp.
CGGCCTCGACAACGAGTACGCCGGAAAGACGGTGCTCTCGGGCACGGCCTGGAAGGCGCTGGACGAGCCCGGCGCGCGCCTCGTGGAGGTGAACGCGCTGCTCGGCATCTACAAGATCGTCCTCGACGACCACCGCTGGTATCAGCTCCGTCCCGCTGTCGAGTTCGAGCCTCTGCCGCCGGTCGTCCAGGCCGCCTGACCCACGCCGGGCGGGCCCGCGCGTACGCGCGGGCCCGCCGAGGAGAAAGCCCCACGCCCATGCGTCTCGTTGCCCTTGCCGCGATGATGGTGACAGCCCTGATCGGCATCGTGGCGGTCGCCTACGCCGTCAGCCCCACCCGGCACACCTGCTCGGACAGACGCTGATGCCCATCCCGCCTAGCCCTCGAATCGTGATCATCAGCTGTGGTTCCCGCAAGTCCCGCAAGTACAAGCCCGACGGCAACCTGCAGGCAGTGCCGGCCGGGGAGCTCTACATCGGGCACTACCACCGCTCGCTGCGCGCTGCCGCAGAAGCACTCACCAGCAGCCCCTCCCAGATCCTGATCGCCTCAGCGTTGCACGGGCTTGTCACGGTCAGCCAGCCCCTCATCCCGTACGAGATGACGATCGATCACCCTTCCTCGGTGACCAGCGACCACCTCCGCCAGCAGGCCGACACGTTCGGCCTGCACAGCGCTGAGGTCATCTTCCTCGGCGGCAAGCGCTACGCCCACAGACTCCTTCCCGCGATCCCGCAGTGCCTGCGGCCGCTCACCGGCGGCATGGGAACGCAGCGCGGACAGTGCCGAGCGGTAGCCGAACAACCGGAGCTCCGGCGCCAGTGGTGGAATGAAGCCGCAGCTCTCCTACGTGACCACCGCGCCCGGCGCCCGGCCTGACCACACGGACGCTGACCGGCCCAGAGAGAACCCTGCCGCGCGCCGGCTCCACGGGAGGTGTCCGCTTCGCTCCCTACCGTGCGCCGCATGACCACCCGTACTGATCATCGCGGCGATCTCGGCACCTGCGGCCATGCCCCACGCGAGGTAGCCAGGGCCACAGAACCGTTGGGAGTCCGCCAGTGATCCCGCCCGACGTAGAGCAGCCGCAGCCCACCAGGGCCCCACGCGCTCACGCTCTTCTCGTCGCTGTGATCACCGGCGGCGGCCTGATCATCGCTCTGATCGGCTTCATCGGTTCCTACGCGGCTGTCCAAGACCTCGCAGAGGCCAAAGGGTTCGGCGACTTCGCCCGCCTGTACCCGATCGGCGTCGACGCGGGGATCGTGGTCTTGCTCGCCCTCGATCTGCTGCTGAGCTGGATCAGAATCCCGTTCCCGCTGCTCCGGCAGACGGCGTGGCTCCTGACCGCCGCCACCATCGCCTTCAACGCCGCGGCGGCGTGGCCGGACCCGCTCGGCACAGCCATGCACGCCGTCATCCCCGTCCTGTTCGTCGTGACAGTCGAAGCCGCCCGACATGCGGTCGGGCGCATCGCGGACATCACGGCCGACCGGCACATGGAAGGCGTCCGGCTGACCCGGTGGATCCTGTCGCCGGTGCCCACGTTCCGGATGTGGCGTCGGATGAAGCTCTGGGAGCTTCGCTCCTACGACCAGGTCATCAAGCTCGAGCAGGACCGGCTGATCTACGAAGCAGGGCTGGAAGTGCGGTACGGGCCCGCCTGGCGGCGCACAGCACCCATCGAGGCCCTGATGCCGTTGCGGCTGGCGAAGTACGGCGTTCCCGTGCAGGCCGATGCCCTACCGGTCCTGCAGCGATCCAACGCACCCGAACTTCCCGCCCCGCCCCCCGACCGGTCCGAAGGCGCCCTGACCACCTCGCAAGCCGATCCGCCGCCGGCCGATCCGCCGAGCGCCACCCCGCAGGAGGAACCACCACCCCCCGACCGGCCTGAAGACACCCCGACCGCCGGGCAGGGAGGCCCGCCGTCGTCCCCCCAGGAGGAAGAACCCCCTGCTCCACCCGCAGATGGTCGAGCCGCTGTAAAGACGGCTTACGACGCCCTGACCTCGCCAGATGCGGACCTGTCCGCCCGGAAGCTGGCTCAGCGTCTCGCGCCCAGCCTCGGGCTGACCGAGAACACCGTGCGGGTCTACATCACCGCGCTCCGCAAAGAGCGCAGCCGCTTGAAAGTCGTCCCCGACCCCACCGAGGAGGGCGAGTCCCAAGCCTCCGAAACGATCGACACCGCTACTGGCACTCCCGCTGACGCCGCCCCCTCACCCGTACCGCATGAGAAGAGCCCCCATGAGTTCCATCGCACCCAATCCGTACAGCCCCCACGCTGACGCAGATCCCCGGTACCGGCACATCCTCCCCACGCCGGCATCTCTCGGTGCCCCGCCTCCCGGCGCCCTGCTCCCCACCTCCTGCGGACGACTGGCCGTCGTCCCCGACGAGGCTCTCCGCCTGGCCGCCGGCACCGATCTCCCCGACGGGCTCTGTCCGGCATGTCTCGCTGCGCTGCGTGGCGAGGAGCTGCCGGTCGACGTACGACCGATCAGCAACTGCGCCTGCGGGATGACCACCGAACACGACGGCCGCTGTGCCCTGTGCCGACAGGAAGACCACGACGAGTGGTGGCCCACCCGCGGAGCCGCAGCAGCCTGAGAACACTGCCTGAAGCAGCTGCTGCACGAGCTCCCCAGAAGGTGTCCGGTTTGCTCCCTACGGTCGCGGGCGTATACGCCCCCGACCGTCCCAGGGAGTCCCCGTGGAACGACGCCGCGCCGTCATCATCGCCGCCGCCCTGATCGCCCTGGCCGCCTTCGTCGGCCTGGCGGTCGCCCTCAACCGCAGCAGCCCCGAGGGGGAGAAGAAGGACACCACCGCTACTGCGCCGGACACCACGAGCGAACCCAGTACGCCGACCGGGACGGTCGACTCCGTCCCAGCTGTCATCGAACCCCAAGAACTCGCGGCCGCCCACACGGTGATGCGCGAGTACCTGACCACCCTCGGCACATACACCTACCGCACGGACGCCGCCGCCTGGACGGCCAAGGCCCGCGAGCTCACCGACGGTTCACCGGCCATCGTCGACCAGACCACCCTGCCCACCGGGCGGGCGTGGGCCGAGTGCGAGCGGACGAAGTGCTCCTCCACTGCCACAGCCGACCTCAAGCGCGACACCGTGATCAGCAATGCGCCCGTCGACGGCGCCGGCCGGTCGGTGACCACCCTCGCCTCCACAACTGTCCGCCTCCACCAGGAAGAGGAGACCAGCCAGAGCACCGACTTCCAGATCACCGCGACCTACACCAAGGGTGAGTGGAAGATCTCCGGCCTGCAGCTCGCCGGCGTCGGCGACGCGGGCACTACGGAGAACAGCTGATGGCCGCCCCCATTGCCGCGCTCGCCGCCCGGAAGATAGCGGCGGCCGCCGCCCGGCGCACGGCGGCGCGTGCCGCCGGCAGGTACGGAGGAAGCAAACGCTGGAAGTGGTGGCTGCTCGCTGGTCTCGCAGCCTTCTGCGCTGTCGCCGTCGCTTTCCTCACCGCGTTCGGTGCGATCGTCGGAGTCCTGGGCTCGAAGTCCGCGGAGGCCGCATGCCTGGACGACGCCTCAGCACAGCAGGGCTCGACCGGTGTCCCCGGTGGCGGTGCCTACAACCCGATCATGCCCGGCAAGGGCATGTACCTCCCGTCCGACACCGCACGGGCGGAGATACCCCCGCGGATGATGCTCGCCTCGATCCGGGCCGCAGCCCGGTACCCGGGACTCGACTGGACGCTGATCGCCGGCCAGATGTACCAGGAGACCCGCTACGGACAGGACCCCTCCGCCGCTCCCGGCGGAGACAACGGCATGGGCTACAAGGGAATCGTTCAGTTCGGCGACCCGGCGTGGGCCCAATACGGCGGCGACGGTAACGGGGACGGCATCAAGGACCGCTACAACGTGGAGGATGCGGCCTTCGCCGCAGCCAACTACATCCATGCCCTCAAGGCCGAGACCGACTCCTGGAACGCGCTGCGCCGGTACTCCGGCTCCACAGTGTCCAACACCACCTACATGCGGGTCGTCACCACCCAGTCCGCCCGCTACCGGGGCGTCTTCTCCAGCGACAGCACCATGATCGAGCGTTGGCAGAAGCACCTCGCCGACACGATCAAGAAGAACCCGTCCTTTCCGACCCTCGGTAAGGCCTCCGGCATCCCCGAGCCGGTCAACGACTTCAACGCCAAGGTCACCAACGCAGCACAGATCAAGTCCGCTCCGGCCAAGAGCTGGTCAACGCCCCCGCTCGATTCCACCCCCGGGACATCCACCACCCCGGCGACGCAGGCATCCACCCCCACGCCGGGCAGCGGCACCCCGTCCAGCAGCGGGCCCTCCGGCGTCAACTCGGCCGGGTGGCAGTGGCCCATGAAGCAGGGAACCTTCACCTTCACCGCCGAGTTCGGACAGAGCGGCGGACGGTGGTCGGCCGGCCACACCGGCATCGACCTCGCCGCTCCGAGTGGTGCCCGCTTCTACGCCCCGGCCGACGGCAAGGTGATCTTCGTCGGTGACGGAGGCGCTTACGGCAACCTCACCAAGATCGAGCACGCGGGCGGAGTCCAGACCTGGTACGCCCACCAGTCGACGTTCGGCACCCGGGTCGGCATGGAGGTGAAGCGCGGGGAGCACATCGGCAACGTAGGCGCCACCGGCAACGTGACCGGTGCCCACCTGCACTGGGAGGTCCGCCTGCCTGGTGTCCGCGACCCGCACAAGCCCGGGCAGAACAACGGCCCGGGCCCGGTGAACCCCAAGGACTGGATGAGCGGCAAGACGACCACCGCTCCCACCTACGGCAATGATCAGTACGCCGAGGCCCAGGACCAGGCCCAGGCCTGCGCCGCCGACTCGGGTGGTGCGATCGTCATCCCCGACGGCGCCGGCGCCACTGGGCCCCTGCCGGCAGCGGACTCCGAGGTCGTACGCGCGGCTCTCGCCTGGGCACAGACCGGTCTCGGCAAGCCCTACCTGTACGGTGCCCGCCGTCTCCAGGGCGACCACCCAGCCGACTTCGACTGCAGCTCCTTCACCCAGTGGGCCTACTACCAGGCCACCGGCGGCAAGCTCAACATCGGAGGAGACACCACCGCCCAGCTTCCCAAGCTGTCCAAACACAAGGTCCCGGCCGACCAGGCGCAGGCGGGCGACCTCGTCTTCTTCGGCAGCGAGTCCAACCCCGTCCACGTCGCCATGGTCTGGGACCCGGCCACCAAGAAGGTCATCCACGCCGCCAACAGCAAGTCCCCCGTGAGATTCGGGTCCTGGGCCGAGCAGAAGGACCCGCTGATCGGGTTCTACCGCGTCGAGATCCCCTCTGGCACCACGGCAGTCGGGCCGAACGGCGGTACCAGCGAAGCTCACTGATGCGCCACAGGAGACCGCGGGCTATGCGGACCGATGCGTCGGCTCACCCCGGGGTGAGCGACGTGCTGGCAGCAGCCGCCGGCCCAGGAGGGCCGGCGGCAGGCCTCGCGTCCCCCACGGCGGATGCCGATTCGCCGCACCTCGCACGGCCGAGACACAGATGGTGACCTTCGGCCGAACACGGCAGCCCGACACCGGAGAGACCATGAGCCTGGCGATATCCGAACCCTTGCCTCTCAACGACCCCATGCACCTGAGCCGCCCCGTCCTGTGCCAGGACGACCATGCGCCTTGGGTCGGACAGAAGGCCACCGGACCGCACCGGGCCACCGGATTCGTTCACACGGTCTACTCCACCCCCTTCGGCGTCCAGGTAGCCCTGCTCCAGACTGACAACCGAGGCCTCAGGCTTCAGGTGACGGAACTGCTCTCTACCGCCACCCTGCCTGCCACGCACCGGGCCGCGTACCTTCGCAACCAGCGCACGCTGCTGAACATGCCTGTACAGGGCACCGGGGCGGACACCCGGTCTGTCGCGGCCTGGCACCGCCGGGCCAATCTCTACATGCACTACGACTTCGCCTTGAAGTACGTCGAGGCCGCGCTACTTGAGCGCGTGCAGGCAGGCGACGAACTCGTCTACAGCCTCGGAACGCGCCTGATGGTTCTCGACCCGGACCTCGAGCGAGACCGTCTGTTCGGCTGGCGACGGCGGATCCTGGTGCGAGCCACCGACGAGCACCGGGACACTGTCCGCTGCTGGGGGTGGGCCGACGCTGAACAAGCCCTTCTCCTGCGCCATGACGGCCTGGGCCCGCTGCCCACACTCGGCCTCCTGTGATGGACGAGATCGTGTGCAAGTGCGGTGCGCGCACCTATGAGCAGCACGTGGCAAGCGGAGGGCCCGCACACACCCACAAGCGTGACAAGGCGTCGAGTCAGGTGCGCAGGTAGCGAATCACTCGGCGAAGCGCACCCCGGCCCTTCTCTGTTTTCGCCCTGAATGGGAAACGGCGCTGAACGGCGGCACGCTGCACCGCATCACCCCAGCGACGAACGGAGCCCGCAGATGACCACCGCCTCCCCCACCAGCCTCGTGGCGATGCGTTTCACCGACGGCGACGTCGTCAGCTCCAGCGGGGCGACGTGGCGCCGGGGCCTGCGCCACGCAGGGCAGTGGGCCACTCTGGACGACCAGAACACCAGCCGCTCCGACGACGCGATCCGTACGGTCCTCGCGTCGGCGGACGGCACCTACGCTCCCGCGTTCCCGACCGCCTACCGGCCGCTGCCGGGCACCAACTGCGCCACACGCGAAGCCCTCGACGCGCTGGTTTTTCGCCCAGCGACCGGAGCGCTGCTGTACACCGTCTCCCTCAACGGAATGCAGTCGTTCCTGGGGAACGACCGGGGCGTCCTGCGGGGCCACCCGACGCCGCTCGATCTGGCCTCCGTACGCGCATCCCTGCGGGGCACCCTGGCCCGGCATCAGCGAGCGTCCATCACCTACCACCGCGCCACCGGCCGTCTCTACGCCCGCTATGCCGTCGCTGACGCCGCCCTGCATACGCACGTCTACGTGCTCGCCGCCAGCTGACCACCTCGAAGCTGCCTCTTGCCGAGCAGGTGAGAGGCAGCAGACCAGGACGATCCAGGCCGTTGCGCGGCCAGCGTACGCCGCGACGGCAGGGCATACGCTCCGCCACCCCCTGCCGGGGGTTGACCGGCGAGTCCCCCGCACGAGCCGAAGCCGCGGCGCTTCGAGGGGGTTGTCCGGATCGGGAGGCAGAGTAGGCGCCGCCTCGGGGTCACCCGACGGCGCCTACTCCGACGGTTAGGACCTGTCTCATGCCTCAGCCCGTACAGCTCGTCCAGTTCGACCCGACAGAGCGAGACGCACTCCTCGCGGCTGGTCAGCCCAAGGCCATCGAAGCTGCCCTGCGCGCGGTCACCGCCCGGATCAAGCGGAACCTCAAGACGGTGACCGATCTGGCTTCCGACAAGAGCGTGGGTGCCAGCCCCGAGAGGCTGACGGAAGCCCGCGCCGGCATTGAAGCCAGCCTGGCTGTCCTCACGGTGTGCCCGGCTGGTGAGATCGCAGACCTGCGCAAGAACCTGGAGGCCGCCCGGGACCTGGTAGACGAGGCGCTGCAGATATCCGCCGTCGGCGGGCCGGCGGCCGCCGCGGACCCGCGCACCGCAGATTCGCCGACGCAGGTGTACGACGGGGAGAACGCCGCAGAGTACGGGCTCTCAGCCCCCCAGTAGGAGGAAGACCTCGGTGCTAGCCCCTCTGATCGACTCGACGCCAGTCTGCTACCTCGGCAACGACAACCAGCTCGTGTGGCGTCCGTGCCGCATATGGCAGCTGGACGAGCAGCGCATCCTCGCTGTGGTCACCGAGACGACCGAACCCACGATGAGTATCGAGACGGCCGCCGCCGAGATCCGCCTCACCCTGGAAGGGCTGCGCCAGCCCTTCCAGGTGACCATCGTGGAGCACTGGCCGGCGGGTACCGGAGCGGGCGGCGAGCACTACGCCGAGCAGTACCGGCACGACAGCGGCCGCATCCACTGGAAGCACGTGGAGAAGGACGAGCTCCGGGCCAAGCTGGCCAACTTCGACTCCACCCAGCCATCTGGGAAGCCCCTCACGGCCAGGGCGCGCCAGCTCGAAGGACCGGCACGGTGAGAAACGGACACGCCACCCCGTCGGCTCTGCTCGCCGAGACCGCACTGCGCGAGCTCCTGGACCTGTCCCGGGAGAAGGGCACCACCCTTGCCCAGATCACCGAGGCTGCCGAACTGAGCCTCCTGAAGATCGACATCGACCGTCGACGGCGCCGCCCCCGTGGGGGCGGGCGCCCCTGGCTCGCCACGGTGACGAGCTTCGCCTTCCCCCGCGCGTTCGCCACCCAGGTATCTGCCGTCGCCCGCGCATCGGCCCCCGAGCAGATGACCGAAGAGGAACTGCTGCGCCATGCCGCGGCGGAGGGACAGGCGCACAATCACATCTGCTTCACCGTCGACATCACAGACGGCCCGAAGACGGCGGCCGGCCGCCAGATCGAAGTGCAGTTGCCGGATGCCGAAGCCGAAAAGCTAGCCAACCAGATCCTGCGACTCATCGCCTGGCGCCAGCGCTCCGCTTCCTGAGGCACAACGGCGCGCCCGGCACCGGAGCTCACATAGGCAGCCGCCCTCACCGCCAAGGCGCCGCTGGGAGAAGATTCGCGGCCGCGTGACCTGATGTCCGCCACAGCACAGGCGGGACCCACACCAGAAAGGGCACCCCCTGTGGCCTACACCCTCGGAATCCGAGGCTGCCAGCACCTCGGCTACCACAACCCCCGCATGCGACTGCACCCTCAGACACGCTGGAACCAGCGCGTTGTCGACGGGCACCTCGCCCACGACCTGACCATGCACGCCATGCTCGACGCCGGGGTGCAGGGCATCATCGACGGGGGTGACCTCACCCACCGGGCCCGGCCCCTGCCGCGCGACGTCGAACACGCCAACCGCGTAGACGACCTGCGAGCCCGGGCCAACATCTGGGGCCTGGGCAACAGCGGCAACCACTGCGCCGGCGCGGGAACGGACATCTCCGCCATGGGCACGATGCACCGACCCGATCTCGGCATGCACGCGGTCTACCCCGACCCCCGCCGCGGCCCGGGCGACGGCACCGGCCCCTACCCGGGCCTGTACGAGATCCACCAGCCGACCGACGGCCTCGCCATCCACGCAGTGTCCCACTACGGCCTGGACCGCTCCCTGGCCGACGCCGGCATCCACATCGACCCCGTCCCATTGCCCGGCCACGTAAACCTCTTCGTCTGCCACGGCACGTTCGAAGCCGACGGCCGTCTCTACCACTGCATCAACCCCGAGGGACAAGAACGCCCCATCCCCCTGGAGTGGGCCCACCGTGGATGGGACGCGCTGCTGCTCTCCCACTACCACTCCCTCGGTGCTGTACCCGGTCACGACCACGACGGCCCCGGGCAGGTCTGGTACACCGGCTCCTCCCTCACCCGCGGCTTCTCCGACGACCTCGGCCCGCGCGGCTGGCTTCACGTCACCATCGAGGACACCGGACGCGTCCACGTCGAAGCCCGCACCATCTGGCAGCGGCCTCAGCACGACCTTCCCGTCATCAACGCCGCCGAGCTGACCACCGAGGACATCGACCAGCTCATCACCGTCCGCCTCGCCGCACTGGAACTGGAAGACCCCGAAAGCGCGAAGCTCACCGGGGACGCCGGAGCGATCGTCCGCCAGCGCATCAGCGGCACCACCCCCGGCCAGCGAGCAGCCCTGCGAGCCCTCCAGCCTCGATGGAGCCGCCTCGCCTCTGCCGCCGCGTCCTGGCAGATCGACTACCCCCACCCCACCCAGGCGCAGGACGCGGACAGCACAGCGGAAAGGCAGCGCCTGATCACAGGGCGGATCACGGACTACGGCACGGAATTCGAGACCCGGAGTGCCGAGCTGACCCGGCGCATGGGCATCCCCGACGTCATCGCCGAGCCGGTCCGCACCAAGGCCCTGCAATGGGCCAAGGAGATCACCCCCACCTCCGCCTCGTCGAGCGAGGCTGCGATCACCGACTGAACCCGCCCCGGGCGGAGGTGTCCGCTTTGCCGACGATGCTGCACAGCAGACGGGGCTGAACTGCGGCCCCACCGGCACGGAGAAACACCTTGACCCTGAACACACGCCGCCCGGCGTCGGGCCAGGCGCTACGCCGCTCGACCGTTCTCGCCACAGCCGTCCTGGTCGGCGCGACCGCGCTGTGCGCCGCCCCCAACGCGGTCGCAGCGGACAAATGGGGACCGGGCTTTGCCATCCCCGATGATCAGAACAAGCCGGACGCCTCCCACCTGGGTGCGTACGGCGCGCCGGGGGCCCCGGTCAGCGGCATCACCGGCCGGGCCTACTGCGCCGACCCGACCCTCGCCGGTCCAGCAGCCGGCGGCCAGTACGGCAAGGCCACCGAGGTCACCACCTGGACCTCGAAGGCCACCGGTCGGCAGGTCTCCAAGGAGAACACCGCCCGCGCCGCGTACGTGCTGTCCAAGTACGGCGACACCGCCAACGACAGCCAGGCCGCAGCCGTCGACGCGGCCGTGTACAGCTTCCTCGAGCAGGGCAGCACGTACGCCCTGCCCAACGGCAAGCGGGCGCTGGAGCGGGTCTCGTACCCCAACGTTCCGAAGGAGGTGAAGACCAAGGCAGAGGGGTTCATCACCGAGGCGGGCAAACTGGCCGGCCCGTACAAGGTCAACGTGCACACCCCCGCCGCGTTCAAGCCCGGCGAGAAGACCACCATCACGCTGGACGTCACCGCCGCGTCCGGGCAGAAGGTCCCCGGCGTCCAGATCCAGCTCAACGGGGCGGGTGCCGTCGCCGGGGCGGGCACCGTCACCACGAACGACGAAGGCGTCGCCACAGCCACCATCACCCCCGCCAAGGCAGGGACCGTCGAGCTGAAGGCGGTGGCCAAGAACCTGCCCGCCTCGACACTGATCGCCCATCTGCCCGCCAACGACAAGGCACAGCGGATGCTCGTCGCCGGCGGCACCACGAGCGCCGAAGCCCAGCTCAAGATCACCGTCAACGCGCTGAAGGGGAGCATCAAGCTCCTCAAGACCGCCAGCGACACCAAGAAGCCGCTGTCCGGGGTCCAGTTCGAAGTCAAGGACGAGGCCAACAAGACGGTGGCCAAGGGCACCACCAACAGCCAGGGCCTCTGGCAGGTCGACAACCTCCCGCCGGGCACCTACACCATC
>NZ_DATMVN010000108.1:0-6890 GCF_035563135.1 Streptomyces sp.
CCGCAAGAACCCCACCAGCAAGTACGGACCGAACGCCGGACAGCACCCCACGACCAGCCAGAACTACACCATCCGCACCACCGTCACGTTCTTCGAGCACGGGCTCGCGAACCGTTCACAGAGATAAACGCAACGGTGTTGACATGGACAGCTCCCGAAGCCACCCGCACGACCGGACCGCTCACCGGTGGCGAGCGCGAGACCTTGACCGGTTACCTGGCCTTCTACCGCAGCACACTTCTGCAGAAGTGCGCCGGCCTGACGGGACGGGAGCTCGCGAAGCGGACTGCCGAGCCGTCCAACCTCACCCTGCTCGGCCTGATCCGGCACATGGCCAAGGTGGAACGTATCTGGTTCCGCCAGGGATTCGCCGGCCTGTCGCTGCCCCCGATGTACGACCCGGACAAGGGTAAGGACGTGGACTTCGAGGACCTCTCACCGGACCGCGCCCCCGAGGACTACGCCCGACTCGTCGAGGAGATCCGCCTCGCCGACGAGGTGGCGGCGGGGGCGTCGCTCGACGCCACCTTCACCTGGCGCGGCTCGGTCTGCTCGCTGCGCATGGTGCACGTCCACATGATCGGGGAGTACGCACGCCACATCGGGCATGCCGACCTGCTGAGGGAGCGGCTGGACGGCACCACCGGGGCCTGACGCCTTCCAACACCGGTCGGTCGTACGGGATCTGACGTAATTCGGCACCCGGGCGGACTGAAAGGACCGGAGCGGGTCACATGAAAGGCATGACGTCCACTGACGTAACGACGGACAGCACCAGGGAACCCGGTCGCGGCGGCGGGCCGCACCGCCGCGGCTGGACGAGGGGGTGCCTGCCGTTCGCCGGCGTGTGCGCCGCGGCGCTGGTCCTGCTGCTTCTCGGCTCCCGGCTCAGCTTGCTGCCGGGCTTCGGAGACCTCTTCGGCGAGGAGACCGATGACCGCTCCGGTCCCGCGGTACTCAAGTCCATCCAGGACATGAGCGCGTACGAGGCCGCCTCCGGAAACTTCCAGGTCGTCGTCGACCTGGAGAAGGACGCCAAGTTCCTCCCCGACGCCGTCCGGGGCACCCGGACGCTGTACGTCGGCGCGGGTACCGTCGGGGCCTCCGTCGACCTGGGCAAGGTCGGAGCCGACGGGGTGACCGTCAACGAGGACCGGACCACGGCCGAACTCGTACTGCCCCATGCGGTGCTGGGCAAGCCGGCCCTGGACCCGGACCGCTCCTACGCCGTGTCCAAGCAGCGTGGGCTCCTCGACCGGCTCGGTGACTTCTTCTCCGGCAACCCCGGCAGTGAGCAGGCGGTCAACAAGCTGGCCGCACAGCACATAGGGGAGGCCGCCGCGGAGAGCGGCCTCACGGAGCGGGCCGAGAAGAACACCGCCTCCATGCTCCAGGGGCTGCTCGGCTCGCTCGGGTTCGAGAAGGTCACCGTCCGCTACAGCGGTTCTCGCGGCTGACCCTTTCGCCGTTTCCGCCCGCCCTGCCTTCACCGGTCGGGCCACTCTGCGCCACACTCACCGGAACGGGCGGCCGCCCCGTCGGCGGCAGGATCCAGGGAGTGATGACCATGACCACCGAAACCACGGAACGTTTCAGGGCCGCCGTCGAGAAGGGCGACACGGCGGCACTGGAAGAGCTGTTCACCGAGGACATCCGCCTCTTCAGCCCGGTGAAGTTCACTCCCTTCGAAGGCAGGCCGATGGTGCTCGGCCTCTTCGGCGTACTCCTGCGCACCTTCGAGGACTTCCGCTATGTCGGCCACCTCGCGGGCGAGGCCTCCACCAGTGGCGAAGGCGCCCAGGAACCGTCGGAGATCCTGTTGTTCAGGGCGACGGTGGACGGCAAGGAGATCCACGGGATCGACCTGCTCCAGTTCGGCGAGGACGGCCGCATCAAGGAGTTCACCGTGATGGTCCGTCCGATGTCCGCGGTCCGGGCGCTGGGCGAGGCCGTACTGCGGGGCCTCGCCGCCGACGGTCTCGTGCGGGACGGGACGGCGCACTGAGAGAACGGCGCCCGGCCAGGGCCCTCCAGGCCGGGCGCCGAGCGGCATGGCGCAGACGCGGTACGAGAACAGTCGGTTACCCTACGTGATCCGGCCGGGAATCCGCCGGCATCCGAGGGGATCTCTGAATGAACCGTATCCGCACCGCAGTTGCCACGTTGGGCATCGCCGCAGGCCTGATGACCGCGCCCGCCGCGAGCGCCGCACCGCACGAGGACCGCGCGGCGGCAGTCAGCCACGATCCCTGCACCGGTGAGTTCCTCGGGGACGCGCGGCTGGGTCCCCGATGGCTGCCCTCCACGAAACAGGCCCCCGTCGGCCCGCTGCTCAAGGGGTACAAGCGCACAGGCAGCCTGTCTTCCACCGCCTTCCTGAACAAGTACTGGGAGGGGCCGGCGGACACAGGCAGCTGGAAGTACCCGCCCGACGACGGCTTCGCCGAAGTCAACGGGCAGATCGACAGAGAGCCTGCGAAGCTGCGCACCGGACAGCGCCTGGACCGCTTCGGATCGGAGTACGGCGGATACCTCGCCCCCGCCGGCGACTCCTACAAGGAACGTGCGCTGCCGCCGCAGAACCTCAACACCCGCGATGCCGCATCTCCTTGTGATTACCGCGTCTACAAGGTCGCCAAGCCGTTCTGGGTCTGGCAGGGGCGCATCGCACCGTGGTTCGAGCAGCCCGGCGGAGGCCAGCAGATCAAGCTCGACCCCGTCTTCCTCGACCCGGGTGCGGGCCAGCGGCTCAACGTGAAGTGGCTGCTGGACCATGCCTACCTCACGCCTGCGGACGCGTAGCCGGGCTGTGGACCGCCGGGACCTGCGTGCCGCGCTCGGAGCGGCCGGCGTGGCCGACGGCTGCTACCGCATCGAAGGCGTCCACGAACCGGCCCCCACACCCCCGGACTTCCTGTTCCTGAGGCAGACGCCCGACGGCGTGTGGGAGACCGGCGCGTACGAGCGGGGGAGGTACGGAGTGATCGCGCGGCACCCGGACGAGGCAGCGGCCTGTGCACACCTCCTGCGCCTGCTCGTCTGACCGGCCGCCGACGGGTTTGCCGTAGCGGCAAGTTCTCTTGGCCAGAGGTGGTACGGCGCCGAATGATGGCCACGCAGTCAGGCACCGAGGACTCGAGGAGACACATGCCGCAGCCCGCCGAGCTTTCCGCGACCGTCCCCGGAGCCGTCCACCGGCTGGTGGACGTCCCCGGCGGCCGGATCCACCTACTGGAGCAGGGGACCGGCCCCCTCGTCCTCATGATCCACGGCTTCCCCGAGACCTCGCACTCCTGGCGTCACCAGCTCCCCGCCGTGGCCGCGGCGGGCTTCCGGGCGGTCGCTCTCGACGTACGCGGATACGGACGGTCCTCGGCCCCCGGCGCTGTGGACGCCTACCGGATGACGTCCCTGGTCGCCGACAACGTAGGAGTCGTGCACGCCCTGGGCGAGGAGACCGCGACGGTCGTCGGCCACGACTGGGGCTCGCCCATCGCTGCCAACAGCGCACTGCTGCGGCCCGACATGTTCACCGCCGTGGCCATGCTCAGCGTTCCCTACGCTCCCTGGAACGCGGTCCGCCCCACCGACGGCTTCGCCCGGGTCGGAAGGGACGAGGAGTTCTACGTCAGTTACTTCCAGCAGCCCGGCCGCGCCGAGGCGGAGATCGACCCCGACGTGCGCGGGTGGCTGGCCGGGTTCTACACTTCGCTCTCCGGTGACACGATGCCGCCGCCGGGCACGGGCAGCCCCTTCTTCGTGCCCACCGGAGCGGCCATGCGCGACCGCTTCACCGGCGGTGCCCTGCCTTCCTGGCTCACGGAGCCGGAGCTGGACGTCATCAGCGCCGAGTTCGAGAGAACCGGCCTGACCGGCGCACTCAACCGCTACCGGAACGTCGACCGGGACTGGGAGGACCTGGCAGTCTGGGACGGGGCCCGCCTCACCTGCCCCGCCCTCTTCATCGGAGGCGCCCTCGACTCCTCCACCACCTGGATGGCCGACGCCATCGCCGCCTACCCCACGACGCTCCCGGGCCTGGTCTCCTCACACATCCTGGAGGAGTGCGGGCACTGGATCCAGCAGGAACGTCCCGCAGAGGTCAACGCCCTGCTGACGCAGTGGCTGCACACCGTGCGCCCGTGACGGCCGCGTGTCGAAGTCGGGGCCCGGTCCGGGCACCGGCGATGGTGGTCATATGAACAGTGCAGGCATTCTCGCCGATGCGTTCGAACGTATCCACGAAGCGGTGCACGCCGCAGTCGAAGGTGTCCCGCCCGAGGACCTCAACGCCAGGCTCGACGAGGACGCGAACTCCATCGCCTGGCTCGTGTGGCACCTCGCGCGCGTCCAGGACGACCACGTCGCCGACGCGGCGGAGAGCGAACAGGTCTGGTTCGCCGAGGACTGGGCGTCCCGCTTCGAGCTGCCTCTCGAAAAGGACTCGACCGGCTACGGTCACAGCAGCGCGCAGGCGGCTTCCGTGAGAGTGGCGTCGGGTGACCTCCTCCTGGGCTACTTCGACGCCGTGCACGAGCAGACCCTCGGCTTCGTCCGCGGGCTCGACGGCCGTGCCCTGGACCGAGTCGTGGACGACGCCTGGTCGCCGCCGGTGACTCTCGGCGTGCGGCTGATCAGCGTCATCGCCGACGACCTTCAGCACGCCGGCCAGGCCGCGTTCGTCCGGGGCGCGCTGGAGCGCCGTCACCGAGCCGAGGATCCGGTGCGTGCGTAGTGTCCCGGACTCGTGCCGACCACCCGCTTGAAGTGCCGGGAGAAGTGGGACTGGTCGTAGAACCCGGCCGATGACGCGACCTCCGGTGTGCGCATCCCGCCGAGCAGCAGACGCCGGGCGAGATCGACACGGCGTCCTGTCAGGTACTGGTGCGGAGCCATGCTGAACTCCCGGCTGAAGGCCCGCACCAGGTGTGTGTGATGGGCGTGCAGCCGCTCCGCGGCGGCACGGAGCGGCAGACCTTCGACGAAGTGTTCGTCGAGCAGGTCCCGGAGCGCGTACGCGATCCGGCGGTCGGGCACCTGCGGGGCGACGGGATCGTCACGCAGGTGCCCGGCGAGACGTTCGGAGACCAGTGCGAGACGGCTCTGCGCCTCCAGTTCGTCCCCGGGGCGTTCGAGCGTCCGGTGCAGCTGGTGCACACGGTGGCGCAGCCGCGGATCCCGCAACACGGGCCGGCCCACCGCACGTCCCACGAGATCCGCGTCGATCTGCGTGGTGTTCAGATACAGGACACGCTTGCGGAACCCGCCGGGCGTCGCCGCATCGCCGTTGTGCGGGACGTGCGGAGGCAGCAGTGTCACCACCGAGCTGGGCGCCCCGTGCTCATGGCGGTCCAGGTCGTAGCGGACCATCCCCTCGTCGACGATGAGCAGCGTCCACGCGTCGTGGGTGTGCATGGGATAGGTGTGGTCGGCGAAGTGCGCGTGGAAGACCTCGTCGATCCCCTCGACGCGCGGACGCCACGCGGTGATGTCCGGACGTGCACCCATGGGCGAAGCGTACAAGAGCGTCACCGGTCACCTCGGCGTGCAAACTTCGTACAAGACGGCCGGCGGCCGGGCTCGGCAGACTCCAGGCATGACCGACGACAACGCACCCGTTCGCTTCGACACCAAGATCGCTGTGCTGCTCCGCGACGACCTCGAGACCTGGCAACGTCTCAACGTCACCGCCTTCCTGGTCAGCGGCCTGGGCACACAGGTGCCCGAGGTGATCGGCGAACCGTACGCCGATGCCGACGACACCCGGTACCTGCCCATGTTCCGGCAGCCGGTTCTCGTGCTCACCGGCTCCAAGGAAATCCTGACGACCGCACACACGAGGGCGGTGGGCCGGGGCGCGGCCCTGGCCGTGTTCACCTCGGACCTGTTCGCGACCGGCCACGACAAGGCCAACAGGGCTGCCGTCCGGGCGGTGGGCAGGGGTGGGCTGGACCTGGTCGGCCTGGCCGTGTACGGGCCGCGCAACGCCGTCGACAAGATTTTCAAGGGTGCGTCGATGCACCCGTGAGCAGCGATCCGGCGTCACCGTACAGATACTCACGGGCACACCCGTGCGAGTGATGGTCCCCGGTGCCATACTCAAGACAAGTCCGCTCGACAGGCTTGTCATCGTCCCGAAAGGCGACGCGTCATGAACTGGGCATCGTGGACCACCCTCGGTGTCTTCGCGGGAACCGGCGGACTGCGCACCGAAGAAGTAGGCATCGTGAGCGGGGATCTGACCGTGCACACGACTTGGACCGAGGAACAGGCCGAGGTCGCCGTCCAGTACAGCGGCGCCTCGGACTGGTTCACCCTGGCCGGCAGTCCGGTGCCGTGCCCCTCGGAGGAAGCGAGCAGGGCCTTCCACCAGAGCGTCGTCGAGGCGGTACGCGCCGGCGGCGGAGCCACGGTTCCGGTTCCGCACACGGTGGACTGACCGGCAGGCGGGTGCGGCAGCCGGTCAGCCTGCCGTGAAGCGCGCCACGTACCGGCGCTGCCAGGGCGTCTCCACGGCTCCGCGGTGATAGTTCCGGCGGACGTAAGCGACCGCTTCCCTCGCCGGGACGCCGTCCAGCACGGCCAGGCAGGCCAGGGCCGTGCCGGTCCGTCCGCGGCCGCCTCCGCACGCGACCTCGACCCGTTCACCCTCGGCACGGGCCCAGGCCTCCCGCAGCACGGTGCGCGCCGCCGCCCTGTCGGCGGGCAGACGGAAGTCGGGCCAGCGCAGCCACTGCGACTCCCAGGGCACCGAGGGGGGCGGACCGCCCAGCAGATGGACAGCGAAGGCGGGCTCGGGACCTTCCGGGAGCGGGCGTCTCAGCCCGCGGCCACGGACCAGCCGCCCCGACGGCAGCGACAGCACACCCTCACCTGCCGGATCCCAGGTA
>NZ_DATMVN010000109.1:0-4304 GCF_035563135.1 Streptomyces sp.
CGCCGCCGCACCGCTCGGCGCGCACCCGGCGATGGCCCGCCTCCTGCTGCACCGATACGACCAGGCCCTGGCCGGCAGCGAGCCCGCCCGCGGCACCCTGCCGGCCCCGTACCTCCTGGCCTCCGCCTGACCCCTGCTGCCGCCCCCCACCCCCTGGCCTCCCCCCGGCTCCTGCTGTCGGCCCGCCGGTCTACTGTCGGAGGCATGGACGGTACGCACGACCCCAGGGACACGCCCTACGGCCCCGCTGACACCGAGCGCTGGGACCCCGAGCCCGACAAGCGGCCCGGCCGCACCGCCTTCCAGCGCGACCGCGCGAGGGTGCTCCACTCCGCCGCCCTGCGCAGGCTCGCCGGCAAGACCCAGGTCGTGACGCCCGGCACCCGGAGCCGGGCCTGGGACGCCAGCCCCCGCACCCGCCTCACCCACTCCCTGGAGTGCGCCCAGGTCGGCCGGGAGCTCGGCGCCGCGCTCGGCTGCGACCCGGATCTCGTGGAAGCGGCCTGCCTCTCCCACGACATGGGCCACCCGCCCTTCGGCCACAACGGCGAACAGGCGCTCGACGACTTCGCGTCGGACTGCGGCGGCTTCGAGGGCAACGCCCAGTCGCTGCGCCTGCTGACCCGGCTCGAACCCAAGCGTTTCGTCCGCGACCCCCGCAGCGGGGAGTTCGTCAGCGTGGGGCTCAACCTGACCCGGGCCGCCCTGGACGCCGCCACCAAATACCCCTGGTCCCGGGGTGCGCACCCCACCGACCCCGGCTCACCGAAATTCGGGGTGTACGAGGACGACCTGCCGGTCTTCGACTGGATCCGCAAGGGCGCGCCGCAGGACAGAAAATGCTTCGAGGCCCAGGTCATGGACTGGTCCGACGACGTCGCCTACTCGGTGCACGACTTCGAGGACGGGCTGCACGCCGGACACATCGACCCCGGCTGTCTCTTCTCCGAACCGGAGCGGGCGGAGATCTGGGCCGTCGCCGTCGGACGCTACGTCCCGGCGGACACCGGTCCCCAGGAACTCGCCGACGCCCTCGACCGGCTCACCTCCCAGGAGTGGTGGCCGCGCGACTACGACGGCACCGCGGTCGCCCAGGCCCGGCTGAAGGACGCGACGAGCCAGCTCATCGGCAGGTTCTGTCTCGCCGCCGAATCGGCCACCCGCACCGCGTACGGGCCCGGACGGCTCGGCAGATACGGCGCCGAGCTCATCGTCCCGCGCGAGGTGCGCAACGAGTGCGCCGTGCTCAAGGCCGTCGCCGACCGTTACGTCATGCAGCGCGCCGAGCAGGAGGTCATCCGCGCCCGACAGCGGATCGTCATCGCCGAACTCGCCGCAGCGCTCACCGCCCGCGCGCCCGAAGGGCTGGAGCCGCAGTTCCGCGCCCTGTACACCGCCGCCCCCGACGACCGGGCCCGCAAGAGGGTCCTCGTCGACCAGATCGCCGCACTGACGGACGCCTCCGCGCGGTCCCTTCACGGAACACTCACGGTCGTTGGGCAGACTGGACCGTGACCGGGCCGCATGCCGGTGGCCGTGACCCGGCCGGGGCACACCCTCTTTCGTCATCACGCTGCGTGCGGGACGCTCGCAGGTGGTGGCGCCGCGCAGCACAGTACCGAGGAGGCATCAAGTGGTCGACGCACATCGGACGTTCGTCATCGTCGGCGGAGGACTCGCCGGAGCCAAGGCGGCCGAGACACTCCGGACGGAGGGCTTCAGCGGCCGGGTGATCCTCATCGGCGACGAGCTCGACCATCCGTACGAGCGGCCACCCCTGTCCAAGGGATACCTGCTGGGCAAGGACGAACGGGACTCCGTCCTCGTCCACGAGACCGCCTGGTACGCGGGCGCCGACATCGAGCTCCACCTCGGCCAGACCGTCACCTCCATCGACAGGGCCGGCCGGTCCGTGCAGCTCGGCGACAACACGGTCGTCCACTACGACAAGCTGCTGCTCGCCACCGGCGCCGAGCCCCGCCGCCTCGACATCCCGGGCACCGACCTGGCCGGCGTCCACCACCTGCGCCGTCTCGCCCACTCCGACCGGCTGCGCAACGTCCTGGCCGCCCTCGGCCGGGACAACGGCCACCTGGTGATCGCCGGAGCCGGCTGGATCGGCCTGGAGGTCGCCGCGGCGGCCCGCGGCTACGGCGCCGAGGTGACCGTCGTCGCCCCCTCCGCGACCCCGCTGCACCACGTCGTCGGTCCGGAGGTCGGCCAGATCTTCACCGACCTCCACGCCGCGCACGGTGTCCGTTTCCACTTCGGCGCCCGCCTCACCGAGATCACCGGTCAGGACGGCCTGGTCCTCGCCGCCCGTACCGAGGACGGCGAGGAGCACCCCGCCCACGACGTCCTCGCCGCGATCGGCGCGGCCCCGCGCACCTCCCTCGCCGAGGCCGCCGGACTCACGATGGCGGACCGGGCCGAAGGCGGCGGTGTCGCCGTCGACGCCTCCCTGCGCACCTCCGACCCGGACATCTTCGCCGCCGGGGACATCGCGTCCGTGGACCATCCGCTCTTCGGCCGCCGGCTGCGCGTGGAGCACTGGGCGAACGCCCTGAACAGCGGACCGGCCGCCGCGAAGGCCATGCTCGGCCAGGACGTGACGTACGACCGGGTGCCGTACTTCTTCTCCGACCAGTACGACCTCGGCCTGGAGTACTCCGGCTGGGCGCCGCCCGGTTCCTACGACCAGGTCGTCATCCGGGGCGATGCGGGCAAACACGAGTTCATCGCCTTCTGGCTGAAGGACCGCCGGGTCCTCGCCGGGATGAACGTCAATGTGTGGGACGTCACCGAGAACATCCAGAAACTGATCAGGAGCGCCCGTCCGGTCGGCCCGGACGCCCTGGGCGACCCGTCCGTACCCCTGGAGTCCCTGCTCTGAGCGGGCGGGCCCGGTATCCGGGGCCGCCCGGTGCCCGGGCGGTGCGCCCGCCGCCGGCCGGTCCCGGATGCCCGGCCCCACCCGTAGACTTCACCCGTGGCAGGCAGGATCAATGACGACGACGTGAAGGCGGTCCGGGACGCGGTCCCGATCGACGCCGTCGTGTCCGAGTACCTCCAGCTGCGCAACGCCGGCGGCGGAAACCTCAAGGGCCTCTGCCCCTTCCACGACGAGAAGTCCCCCTCCTTCCAGGTGAGCCCGGGCAAGGGCCTGTTCCACTGCTTCGGCTGCCAGGAGGGCGGCGACACGATCGCCTTCGTGATGAAGATCGATCACCTCACCTTCTCCGAGACGGTCGAGCGCCTCGCCGCCAAGGCGGGCATCACCCTGCGGTACGAGGAGGGCGGCTACAACCCCTCCCACCAGCGCGGCGAGCGCATCCGGCTGGTCGAGGCGCACAAGATCGCCGCCGATTTCTACCGCGAGCAGCTGAACGGCCCCGAAGCCGAGATCGGCCGGAAGTTCCTCGCCTCACGCGGCTTCGACCAGGACGCGGCGGCCCACTTCGGCGTCGGCTACAGCCCGGCGGGCTGGGACCACCTCACCCGCTACCTGCGCGGCAAGGGCTTCAGCGACAAGGAGCTCATCAGCTCCGGTCTCTCCCAGGACGGCCGCCGCGGCCCCATCGACCGCTTCCGCGGCCGGCTGATGTGGCCGATCAGCGACACCTCGGGTGAGATCGTCGGCTTCGGCGCCCGCAAGCTCCGCGACGACGACAACGGCCCGAAGTACCTCAACACCCCCGAGACCTCGATCTACAAGAAGTCCCAGGTGCTGTACGGCATCGACCTGGCGAAGAAGGACATCGCCAAGGCGAGCCGGGCCGTGGTCGTCGAGGGCTACACCGATGTCATGGCCTGCCACCTCGCCGGGGTCACGACCGCCATCGCGACCTGCGGCACCGCGTTCGGCAACGACCACATCAAGATCCTCCGACGGCTCCTGATGGACAACGGCAGCGCCCGGGTCATCTTCACCTTCGACGGTGACGCCGCAGGCCAGAAGGCCGCCCTGCGCGCCTTCGAGGACGACCAGAAGTTCGCCGCCGAGACCTACATCGCGATCGCCCCGGACAACATGGACCCGTGCGACCTGCGGCTCGCCAAGGGCGACGACGCCGTCCGCGACCTGGTCGAACCCCGCACCCCGCTCTTCGAATTCGCGCTCCGCCAGATCGTCGGCCGCTACGACCTGGAGACCCCGGCCGGCCGCGCCGCCGCCCTCGACGAGGCGGGGCCCGTGGTCGCCCGCATCAAGAACAGCTCCTCGCAGCACGAGGTAGCCGTCCAGCTGGCCGGCCTGCTGGGCATCCTGGACACCCAGTTCGTGGTCAAGCGCGTCGGCCAGCTCG
>NZ_DATMVN010000110.1:0-5488 GCF_035563135.1 Streptomyces sp.
CCACCCGGACGGGCAGCCATGACACCGCCACGCCCGAGGCCGGCCCGGCCCCGCGCCGCCGCGGCAGCGCACCCAAGCGCACCCGTGACCGCGGCCGGACGCCCCTCTTCGACCAGTACGACGACGAGGACCGGCCGCGCGCGGCCAACGAGTGAGGCCGGCGGAGAACCCGGCTCGGTGACCTGCCGGGATACGGATTTCCGAGCACCCCGATGAGGGTGCTAGAGTTTCACTCGTTGCAAGGGCCTGTGGCGCAGTCTGGTAGCGCACCTCGTTCGCATCGAGGGGGTCTGGGGTTCAAATCCCCACAGGTCCACCGCACACACGAGATCCCGGTCAGATGGTCACCATCTGACCGGGATCTCGTCGTTCGAGCTCCTGCTTGAGTGACGTCGGTCTGCCGGGGCGTCGGGAAGCGTGACGGTCCGCGTCGGAACGGCACGGGGAGCGGGACGCGTGGCGTTCTCGGACGGCCGGGGTCTTCCGGGGCGGCCCTCGCCCGCCCGTGAGGCGGGCCGCCGGTAGGGTCGGCCGCTATGTCCGAGGAAACCGGTGGTGCCCCCTTCCGTGTCCCCGCGGAGTTCGTGCGGTACGCCGTGGCACTGGAGCCGGCGGAAGTCGCCTGCGGGTATGTGTCCGGCTGGGTGAGTGCGAAGGACGCCGTCCGTCTCGCCTTTCTGCGCCGGTGCGATCTGCGCGAGCTCGCCGGGGAGTTCGACGGCATCGCCGCGCTCGATCCCTCCGCGCCGGAGCTCGGTGTTCTGTGCCGCCGGCTTGCGGACGGGTGTGCCGACGCCGGACGGGTCTGGGCTCATCTGGCCGTGAGCTGGGCCTGTTCGCGTCCTGACGGGCAACGTGACCGTCTGCTCGGCCGGCTGGGCGCCGGCGTGGTGCGTCCGGTGCTCGACTTCGACGGCGGGGTACCGCGGCCGTCGGCAGCGGGGCGGGCGGAGTTCCTTGTCGGCCGTGCCGCCTCCGGGCGGGGCATGAACTGGCGCAGCGGCTCGGCCCTGCTGGGGACCGACCGGCCCGAGGAGGTCGACGCGGCTTTCGACCGGGGCGAGGATCTGGTGGGGGTCGCGGTGATCGGTCTGGCGTTGCAGCACCCTGACGCGGAAGCCGTCCTGCCCAGGGTGGCCAGGGCGTTGGGGTCGGCGGACGAAGGGCTGCGTCACCAGGCGCGCGTCGCTCTGGCCCATGTGGCCCGGCTGCACGGCACGGTGGACCGCCGCTGCCTGGAGCTCCTCAGGTCTCACCCCCGGGGCAACGAGGCCGACGACGACCTCTGGGCCTACGTGCCGCACCGCCTGCTGCCGTGGTGGCTGTGGCGTCACCATCTGCGCGAGCGTCTTGCCTGGCACCTGCGGGAGCGGTGGCGCGGCTGAGGTGGGGGCAGGGTGGGCTCCGTCGGGGCGGCCACCCGGTGGCCTGGGCCGCCCTCGCTCACCTGCCTTCCCGGTGACGGCTGTTGAGGGGCACCGGGAGGAGCCCGTGCCGGTGTACGGGCGGAGCGGGTTCTACGGGGTGCGGCGCGGGTGGTGCGGAGCGGCCGTCACAGCGGCTTGGCCATGCAGATGCTGCTGTCGTACGTGCGGTAGTGGCCGAACTTCTCGCAGCGTGTGTAGCCGCTCGATGTGTAGAGCGCGATCGCCTCGGGCTGCTGGTTTCCGGTCTCCAGGACCATGCGGGTGCGACCCGCCGCGCGGGCGTCGGCCTCCAGGGCGGCGAGGATGCGGCGCGCGAGGCCCTGGCCGCGGCCCTCGGCGATCACGAACATCCGCTTGATCTCGGCGTCGCCGTCGGAGTAGCCCTCCGCGTTCTGCTCCTGGCTGCGCCAGCCGCCGGTGGCGACGGGGCGGTCCTGCTCGTCGTAGGCGAGCAGATACAGTCCGCGAGGCGGGTCGAACATCGTGGCGTCGAGCGGTGTGACGTCGCCCTCGTCGCCGTAGCGCTCGGCATATTCGAGCTGCACCAGGTCGTTGAGTTTGACGGCGTCGGGGTGGTCGAAGGGCCGGATACGGATATACATGCGATGTATCGTACATGTATGCAGTGGGTGCGTGTAGGTACTGTACCTGGATGCTGACTGTTACCTCCGTGAACGTGAACGGGCTCCGTGCCGCCGCGAAGAAGGGCTTCGTCGAGTGGCTGGCGCAGACCGACGCCGATGTGATCTGCCTCCAGGAGGTCCGCGCCGAAACGCGGCAACTCCCCGAAGAGGTACGTGAACCCGAGGGCTGGCATGTCGTGTACGCCCCGGCCGCGGCCAAGGGGCGCGCGGGGGTCGCCGTCTACACGCGGCACGCGCCGGAGCGCGTCCAGATCGGGTTCGGCGGGTTCGATGTCCCGGGAAGTGACGAATTCGACACCGCGGGCCGCTATGCCGAGGTCGATCTCCCGGGTGTGACCGTCGCCAGTCTCTATCTGCCCTCCGGCGAGGCCGGCACGGAGAAGCAGGAGGAGAAGGAGCGTTTCATGGCGGCCTTCCTCCCCTATCTCCAGGGGCTGAAGGGGCGGGCGGCCGCCGAGGGGCGTGAGGTGGTCGTGTGCGGTGACTGGAACATCGCCCACCGCGAGGCCGACCTCAAGAACTGGAAGGCCAACAAGAAGAACTCCGGCTTCCTCCCCGAGGAGCGGGAGTGGCTGACCCGGGTGTTCGACGAGGCGGCGTACGTGGACGTGGTGCGGGCGCTGCACCCGGAGGAGGAGGGCCCGTACTCCTGGTGGTCCTACCGCGGCCGGGCCTTCGACAACGACGCGGGCTGGCGGATCGACTACCAGGTGGCCACCCCCGGCCTCGCCGGCCGTGCGGTGAAGGCCTGGGTGGAGCGCGCTGCCACGCACGGCGAGCGGTGGAGCGACCACGCGCCGGTGACGGTCACCTACGAACGCTAGGGCCGCGCCGGTCAAGGTCTGTCCGCCGAGGAGCGGCGTCCGGCGCGTGCTCCCGGGGTGCCGGCCGGAAGGCCTCGTACGGGATGTGCGCGGGCTTTCGGCCGCTGCGGCGGGAGGGCGTGCCGGGGGGCGGGGTGGACCTCGGCCGACCCGGTACTAGGACTCCTCCTCCGGCTGCCCGTCCGGACCGCCGTCCTTCCGCAGCCGGCGGTCGAGGGCCATGGAGAGCTCGGCGTCCACCACCGCCTGGGCGAGCGTGCGCAGTTGCTCCGGTTCGGTCTGCGCGGTGTGCGTGCGCAGGACGCGCACGAAGAGGTCGGCGAGGGCGTCGGCGTGCTCGCGGACCCGGCGGCCCGAGGTGAGCACGGCGTCGAGCGGGACTCCGGCCCGCACCAGCTCGGACGACGCCTCCAGCAGGCGCCGGCTGATGTGCACGATCTCGTCGCCGTCTATACCGAGGTAGCCCAGCTCCATGGCGGCGGCGAGGTTCTCCGCCGTGGCCTGGTCCTGGAAGTAGTCGGCGAGCTGCTCGGGCGTGAGTCTGACCGGGGTCTCCTCGGTCGGTTCGCCCAGGCCCAGCACCTCGGCGACGTCACGGCCGCTGTCGAAGGTGCTGGCGAGGTCGGCGATGCCGTTGAGGGTGTGACCCCGCTCCAGCAGGCCCGTGATGGTGCGCAGCCGGGCCAGGTGGTGGTCGTCGTACCAGGCGATGCGGCCTTCGCGGCGGGGCGGCTGGATCAGGCCGCGCTCCCGGTAGAAGCGCAGGGTGCGCACGGGGATACCGGCCTCCTCGGCCAGCTCCTCCATGCGGTACTCACGGTGCTCGCGTCCTTCAGCCACACCCGCACCCTATGTTGTACCGCCGGTAACTTTCCTCGGTCCGCCCCCTACCCATCAGTACGGCGCTGCTCTACCCTCCCAACCATGCCAGTGATTGCTGGCAGAGTCGTGTCACGTACCGCGGGGAGGCGGCAGCATGGCCCAGCACGAACACGTACGAGTGGCGGTGATCGGATCCGGATTCGGGGGCCTCGGAGCCGCGGTCCGGCTCCGCCGCGAAGGCATCACCGACTTCCTGGTCCTCGAACGGGCCGGTGCCGTGGGCGGCACCTGGCGCGACAACAGCTACCCGGGCTGTGCCTGCGACGTACCGTCCCACCTGTACTCCTTCTCCTTCGCGCCCAACCCCGACTGGCCGCGCACCTTCTCCGGGCAGCAGCACATACGCGCCTACCTGGAGCACGTGGCCGACACCTTCGGGCTGCGCCCGCACATCAGGCTCGATCACGAAGTCACGGTCATGCGCTGGGACAACGACGAGCTGCACTGGGTGATCGAGGCGGCGAACGGCTCCACGATCACCGCCGACGCGGTCGTGTCCGCCACCGGTCCGCTCTCCGACCCGAAACTGCCGGACATCCCGGGGCTCGCCGAATTCCCCGGCAAGGTCTTCCACTCCGCGCGGTGGGACCACGACTACGACCTGAGCGGCAAGCGCGTCGCCGTGATCGGCACCGGCGCCTCCGCGATCCAGATCGTCCCGGAGATCCAGCCGAAGGCCGGCCGGCTCACCCTCTTCCAGCGGACCCCGCCCTGGGTGATGCCGCGCATGGACCGGGCCATCAGCGCCGCCGAGAAGTGGCTGCACCGCGCGCTCCCCTTCACGGCCACCGCGCGCCGCGGACTCCTGTGGGGCATAAGGGAGTTGCAGGTGGGCGCCTTCACCAAGCACCCCGACCAGCTCGGGCTCGTCGAGACGATAGCCAAGTCGAACATGGCGCGGGCCGTCAAGGACCCCGCGCTGCGGGCCAAGCTGACCCCCTCGTACCGCATCGGCTGCAAGCGCATCCTGCTCTCCAACACCTACTACCCGGCGCTCGCGCAGCCGAATGTGGATGTGGTCGCCTCCGGCCTGTCCGAGGTGCGGGGCTCCACCCTGGTCGGTTCGGACGGTACGCGGACCGAGGCCGACGTGATCATCCTCGGCACGGGCTTCCACGTGACGGACATGCCGATCGCCACCCGGGTCGTCGGCGCCGACGGCATCACCCTCGCCGAGTCCTGGAAGGACGAGATGCAGGCGCTGCGGGGTGCGACCGCGGCGGGCTTCCCCAACTGGATGACGATCATCGGCCCCAACACGGGGCTCGGGAACTCCTCCATGATCCTCATGATCGAGTCCCAGCTGAACTACATGGCCGACTACCTGCGCCAGCTGGACGTCCTGGGCGGGCGCGCCGCGCTCGACGCGCGGCCCTCCGCCGTCACCGCCTGGAACCGGCGGGTCCAGGACCGGATGAAGCGGACCGTCTGGAACACCGGCGGCTGCACCAGCTGGTATCTCGACGACAACGGGCGCAACACCACCGTCTGGCCGGGTACGACGGCCGAATTCCGGCGGGCGACGCGCTCGGTCGACCTGGGTGAGTACGACGTCGTCCGTCCCCCCGTCACCCGCCCGGCGGCACAGGCCGTGGCCGAGGAGGCCGCACGATGAGCCGGCTGACGCACCTCGCGAACACCCCGCCCGTGCCCGTGCGCGAACTGGCCGTCGTCTCCGCCGACGGTTCGCGCATCCATGTCGAACTGCACG
>NZ_DATMVN010000111.1:0-19178 GCF_035563135.1 Streptomyces sp.
CGTGTTGTCGTGGCTGATCTGCACGGTCAGCGACTGCGACGGTGCGGGGGAGCCGTCCTCGGACGGGCCCGCGAGGGTGATCTCGTACGGGTCGGACCAGAGCCACAGGGCGTCGGAGGCGGCCACGGCGGGGGCCGCGGCCGGGCCGGTGACGGCGGCGAGCGCACCGAGTGCGGCGACAGAGGCGATGAGCGTCTTCTTCACGGGGATCAAGACAGCGGAGATCGGCGAATGGTTGTACGAGGGAGGAAGGCCGGTTTCAGTCTTGACAGCGACGCCCTCGACCGAGCCGTCGGCGACTGCTGTGGCCCCCCTGGCCGCCCTCGGTCTCACCTGACGAACCCGGACAAGATCCCCTCGCCGCCCGACTCCTCGTACTGCACGAGGACGTTCTCGCCACCCAGCCGCTCCAGGTCGGCACCCTCCGGGAAAACACTGCCCCGGCACGAGCCGCAGTACGAGCCGCGCTCCCCCATCCGCAGGAGGGCCGCCGCGCAGCGAGGCATGCGGCGGGCGTTCAACTCGCTGGACCCCGGCCCGGTTCGGCGGAGACAGTGGCGTCCATGACTTCGCTCGTACAGCACATCACCATCGACTGCGCCGACGCCTACCGGCTGGCCCTGTTCTGGGCCGAAGTGCTCGGCTCCCCCGTGTCCGACGACGACGCGCCCGGCGATCCCGAGGCGCTCGTGGAGGCGCCGGGGGCGGCGCTGCTCTTCGTCACGGTGCCCGAACCCAAGAGTGCCAAGAACCGGGTCCATCTGGACGTCCGTCCCGAGGACCGCACCCGCGACGAAGAGGTGGAGCGGCTGCTCACCCTCGGCGCCACTCTGGTCGCCGACCACCGCAAACCGGACGGGCGGGGCTGGGCGACCCTGGCCGATCCCGAGGGCAACGAGTTCTGCGTGGAGTGCGGCGCCCGGGAGCGTGCCGCGCTGAGCGGGGCCCGGCTGCCCGTCACCGCCGACGACGTGACGCTGGCGGTGCGGCTCGCGGTCGACACCCTCGCGAAGTCCCCGGCCGGCGACTGGCGCGTCCCGGCGGGGTCGTTGACGTGGGACTGCTGGGAGACCGTGGAGCATCTGAGCGACGACCTCTTCGCGTACGCCGTCCAGTTGGGCGGGCGCAGGCCCCCGCAGGACCGCGAGGTGCCGTACCGGTACGCGCCCGATCGCGAGGGCGGCCCCCGGAACACGGTGTTCGCGGACCCGGAGGCGGGCACCGCCGGGCTGCTCCAGACGCTGGAGGCCAGTGGCGCCCTCCTGACGGCGATGGTGCGGACGACCCCTTCGGACGTCCGCTCCCACCACGTGTACGGGCTCTCCGACCCGGAGGGCTTCGCCGCGATGGGCATCGTGGAGACCCTGGTGCACACCCACGACGTCGCCGCCGGGCTGTCGCTCTCCTGGGCCCCGCCCCGGGACCTCTGCGACCGGGTGCTGGCCCGGCTCTTCCCCGACGCCCCCGACGACGAGGACCGGTGGTCCGTGCTGCTCTGGTGCACCGGCCGCGCGGATCTGCCGGGCCGCGACCGTGTCACGTCGTGGAAGTGGCACGGTGCACCGCTGGACCGGTGACCGGGACGCGGGCCCTCGGAACTGCACGTCAGCGACGCGGAGTACGTGGCCGCGCTGAAGGTGCTCCGCACGATGGTGGCCGACGTCGAGGGCCCGCGCCCCGCGTGGGTCCCTTCCCCGCCGACGGCGGGGGCCGCCGGTCCGGCCCGCCGTGTGCGGTCCGGACCGGCGGGGCCGGCTACCTGTGCGAGAACCAGGCTGCCGCCGGAAGCAGCTTGCCGTCGTAGCCGAACACCGCCTGGTTCTCCCACGCGTTGCCCGACAAGGGGTCTGCCGGGTCCCAGCCGCTGCCCTTCACGGCGGTCCAGGCGGGCTCCCAGTACACGGCGCCCAGTCCTCGGCCGTTCGGGACGGCCTCGACGACGTTCATGACGTCGCGGAGGTTGGCCGCCTGGCCGGCCGGGGTCGCCGGGTAGCCGCTGACCAGCTGGCTCGCGGTGGCCACGTTGTTCTCCAGGCCGTCGGCGTCGGCGAGCGTATGGGCGTAGGCGGTCTCGGCGACCAGTACGGGCTTGCCGTAGCGGGAGGCGGCGTCGTCGAGGTTGGTCTGGAGCTCGGACAGCGAGCCGTGCCAGTAGCCGTAGTAGGAGAGGGCGATGACGTCGAACGGCACCTTGTGCGCCACGGCGTTGTCGAACCACCAGCGGGTGCCCGCGTTGTCGCCACCCTCGGCGAGGTGCAGCGCCACCTTCGTGTCCGAGGAGACCGCCTTGGCGGCGTTCGCCCCGGAGGTGATCAGGCCGGCCAGCTGGGACCAGTTGTCGGTGGAGCCCTCCGGCCAGAGCATCCCGGCGTTGGTCTCGTTGCCGATCTGCACCATGTCGGCCGTGGTGCCCTGGGCCTTCAGGGCGTTCAGCACGTCGTAGGTGTGATTGTAGACGTCCGTACGGAGCTGGGCGTAGCCGTGCCCGGCCCAGGCGGCGGGCTTGATCTGCTTGCCGGGGTCGGCCCAGGCGTCGGAGTAGTGGAAGTCGACGAGGGTCTTCATGCCGAGGGCCTTGGCGCGCTTGGCCATGGCGAGGACGTGGGCCTTGTCGTTGTAGCCGTCGGCCGGGTCCACCCACACCTTGAGGCGTACGTGGTTCATCCCGGAGTTCTTCAGGATGCTCATGGCGTCCCCGGCCGTGCCGTTCGCGTCGCGGTACTTCGCGCCGTACGCCTCGTTCTTCGGGAGGGTGGAGAGGTCGCCGCCCTTCACGCTCAGCCCGGTGCTTCCCCGGCCGAAGGTGATGTCGTCGAAGTTGGCCCACTGGCCCGCGTGCGCGTCGGAGTTGAGGCTGAGGGTGCAGGCCCCGCCGGTCACCTTGACGGAGGTGACGAGCCGGATCCAGGCGCCGTTCGCGGTCGGCGGCAGGTCGGTGCGCTGCTCGGCACCGCCGCAGTTGCGCAGGGCGATGTAGGCGGAGTTCTGGCCGCCCCCTGAGCGGACCCAGGCGCTGAGGGTGTATGTGCCGTCGGCGAGGCCGCTCAGGTACTGGTAGGTCTCGACCTTGTACGCCGAGGACGACCAGTGGCTGAGCCGGGTGCTGCCGCTGCGGCCGCCCGCCTCGGTGAAGGAGGCGGCGTTCTGTCCGCCGGCCGAGTACGTCGACCAGCCGGCCGCCCCCGATTCGAAACCGGTGTTGACGGGGGTGGTGGCCGCGTGTGCGGTCTGGGCGGGGAGCGCGGCGAGCAGGAGGCCGGAGAGCGCGGCGACCGCCCCGGCCGCCTTCGCTCGGATGTGCGTCGTTCCGTACATCGTCGATGTCCCTTCGACAGTTGTGCGGGTTAACGGGTGGTTGCCTCAGCCGTCGAGGCGTACGACGCGGACCTCGCCCGCCGGGACGGCGAGCTTGTCCGCGGCGGGTTCACCGGTGAGGAGTTCGGTGCCGGGGGCGTCCAGGGCCACTGCGGCGTCGGTGTCGCTGTGGTTGATCACGAAGAGGTAGGTGCCGCCCGCGCCGGTGCGGCGCACGGCCTCGACGTCGTACGGCAGATCGGTGCGGGGCTCGATCCCGGCGTCGGCGGCGGCGCGGTCCAGGACGGCGTCCAGGTCCGGGCCGGAGAGCCGGGTGGAGATGTACCAGGCGGTGCCCTCGCCGAGCCGGTGGCGGGTGACGGCGGGGCGGCCGGCCGGGATGCCGTCGGCGTACGACCACGCGGTCTCGGCCCCGCGCGGGATCACCACGTCCGACCAGAGGTCACCGGTCAGCTCCGGGCCTTCGGGGGCGCCCTCGGGGGTGATCAGCCGGACGGTCCCGCCCACCGGGAGCGGGGCGAACTCCTCGACGGTCAGGCCCAGTACGTCCCGGAGCGCGCCGGGGTAGGCCCCGGGGTGCACCGCGTCGTCGGTGTCGACGATGCCGGAGAAATACGAGACGACGAGGGTGCCGCCGTTCTCCACGTACCGGCGCAGATTGCGGCCGCTCTCCTCGGTGGCGAGGTAGAGGGCGGGGACGACGACCAGGGGGTAGGCGGACAGGTCGGCGTCGGGGTGGGCGAAGTCGACGGTGAGGTGCCGGTCGTAGAGCGAGGCGTAGAAGGTGTCGGCGCGCTCGCGGGCGTCGTGCTCCTCGCTCGGGCGCCACTCCAGGCCCTGGGCCCACCAGGACTGCCAGTCCCAGAGCATCGCCACGTCGGCGACGGTCCGGGTGCCCCGGATCCCCTCCAGCCGGCCGATCCCCGCGCCGAGCGCGCTCACCTCGCGCCAGATCCGCGAGTCGGTGCCGGCGTGCGGGACCATCGCGGAGTGGAACTTCTCGGCGCCGCGCCGGGACTGGCGCCACTGGAAGAACATCGCGCCCTCGGAGCCCCGGGCGACGTGGGCGAGGCTGTTGCGGGCCATCTCGCCGGGGCGCTTGGCGGGGTTGTGGGGCTGCCAGTTGACGCCGCTGGTGGAGTGTTCCAGCAGCAGCCAGGGCGCGCCGCCCGCGACCGATCGGGTGAGGTCGGCGGCCATGGCGAGGTTGACGTGGGTGCGGCGGCCGTCGGTGATCAGGTAGTGGTCGTTGGAGACGATGTCGACCTCGCGGCCCCAGGCCCAGTAGTCGACGGACTCGCACTGGCTGAGGGCGGTCATGAAGTTGGTGGTGACCGGGATGCCGGGGGCGAGCCGGTGCAGGATGTCGCGTTCGGCGGTGAAGTTCTCCCGCATGGTGGCGTCGGCGAAGCGGGCGTAGTCCAGCTGCTGGGCGGGGTTGCCGACGGTCGGGGTGGCGCGGGGCGGGTCGATGTCGTCGAGGGTGCGGTAGCGCTGGCCCCAGAAGGCGGTGCCCCAGGCCTCGTTGACCGCTTCGGCCGTGCCGTGCCGGGCCCGCAGCCAGCGGCGGAAGTGCGCGCCGCAGCTGTCGCAGTAGCAGGCGCTGACGGGGACGCCGTACTCGTTGTGGACGTGCCACATCGCGAGGGCGGGGTGGTTCGCGTAGCGGCGGGCGAGCTGCTCGGTGATGTGCGCCGCCGCCGCGCGGTAGGCGGCGGAGCTGTGGCAGATGGCGCCGCGTGATCCGAAGGCGTGGCGGACCCCGTCGCGGCTGACCGGCAGGGCCTCGGGGTGGGCGCGGTAGAACCAGGCGGGCGGGACGACGGTGGGCGTGCCGAGGTCGGCGCGGATGCCGTTGACGTGCAGCAGGTCGAGGAGGCGGTCGAGCCAGCCGAAGTCGTAGGTGCCCGGCTCGGGTTCCAGCAGCGCCCAGGAGAAGATCCCGACGCTGACCATGGTCACCCCGGCCTCGCGCATCAGGCGGACGTCCTCGTGCCAGACCTCTTCGGGCCACTGCTCGGGGTTGTAGTCGCCACCGAAGGCCAGCTTGTGCAGGCCTGCCGGGTAGGGAGCGGATTCTGAGTGCGGCATGGACAGCTCCTGGCTCTTCGGGACAACTTCTGGGAACGTGCACACACACTGTCGGCGGCGCAGGCCCCACATAACCTCACAGCAACAACCATTGACAAGTGTCGGTTTCGTTTCTCTACTGTGAACGCTCACAGCGCCTTTCCGGCCGGTCCGCCGATGCGTCTGTTCATCTCGTCAGGGGAGAAACCATGCAATACCGCACCCTCGCGGCGTCCACCGCCGCCGTGATCGCCGCCACCACCCTGCTCTCGGGCTGCGGCTCCCCGGACGGCGGGGGCGACGAGCCGGCCGCCTCCGGGCCCGCCTCGCTGACCTACTGGGCGTGGGCCCCCGGCCTGGACAAGGTGGCGGACATCTGGAACAAGGGCCCGGGCAAGGAGGCGGGCATCACCGTCACGGTGAAGAAGCAGGCGTCGGGCGACGACCTGGTCACCAAGATCATTACCGCGGCGAAGGCCGGCAAGGCCCCCGACCTGGTCCAGGCCGAGTACCAGGCCCTTCCCACCCTGGTCTCCAACGACGTCCTCGCCGACATATCCGAGGAGGCGGGCGACGCCGAGGGGGAGTTCGCCGACGGGATCTGGCAGCAGGCGACGCTCGGCTCGGACGCCCTGTACGCGCTGCCGCAGGACTCCGGCCCGCTGATGTTCTACTACCGCCAGGACCTCTTCGAGCAGTACGGCCTGACCGTGCCCACCACCTGGGACGAGTTCGCCGGGACCGCCCGCGCGCTGAAGGAGAAGGCGCCGGACAAGGACCTCACCACCTTCTCCTCCAACGACTCGGGCCTCTTCGCGGGCCTCGCCCAGCAGGCGGGTGCGAAGTGGTGGACCACGGACGGCGACAAGTGGAAGGTCGCGATCGACGACCCGGCCACGCGGAAGGTCGCGGACTTCTGGGGCGGCCTGGTGAAGGAGGGCGCCATCGACAACCAGCCGATGTACACCCCCGCCTGGAACAAGGCGCTCGACACCGGCAAGCAGATCGCCTGGGTCAGCGCGGTCTGGGCTCCGGGCACCCTGACCACCGCCGCACCCGCGACGAAGGGCAAGTGGGCGATGGCCCCGCTCCCCCAGTGGACCGCCGGTGAGAACGTCACCGGAAGCTGGGGCGGTTCCTCCACCGCCGTCACCGGCGACTCCAGGAACAAGAAGGCCGCCGCCACCTTCGCGAAGTGGCTGAACACCGACCCGACGGCACTCGCCGCGCTGGTGAAGGAGAGCGGCGTCTACCCCGCCGCCACGGCCGCCCAGACCGGTGGCGCACTGGCGAAGGCTCCGGACTACTTCTCCAACCAGCCCGCCTTCTACACCGAGGCCGCCAGGATCGCCCAGGGCACCGCCCCGGCCGCGTGGGGCCCGAACGTCAACGTCGCGTACAGCGCCTTCAAGGACAACTTCGCCGCCGCCGCGAAGAACAAGGCGGACTTCGGCCCCGCGCTGACCGCCATGCAGGACGCCACCGTCGCGGACCTGAAGAAGCAGGGCTTCGGGGTCTCGCAGTGACACGCGCACCCCGCGGGAAGGCATACGGGATCAAGAGCGCCCCGTACGCCTTCCTGGTCCCCGCCACCGTCCTGTTCCTGCTCTTCTTCGCCCTGCCCATCGGCTACGCCGTGTACCTCAGCTTCCGCAGGACCGAGGTCGAGGGGCTGGGCCTCGGCAAGGGCGCACGGGAGGAGATCTGGGCCGGCCTCGCCAACTACACGGACGCGCTCTCCGACCCGGAGCTGCTGCACGGGGCGCTGCGCATCCTGGGCTACGGCGCGATCGTCGTCCCGGTGATGCTCGGCCTCGCCCTGCTCTTCGCCCTGCTGCTGGACACCGACGGGCTCCGTGTGCGCGGCTTCAGCAGGCTGGCGATCTTCCTGCCGTACGCGATCCCGGGCGTCGTCGCGGCGCTGATGTGGGGCTTCCTGTACCTGCCGGACGTCAGTCCTTTCCTGTACCTGCTCGACGCGGCGGGGCTCCCGCAGCCCGATCTGCTGGACGGCGGGCCGCTGTACCTCTCCCTGGCCAACATCGCGGTGTGGGGCGGCACCGGCTTCAACATGATCGTGATCTACACGTCACTGCGGGCGATCCCCGCCGAGATCTTCGAAGCCGCACGGCTCGACGGCTGTTCGCAGCTCCAGATCGCGCTGCGCGTCAAGATCCCCATGGTGGCGCCGTCGCTGATCCTGACCTTCTTCTTCTCGATCATCGCGACACTCCAGGTGTTCAGCGAGCCCACCACGCTGAAGCCGCTGACCAACTCGCTGTCCACGACCTGGAGTCCGCTGATGAAGGTCTACCAGGACGCCTTCGTCAACAACGACATCCACGCGGCGGCGGCCCAGGCGGTCGTCATCGCCCTCGTCACCCTCACCCTGTCCTTCGGCTTCCTCAAGGCGGCCAACTCCCGTACGAAGCAGGGAGACTCCCGATGAGCACCCAGCCCCTCGCCTCCCCCGGCCGCCGGCGCCTCCCCCTCGTCCCCACGGCCGCGCTGCTCCTCGGCTCCCTGTACTGCCTGCTGCCCGTCGCCTGGGTCCTGGTCGCCTCGACGAAGTCCGGCAGCGAGCTGTTCTCGACCTTCACCTTCCTGCCGGGCTCCGGCTTCGCCGGCAACGTCTCCGACCTCACCGGCTACCGCGACGGGGTGTACTGGAAGTGGATGGCCAACTCGGCCTTCTACGCCGGGGCGGGCGCCCTGCTGTCCACCGCGGTGTCCGCCGTGTCGGGGTACGCGCTGGCCGTGTACCGCTTCCGCGGGAAGGAGACCGTCTTCAACATCCTGCTCGCCGGGGTACTGATGCCTCCGGTGATCCTGGCCGTGCCGCAGTACCTGCTGCTGGCCGAGGTGGACATGACCGACTCCTACCTGTCGGTGCTGCTCCCGCTGGTCCTCTCCCCGTACGGCGTCTACCTGGCCCGGATCTACGCGGCTGCCGCCGTGCCGGCCGATGTGATCGAGGCCGGGCGGATGGACGGCGGCGGCGAGTGGCGGATCTTCCGGACCATCGCGCTGCCGATGATGCTGCCGGGGCTGGTGACGGTCTTCCTGTTCCAGTTCGTGGCGGTCTGGAACAACTTCCTGCTGCCCTACATCATGCTCGGCGACGACGAGAAGTTCCCGGTCACCCTGGGGCTCCACACCCTGCTCCAGCAGGGCTCCAGCACCCCGGCGCTCTACACGCTGGTCATCACCGGCGCGCTGCTGGCGATCATCCCGCTGATCGCCCTGTTCCTCGTGATCCAGCGGTTCTGGAGCCTCGACCTGCTCTCCGGCGCCGTAAAGTCCTGACAGCTCCTCAACAGGGCTTCCCTTGATGAAAGATCTTGCTCCATGAGCCGCACAGAACAGAACGGCGCGGGACGCCGCAGGCCGCCGACGATCCATGACGTCGCCCGGGAGGCCGGGGTCTCCCGGGGCACCGTCTCCCGGGTGCTCAACGGTGCTCACCACGTCAGTCCGGCCGCGCTCGAAGCGGTCCGGTCCGCCATCCACCGGACCGGATACACCGTGAACCGGCACGCCCGGTCCCTGATCACCGGGCGCTCCGACTCGGTGGCCTTCCTGCTGACCGAGCCCCAGGAACGCTTCTTCGAGGACCCGAACTTCAACGTGCTGCTGCGCGGCTGCACCGCCGCGCTCGCCGCGCACGACATCCCGCTGCTGCTGATGATCGCGGGCACGGAGGCGGAGCGGCGCCGCAACATGCGTTACATCGCCGGGCACGTGGACGGGGTGCTGCTGGTCTCCAGCCACTCCGGGGACCCGGTCGCCGCCCGGCTGCACGAGGCCGGGGTGCCGCTGGTGGCCTGCGGGAAGCCGCTCGGGCAGGGCTCGCGGGTCAGCTATGTGGCGGCGGACGACCGCAACGGCGCCCGGGACATGGTGCGCTTCCTGCACGGGTCGGGGCGCCGCCGGATCGCCACCGTCACCGGGCCGCTGGACACCCCGGGCGGGGTGGACCGGCTCGCGGGCTACCGCGAGACGCTCGCCGAGTGCGGACTGCCGGCCGACGAGAGCCTGATCGTGCCGGGTGACTACAGCCGGGCCGGCGGCGAGGCGGCGGCCGCGCTGCTGCTGGAGCGGGCACCCGATGTGGACGCGGTGTTCGTCGCGTCCGACCTGATGGCGCAGGGGGTGCTGAGCACCCTGGAGCGGGCGGGCCGGCGGGTACCGCAGGACATCGCGGTCGGGGGCTTCGACGACTCCCCCGCGGCGCTCGCCGCGCGCCCGGAGCTGACGACGGTCCGCCAGCCGTGGGACCGGATCAGCGCCGAGATGGTGCGGGTGCTGCTGGCGCAGATCGGCGGGGAGGACCCGGCCGCGGTCATCCTCCCCACGGAGCTGGTGCGCCGGGATTCGGCGTAGGGCCGGGTCCGGTACGCCGGGGCGCGGGGCGGGGGCTCGGGGCTGGGCTCCGTAAAGCCGGTGCGCCCGGGGCAGCGCCGCGCTAGCCTCGGCGCCCATGCCCATACCTCGCACACGCCCCGCCCTCACCGCCGGCGAACGCGGCCAGCTCGTCGGCTGGCTCGCTCTCCAGCGCTCCATCGTCCAGTGGAAGTGCGAGGGGGTGTCCGAGGAGGACGCGCACCGCTCCGTGCTCCCGGCCTCCCCTCTCATGACCGTGGCCGGGATCGTCTCCCATCTGCGCTGGACGGAGCACTGCTGGTTCCAGGTGGTGTTCCTGGACCACCCGGCCTCGGCCAACCCCGCGTTCGGGGAGGAGGACGACGAGGACTTCAGGACCCACGGGGCCCCGCTGTCCCGGCTCCTCCTGGAGTACGACCGGGAGTGCGCCGCCTCCGACGAGGTCATCGCCGCGCACGGACTGGACGAGGTCGGCCGGAACCGGAAATTCAGCTCCGGCTCGGCCTCGCTGCGCTGGATGGTGCTGCACATGGTCGAGGAGACGGCCCGCCACGCGGGCCATCTCGACACGATCCGTGAACTCCTCGACGGGGAGACCGGCTACTACTGACCGGGGGACGGCCTCTCCCGGCGACCGCCCCGCACCCTGGTGCGCCGGGCTCAGCCGGACAGCACCTCCAGGGCGCGGTCGACGTCGGCCTCGGTGTTGTACAGGTGGAAAGCCGCCCGCAGATTGCCCGCACGGGCCGAGACCATCACCCCGGCCGCGGCGAGGTCGGGCTCCCTGCCGCCCAGGCCCGGTACGGCCACGATCGCGGAGGTGCCGGGCACCGCTTCGTGTCCGGCCGATGCCAGGCCCTCCCGGAAGCGGGCGGCCAGCCCGGTGGCGTGGGCGTGCACGGCGTCCACCCCCACCTCGGCCAGCAGCTCCAGGGACCGCTCGGCCCCGTGGTAGGCGAGGAACGCGACCGCTACGTCGAAGCGCCGGGCCTCGGCGGCGAGCTTCCCGACCGGCCCGTACGTGCTGCCCCAGCGGTCCTCGGCCGCGACCCAGCCCGCGTAGAGCGCCGGCAGGGTCTCCTGCGCCTCCTCGGTCACGGTCATGAAGGACGAACCCCGGGGACTCAGCAGGAACTTGAACCCGGCGGTGACGGTGTAGTCGTACGCCCCGGCGTCCAGCGGCAGCCATCCGGCCGACTGGCTGGCGTCGAGCAGCGTACGGGCCCCGTGGGCTGCCGCGGCCGTACGGACCGCGTCCAGGTCGGCGACCCGGCCGTCGGCGGACTGGACGGCCGAGAAGGCGACGAGCGCGGTCCCGGGCCGTACGGCGTCGGCCAGCCCGTCCAGCGGGACGTAGCGCATCCTCAGATCACCGCGTACCGCGAAGGGGCTGACGACGGAGCTGAACTCCCCTGCCGGCGCGAGCACTTCGGCGCCGGACGGGAGCGAGGCGGCGACGATTCCCACATGGGCGGCGACGGAGCCGCCGACCGCCACCCGTGCGGGCGTGACACCGGCGATCCGGGCGAAGCCCGCGCGGGCGGCGTCCACCGAGTCGAAGCTGCCCGCGCCGCCCCGGACGCCTGCGGCGCACTGGTCGGTCAGCGTCCTGACGGCTTCGGCGGCGCGACGGGGCAGCAGACCACAGCTGGAGGTGTTGAGATAGGTGGCCGTGGAGGCGAATTCGGTGGCCCTGACCTGGTCGATCACAGAAGTCTCCATGCGGGCCAGCCTGACGGCCACCCAACTCCGCGTCAATCACGTAAGTTTCAGCGGCGCGCCCAAGGCTTGCTTATACCCGCTGGTCGGTGGTCTCGGCCCGGGGCACTTCGCAGGTCCCGTCCGCTTCGCAGGACGCCGCGTCCTCGCCGACCCGGGTGAGACCGGGCGCCTCGCGGTCCTTCCACGCCTGCTCCAGGGCCTGGACGAAGACCTCCGAGGGCTGTCCGCCCGAGATGCCGTAACGCCGGTCGAACACGAAGAACGGCACGGCGTCGGCGCCCAGCTCGGCCGCCTCGCGCTCATCGGCCCGTACGTCGTCGGCGTACGCCCCGGGGTCGGCCAGCACCCCGCGTGCCTCCTCGGCGTCGAGCCCCGCCTCGACGGCCAGGTCGGCCAGCACCGTGTCGTCGAAGACCGAGCGCTCCTCGGCGAAGTTCGCGCGGTAGACGAGGCTCAGCAGCTCGTCCTGGCGTCCGCGGGCCTTGGCGAGGTGGAGCAGCCGGTGGATGTCGAAGGTGTTGCCGTGGTCGCGCCCTTCGGTGCGGTAGCCGAGCCCTTCCGCCTGCGCGTTCGCCGCCACGTTGGCCTCCATGCCGCGCGCCTCCTCGCGGGTGCGCCCGTACTTCTGCGCCAGCATGTCGATGACCTGCTCGGTGTCGCCCTTGGTGCGGCCCGGGTCGAGCTCGAAGGAGCGGTGGACCACCTCGACCTGATCGCGGTGGGCGAACCCGGCCAGCCCCTTCTCGAAGCGGGCCTTTCCGACATAGCACCACGGACAGGCGATGTCGCCCCATATCTCGACGCGCATGACTCTTCTACTCTCCAGCTCTGCCGTACGGGCGGCGGAGGGGGCCTCCGCCGCCCGTTCAACGTGGGGAGGAGGCGGCTGATTCCCGGGCTTCAGTCGTGCCCAGGGCGCGGCTGAAGCCCCGGACCCTCACGGCGTCGGGCCGGTCTCCGGACCTGTGGTGCGTGCGGCGCGTGCGTAGCGGGCGGCGAGGTCCGCGCATGCCGTGGCCAGTGGAGGCGGGCCGATGACTTCGAAGTCGGTGCCGAAGCGGCCGAGGGCGGCGGCGAGCCCGGTCCATGACCAGGAGCCGAGGGTGAGCCGGCAGCGGTGCGGGCCCAGTTCCTCGACGATCCCGTCCTGGGCGAAGGGTGCGACGTCGGCGGCCGGGAGGTGGAGGACGGCCTCACCTCGGCAGGGCCAGTCGGTGACGGCGCCTTCGTCGCCGCGGAACCGGCTGGTGACGAAGGCGGAGACATTGCCGCCGGGGAGTTCGCGGGGGACGAAGCGGGGACCGGTGGGTGTGCGGGGCCGGATACGGTCGAGACGGAAGGTGCGCCAGTCCTCGCGGTCGAGGTCCCAGGCCACGAGGTACCAGCGACTGCGCCGGGTGACCAGGTGGTGGGGCTGTACCCGGCGGGGGCCGCCGGCTGAGGCACCCGGGCCTGCGGTGTGGTCGAAGCGCAGTTCCTCACGGGCGTGGATGACCCGGCTCAGCTCCGTCAGGACCTGGGTGTCGATCTGAGGGGTGTCGCGTTCCTCGGGCGACTGCACGGCGGTGACGCGCAGCAGGTCGACGCGGTGGCGCAGGCGGGGTGGCATGACCTGGCGAAGGGTGGCCAGGGCGCGAGCGGCGTCTTCGGCGGCGGTGGTGCCGGTGCCCGCGGTCTGCAGCGCGACGGCCAGGGCGACGGCCAGGCCGTCGTCGAACAGCATGGGCGGCAGGTGGGTGCCGGCATCCAGACGGTAGCCGCCGGCCGGTCCTTTGACGGTCGTGATCAGGTAACCGAGTTCGCGCAGACGGTCGATGTCACGGCGCACGGTGCGCGAGGTGACGTCGAGACGCTCGGCGAGAGCCTCACCGGACCAGTCACGGTGCGTCTGGAGCAGGGAGAGCAGTGCGAGCAGCCGGGAGGACGTCTTGTGCATGGGACTCATTCTCACCGCAGTACAGGACACATCCTGTCCTCCACCTCCGTCATCGTGGTGTGCAAGCCGTTCAGGAGGCACCGCTCCTGGTCACGGCAGCCGCCGCCCGGGCCGGACGCCCGGCGGTGCAGGCGTCACATCGAAGCGAGGAGCGGACCGTGTCCGTCACGACCACCACCCACCTGAATTTCCGGGGTACCGCGCGTGAGGCGCTGGACTTCTACCGGTCCGTCTTCGGCGGACGTACCGTCGCGGTCACCTACAAGGACGCGGGCGCCGTGCGGAACGAGAGCGAGGCGGACTGGCTGATGTGGGGCGAGGTGGCCGGCGACGACGGCTTCCACGTCATGGCCTACGACGTGCCCTCGCACCTGCCCTGGAGCCGGGGCGAGAACCCGTTCTTCGTCTCCGTGCGCGGTGAGGACTCCGAGGAGATCAGCGCCCTGTGGAACAGGCTCACCGAGGGCTCGGCCGTCGTGCACCCGCTGGGGCCCGCCCGGTGGGCACCTCTGTACGGCATGCTCACCGACCGCTTCGGCGTCACCTGGGTCCTGGACGTCACCGCCCCGTACAACGGCTGAACCGCCCGGGGCATAGGCTCCGGAGGGTGGATCTGCGACTGGCGGCGTACGCCGTGTGCATCGAGGACGGGCGGGTGCTGCTCGCCCACGCCGTACGGCCGGACGGCGAGAAGACCTGGACCCTTCCGGGCGGCAGGGTCGAGCACGCCGAGGATCCGTTCGACGCGGTGATCCGGGAGGTCGCCGAGGAGACCGGCCTGGACGCGGTGGTCGAGCGTCTGCTGGGCGTCGACTCACGGGTGGTCCCTGCGGCAGAGCGCCGTCCGCCCGGCCGGCCCGAGCTCCAGAACGTCGGGATCTTCTACCGGGTCCGCATCACCGGCGGCCGGCTTCGGCCCGAGCCGAACGGTGAGACCGCCGGGTCGGTCTGGACTCCGCTCCCCGGCGTCGCCGGCCTCTCCCGGTCCTCGCTGGTCGACGTCGGCCTCGCCCTGGCGCGGAGCACCCCGGCGACCGGCCACGTCGCTCCCGTCCCGGTCGGCGGCCTGATCCGGCACTGAGGTCACCGCAGGCGCCGTCCGTGCCGGCCGGACCGGCCGACCACCGGCAAGGAGTACGTGTGCCGGCCGCACGGCACGGAAGCCTTCGCGGTGAGGTCCTCGCGCCACGCCACCGGGCCCTGACACCGGAGGGGTGCGCCGCCCGCGTACGGGCCGCGCACCCCTCACCGTGCGTCAGATCCTGCCGGACACCGGCAGGGCCGTGCCGTCAGCTGCCGTCGCGCAGACCGCCCGGGGCGGCGGGCCGGAAGGCGATCCGGTCGAACGACGCCGTACAGCCCTCGCCGGTCGGCGACTGGACGAGGAAACCGATGCGGGCCGCCGCCCGCTCCTCCTCCGTGCCGAGGGTGAACAGCCGGACGAAGGTCCACCGCTCGCCGTCCGCCGAGGCGTGGAAGGCGAAGGCGCCCCCGGTGCGGCTGAGCCGCAGCCAGCAGCTGTCACCCTCCATCACGGCGGAGTTGACGTCGTCGGAGTGGCCCCGGGTGACCACGGTGCAGACCGTCGGGCGTTCCGGGGAGAGCTCCAGGCAGAGCTTCGCCCACTCCCGCTCCCCGACGTGGAGGTAGAGCACCCCCGCGTCGAAGGCGGCGTCGAAGGCGACGCTCACCCTGGCGATCAGCTGGAAGTCGCCCTCCGGGGCCGCTCCCAGCAGGCGCGGCGCGTCGCTCGCGGGTTCCAGGGCGTCGCCGCCCGGCGGGACGAAGCGGTCCTGCTTCGCGCCCGCCGTGCCGGTCAGCACACCGCCCTCGTACGCCCATCCGCCCTCGGGCCCGAAGGGTTCCAGGGCGAAGGGCAGCTCGGGGAGCCGTACCGCTGTCACGCGCGGCGCCCGTCGACCCGGCGCGGCAGGTTCTGCGGGTTGTCCTCGCGGAGCTCGGGCGGCAGCAGCGCGTCGGGCGTCGACTGGTAGCTGACCGGGCGCAGCCAGCGCTCGATCGCGGTGGCGCCGACCGACGTGGAGGTGGAGGTGGTGGCCGGGTAGGGGCCGCCGTGGTGCTGGGCGGGGGCGACGGCGACACCGGTCGGCCAGCCGTTGACCAGGACGCGTCCGGCCACCGGGGTGAGCTCGGCCAGCAGGTCCGCGGCGCTGCCGTCGGCCTCCTCCGTGGCGATCTGGAGGGTGGCGGTGAGGTTCCCCGGGAGGCGGGACAGCACGGCGGTGATCTCGTCCGCGGAGTCGTAGCGCGCGACGACGGTGACCGGGCCGAAGCACTCCTCCAGGAGTGCGTCGTGCGGCCCTTCCTGGACGAGCCGCTGCGCCGGGACGGTGAAGAAGCCGGCGGAGACCGTGTGCTCGCCGCCCGCGCCCGGGGTGACCGGGGTCTCCACGTCCGGGAGTGCGGCCCGTTCGGCCACTCCGTGGACGAAGGCGTCGCGCATCCGGTGGTCGAGCATGACCCCGGCGCCCGTACCGCTCACCGTCTCGGTCAGCGACTTCAGCAGCTGGTCCCCGGCCTCGCCCGACGGGGCGAACACGAAGCCGGGCTTGGTGCAGAACTGCCCGGCGCCCATGGTCATCGAGCCGCCGAGCCCGGCGCCGATCTGCTCACCGCGCTCGGCGGCAGCCGCCTCGGTGACGACGACGGGGTTGAGCGAACCGAGCTCGCCGTGGAAGGGGATCGGGGTGGGCCGGGCGGCCGCGGCGTCGAAGAGGGCGCGGCCGCCGCGGATCGAGCCGGTGAAGCCGGCGGCGGAGACGAGCGGGTGCTTCACCAGCTCGACACCCGCCTCGAAGCCGTGGATCACGGTCACGACGTCCTCGGGCAGCCCGTGCTGCGCCGCGGCCCTGCGCAGGAGCGAGCCGCAGATCTCCGAGGTCGCCGGGTGGTCGGGGTGCGCCTTGACGACGACCGGGCAGCCCGCCGCGAGCGCGCTCGCGGTGTCGCCGCCGGGGACGGAGAAGGCGAGCGGGAAGTTGCTGGCGGCGTAGACGGCGACGACCCCGAGCGGGATCTTGTAGCGGCGCAGGTCCGGCCACGGCGGGGTCCGGCTGCCGTCCTCGTGGTCGATGTGGATGTCGAGATAGGCGCCCTCGTCGACGACCTCGGCGAAGGCCCGCAGCTGGGCCGCCGTGCGGGCGAGCTCGCCGGTCAGCCGGGCGGGGCCGAGGGCGGTCTCCGCGTCGGCCGCCTCGATGACGTGTTCCCGGGCCTCGGCGAGCAGGTCGGCCGCGGTCCGCAGGAACGCGGCGCGCACGGTGCGGTCGGCCAGCGCTTCGCGGACGCCGTGCGCTGCCCGGACCGCGCGGTCGACCTCCTCCGCTGTAGCCTCCACCGCAACCTGCTCACGCGGGTTCCCCGTCCGGGGGTCGACGCTCCAGACTGGTGCTGCTGCCACCGTATTTCCTTCCGGTCCACTGCCACACAGGAGAAGTTGTTCGGTATTCTGAACAGCGTTCCTGAACGTGAATACACGGGAACTCTATTTCCGGGCGCGCGGTGTTGGCAAGAAGTCGCAGAGTCGTCCAAGAGGGCTGGAAGGGGCATGAAGCATGTCGGTTGGCGAGTCCGGTGGGGCACAGGTCAAGTCCGCTGTACGGACGGTGGAACTCCTCGAGTACTTCGCGGGGCGCCCCGGCATGCACTCGCTGGCCGCCGTCCAGGAGGCCGTCGGCTACCCCAAGTCCAGCCTCTACATGCTGCTGCGCACGCTGGTGGAGCTCGGCTGGGTGGAGACCGACGCCACGGGCACGCGGTACGGGATCGGGGTGCGGGCCCTGCTCGTCGGCACCTCGTACATCGACGGTGACGAGGTCGTCGCCGCCGCCCGCCCCACGCTGGACCGGCTCTCCGACGACACCACGGAGACCATCCACCTGGCCCGGCTGGACGGGACGAACGTGGTCTACCTCGCCACCCGGCAGTCCCAGCACTATCTGCGCCCCTTCACCCGCGTCGGCCGCCGGCTGCCCGCGCACTCCACCTCGCTCGGCAAGGCGCTGCTGGCGACCCACAGCGACGAGCAGGTCCGCAAGATGCTGCCCGAGACGCTTCCGGCGCTGACCGAGCACACCCTCACCGACCGCGAGAAGCTGATCGAGGAGCTGCACCTCATCCGCGAGCAGGGTTACGCGGTGGACCGCGAGGAGAACACCTTGGGTCTGCGCTGTTTCGGCGTCGCGATCCCGTACCGCACTCCGGCGCGCGACGCGATCAGCTGCTCGGTGCCGGTGGCCCGGCTCACACCGGCGCACGAGCAGCTGGTCAAGGACGCCCTGTTCGACGCCCGCGACCGGCTCACCCTCGCGACGCGCAGGCTCTGAGCGCCTGGCGGGCGGCGCGCCGCACGTGAGGAACCGGTGAGAAGGGACACGAACGGGAACGTACCCGGCGCCCCCGTTCGTCCCTCACCGGGATGAACAAGACGACATGGTCTCGAAGGTGACGGGCGCCGACGGCTCCACGCTCCAGGAGTATCCGGACGGCGGGACCGAGCGGGTCGTGAAGGAATCGACGGCCGAGCAGCTGCGCAGCGCGATGGTGACCGTCGTGGAGGAGGGAACCGGCAGCAACGCGAGGATCGACGGCGCCGAGGTCGGCGGCAAGACGGGAACCGCGCAGAACGGCGTGGACAACAGCAACACCCCGTACGCCTGCTTCACCTCGTACGCGAAGGGCGGGACCACCGGCAAGCAGGTCGCGGTCGCGGTGGTCGTCGAGGACTCCGGGGCGGCCCGGTCCGGGGTCAGCGGCAACGGCCTGGCCGCGCCGATCGCACAGAAGATGATGAAGGCGGCACTGGCGGGCCGAGGGAGCGGGGCGACGCCGTTTTCGAGGTGATCGCCGGCCGTACGGGACTGCGCACCCGGTGGCTCGCGGAACCCGGCACCGCGTGAGCTGAACGGTTTTTCGGCACCAAGGGTTCACGTTTTCGTCGTGTTGCGCCTTACTGGGAGTCGCACACGCGTCGAAGCGCTTCCGGGGCGCGTGTGGACATGCTCTCGCCCCGCGAACGGAGCTGGGAACGTACACAATCCGTTCGGGCGCAGGGATCCAGTGCAGAGAAGAGGTACCCGTGGGCACCGTCCTGGATGATGCTGCTGCCGCCGAGTTCCACGCGTTCTTCGAGGCCCACTACGCCGAACTCGCCCGCCTCGCCCATCTGCTGACGGGTGAGGCCGACGCGGCGGACGACCTGGCCGCCGACGCGCTCATGGCGCTCTGGCACCGCTGGGACCGGGTCAGGGGCGCCGACCACCCGGCGGCCTACGCGAGAGGGGTCGTCGCCAATCTGGCGCGTACGCGCATCCGCAGCGCGGTGCGCGAGCGGCGGAGGGTCGCGCTGTTCTGGGCGCCTCGCGGGGCCGGGGACGGTTGTGCGGCGGACGGACCCGACGTGTCGGCCGTGGTGGATGTCCAAGGGGCCCTGCGGCGGCTGCCGTTCCGCAAACGCGCGTGTGTGGTGCTGCGGCACGCCTTCGACCTGTCCGAGCGGGACACCGCTCTGGTCCTCGGTATCTCGGTGGGTACGGTGAAGAGCCAGACCTCACGCGGTGTGGCGGAACTCCAGCGGCTGCTCGGCCCCGAGGCCCCCGCGGTACGGGTACAGGTGGCGGCCGCCGGGCAGCGCACCGGAGGAAGGCAGTGATGGACGAGGACCTGCGGGAGCGGCTGCGCGCGGCCGCCGCTTCGCACCGCCCCGACCGGGCGCGGATGCTGGCCCGGATCG
>NZ_DATMVN010000112.1:0-17687 GCF_035563135.1 Streptomyces sp.
AGCCATACGGAAACGCGTGAGCTGCTCGCCCCGGTGAACGGAGCCCCGCTCCGGTCGGCCCACCGCTTCTGTCCGGCCACGATGCTGAGATGGTGCGAAAACAACCGCTGGATGACCGGATCGTACGTATCGAATCCGGCCTGCTGCCTGTCGGTGGAGAACGGATGCGCCGGCTCACCGGGCGGCGGCCGCTGGAGTTCGACCCGTCCTGGGAGAACCCCCGCCCCGGGGGGGGCATCGCGAAGCGGCCCTCAAACACCCGGCCCCACTCACGTGGCGGAAGCAGCATGGGCCACAGGCGCCACAGGTGCGCTGTGCGGCATGATGAGGTCATGCGGACACGATCTGTACTCATCTACGACGGAGACTGCGCATTCTGCACCTCCTCCGTCATGTTCGCCGAACGCCGTCTCCGGCCGCGCTGCGAAATCATCCCCTGGCAGTTCGCGGATCTGGACTCGCTCGGGACCACTCGAGAGCGAGCCGAGTACGAGCTGCTGTGGATCACGCAGGCCGGAGCGATCCACGGGGGCGCGCAGGCTGTTGCCAAACTGCTCCTGCACGCGGGCAGAGGCTGGGCTGTTCCGGGTGCGCTGCTCACCCTGCCCCCACTTCGCTGGATCGCTCACGGCGTCTACCGGCTTGTGGCGAACAACCGCGAAAAAATGCCAGGTGGCACGCCCGCCTGCGCCCTCCCCGCAGGCGGTCGGCCTCACACTCACACGTCTTCGCCGCCCTCCGCCCGCTGAGCACCCGGCTCAGTGCGCCTGACGAAGCTCCATCAGGCATCAGGCATCAGGCATCGGTGCATCCGGTGTCCGGGAAGCCGGCAGGTGTCCCGTTCGCGTACCACGGCTGACGCCTGCCTGCACGCAGGCGGTACGCCCCTGCTGTGCGCGGCGGGGCGTCCGTCGAGGCGGCTGCCCGACACGTCTGCACGTGCCGGCCGTCCATTGCGGCCGGACGCCACCGTCGTTCATCGGCCGTCCTGAGAGGGGGGCCTGCGAACCTGTTCGGGTCAGAGCTGGAATTCTGCGGGCGACAGGCCCAGCGCCGTGCAGGCTTCTCGGAGGATCATGTGCTCGGCCTGGGAGAAGTTGCCGTCGGCCCCGGCGATGACAATGCCGGTCTGGAGTACGGCCCTTGCCTCCGTCGGCTTCTTGGCGGTCTTGGCGATCTCCTGCATCGCCTCGGCCCTGCCCTGCTGGAAGTTGATGCTCAGCTGGTCCACATGCTTGTTGAAGCGTGTGCGCAACTGCTCCGGCGGGAAGTTCTGCAGAACGTCGTTGCCCAGGATCATCGACTCCACATGCTGACGCTCGGCAGGGTCCACGTGTCCGTCCGCGGCCGCGACGAGTGCGCACATCGCCATGCTCGCGTCCCGGTAGGCGCCGCTCTTCAGCTCCGTCTTAAGAGAGGCGAGCTGTGACTTCAGCGTGCCGACCAGCTGGGCGCGCGAACCACCGCCGGATCCATGCCCGCCGCTGTGTCCCGCCGCAGGTCCGCGCGCTCCTTGGGACTGCTGCAGATTCTTGGCCTGGTCCTTGAGCCGGTCCCACACTGCCATTGAGGTCACCTCGGTCTTCGTCTGAGTTGTCGGTCACGAGCCCGTGCGCTCATCCGGTCAACGGCCGGAGGTGGGTAAAGGTTCCGCAAAGTAGCTGATGTTTTTCTGGTCGGTTCAGCAATGGGGGACCGGTGGACGTCGGCCGTGTCCAGCCCGCTGCGCACATTGCGGCCCTGTACCGCCTCCGCCGCCTGAGGGCGCTCCCTGCCCTGGGTTCCCGCAACGCCCAACCATCTTCTCCAGTTCACCGTCCTGGGGTCTGCGAGGCCTCATGCCGAAGTCGGCCACCCCTGCTCCGGCTACCTGGCGTCCGGCAGAGGTGCTCGGGTCCGGGTGGATGCGGGCAACGGATCGCCGGCCCAGTCGCGGCGACACCTCCGTTCCGTCTTGATGAACTGGACGCGAGCTGGATCTCGTACCTGTACGTCGGCCGCGGCGCGGACCTTTTCACCGCTTGCTGCGCCGGGTTGTACGCAGACATGCGGTTCACCGGGGCCATCCCGCTGTACGGGCCGCCCGGTATCGCTGACCGGCTGGCGCACTTCCTCACGAACAGCTCGGCGCAGCCCGGTGGAGTCCGCCTTCACCATCCATGAGCTCTGCTACGGGCATCGGGCTCGCGTCGGCGCGCTCACTCCGACCGGCCGAGCGGTAGCTCATGGCATGCCGGTGTTCGCCGTGCGCATCGAGACCGCAGGCAGATCGCTGGTCCACTCCAGGGACACGGCTCCGTGCTCGGGCCTCGTGGAGCTCTCCGAGAGGTGTGACGTACTGCTCGGGCGGCAGCCTTCACTCATCGCCGGTACCTCTGCGTGGATACAGGGCAACCATCCGTGGTGTTCGCGAGTCACATCAAGTAGGAGTAAAACGCTCTCAGAGACACAAGGGGGAAATATGGCAATTCTGCGTAGCATCACCGCTGCCGGGGCGTTCACCGCGCTCGTGGTGGGCGCTACGGTCGCGTTCGGCGCGACCGCCTCCGCCGCGCCGAACGTCACGCCGCAGGGTGTCTGCGGCAAGGCGTACAAGACCGTGAACTCGGCGCCCGTCGGCTCGCTGGGCACCGTCTACCTGACGTACAACGCGTCCAACGGCAAGAACTGTGTCGCAACCATCCGCGCCAACCCGGGGGCGGCCAAGCACATGTCCGCGTACATCTACGTCCCCGCCACGGACGAGTGGGCCGGGGACGACGGAAACTTCACCTCGTACGCCGGGCCGGGCTATGTCTACGGCAAGGGCTACTGCGTGAGCTGGGGCGGCAGCATCGACAACGTGTACGTGTCGGTGGAGAATTCCAACTGCGCGTCCCTGAAGGAGCAGCGGACCACCGAGATCCGCTGATCCCGCCTCATCACCCGCTGCGCGTTCCCGCGCTCACAGGCGCGCTTCCCTTTCCGCTTCAGCTGTGGAGCCGGCCTGTGCCTTCGAAGGTGGTGGACCCGACAGGGAAACCTGCCGGGTCCACCACCGCATGTGAAAACCCGGCCCCGGCGTCCTTCGTCAGAGGACGTCTCGGGCTCGGTCCACTGTTCACGACCGCGGGTCCGGCCGGGCCTTCTCCATCCGCGCCGCCTTCCCCGCAGGAAACAGCCGCCCGCCCAGAAGCACTGAGCAGGCTCCGGCAGTCAGCAGGCCGCCCACGAGGAAGGTGTCCCGTACACCGAAGAGCGGCAGGACCAACCCGCCGATCGCGGCTCCTGCCGCGATTCCAGCGTTGCAGACACCGGAACTGGCTGCGAACGCGATGCCCGTGCGCCCCGGTGCGCAACGCGGCATCTCGTTCTGGGGGACCATGAACACCGGGACGAGTGCACCACCCAACAGCACCAGGAACCCCACGGCTGCCCTCGCATTGGTGCCGGCTGCGTAGAGACCGAGCATGCCCACCGCCTGGGTGACCACGACAGCAGTCAATACGGCGCGCGGGAAACGGTCCAGCAGCGCTCCGGTGACGCTCACCCCAGCCAGGCACGCGACCTCCAGGACCAGGAGCAAGGAGTTCACCGTGCTCGGGGAGAATCCGCTCACGTCACCCAGGAACTTCACGAGACAGGTGTATCCCGTGAACGCCCCGGTTCGTCGTCCGGAGCGGCCGGTCCTGCCTCCGCGATGCGCAGCCGCTCGCCGCACACCGCGCGGTCGTCGTCGACCCGGTCCGGTTCGCAGGATCACCAGGGTCCGCCGGCCTCCCGTAGCCCACACCCTCGCCGATCTCCCGCAGAAGATCGGCAGCGAGCCGGTCAGGAGGCAGCACGGTTCCCGCTACCGAGGGTCCAGGCCTCGACGTCGCGGTAGCGGATCGGTCCACGGCTACGGCCTGTATTGCTGCCGACCAGGTGGAGACGTTCGGCAGGCCACCGGACGCCGGTGAAGCCGGCGAGACCTTCGGCGATCTCCGACGCCGATGACCGGTCTCCTCGGCGGGCACGGGCCAACGTCAGATGGGGGCGTAGGGGGCGGCCCTCGAAGGCGACACCGCAGCTCCTGACCACCGTACGCACGTCAGCGGCGAGCACATGCAGTTCGTCGAGGTCTCCGTCGACTCCGCTCCACAGCACCCGGTCGTCAAAACTTCCACCGCCATGCAGCGCCAGGCGGGGTGGCCGGTGATCCGCCGCGAGGCGGGCGAGCGGCCGGAGCAGGAGTGGAACGGTCTCGGCCGGAAGCTCCCCGAGGAATGCCAGGGTGATGTGCCAGTCCTCGATGCGGTTCCACCGCATGTGCGGGTGTGTGCCGTAGGCGGGGCGCAACCGCCGGGCCAGTTCTTCTTTCGCGTGGTCGGGCGGGGCGAGGGCGATGAACACGCGAACGGTCGCGGGCTGAGTCTGTTCGTTCACAACCGACTTCGTACCGCATCCCTAAGGGTGTGGAACGGACCGGGTACGCAGAAGAGGCCCTCATTCGCGACACCGGCGAACCTGGGTCCGGTCGTCAGCAACACGGCGGACCCCCGACTCGCTGTTCGAGAGGACGAGGGCGTCAACTCGCTCACGGAGCAGGTGCTTTTGCGTGTGTTGTCTCAGCGGGAAAGGGAGGAGCGTCGGCAGACGGCGTGACTTGATGAGGGCGGGCCTCGTTGGGCCCGTGACCGGTGTCGAACGGTGAGTTTGGGGTCCTGATGGTGACGGCTCTGCAGAAGTGCCCCCAGGCGGACGCGATGCTGCGGTGCGGTGTTGTGGTGTTCGCTCTCGTTCTGACCGGCTGCGGTGGTGACCGTGAGGGTGGCGAGGACGACGCGAAGCCCACAGCAGGCGTGCCATCGGCAGTCACCTCCGCCCCGCCCCGTACGCCGGTGTCTCCGGGCGCGCTCACCTCCTCGACGCCGGAAGGGGCTGAGGAGGTGGCCAGAGCTGAGGTGCTGGAGGTCTACGGCCTGATGTGGAGGGAGAAGGCGAAGGCGTACCGGGCGGCCTCGGCGAAGGGGACGGCCCTGAAGCGGTACATGGACTCCCGCGCATTGGAGGCGTTGGAAGCAGATCTGGCCCGCATGAAAAAAGAGCGCACGGTGATGCGCGGCGATCTCGCGCACGAACCGGAGGTGTCCACGATCACTGTCGGAGCTCAGCCGCCCACCGCGATGGTCGAGGACTGTGTGGACGGCTCGACATGGCAGACCCTCGACACGACGACCGGGTGGCGGATCCCGCCACCGGCCGGTCAGCCGTCGCGCTATGCGGCCACAGCGAGAGTGGAGCGGGGCGCCGGGGGACGCTGGAGGATCACCGAGTACACCGCGGACAGAACCCGCTCGTGTGAGACCGCGTCCCCCGTCTCCCCGGCAACGGGCGAAGAAACACCGCGCCCAAGGGCCCCTGGCGCGGATGCCACTTGAACCTCATGCTGCCGGAAACGCCAGAAATCCTCCGCCCAGTCCTGCCCCGCCCCCGGCTTCGCCGGACGGCACGGCTGGGCGGTGGTCGCAGCCTCGCCTCAGTCGCGTACGGTCCTCGCTCCGGCTCGGTCGGCTACCGGCACGCCGAGCGGACGCGCGAGCCCGACCACGCCTTCATCGAGGCGTTGCAGATGACGCAGTACGCGGAAGGTCACCGTGCCGGAAGGCACGCTGCCGGATCCGGAGTCCCGCAGTGTCGAGGCGATGCTGGCACCTGACCGGACCTCACCCCCCGCCCCCTCGTTCTCGACATGTGCGGCGAGCACCCCGATGTTGTGGGCGATGCGCTGCCCGGCCCGTAGAAGGCGGGGGTCGGCAGCGACGGTTTTGCTGTGCGGCACGAGCTCGGCGGTCGCCGCGAGTGACCGGGCTTGGTATGCGCATGTCTCCAGGAGCGCCACCAGATAGCGAACGGTCTGCCGCCGGCCACGCAGAGGGGTCATGGGGTAGGTCAACGGGCGGGTGGACTCCCGTAGTTCGTCCAGAGCCTTGTCCAAACTGCGGGCCAGGCCGAGCAGGTCGGACGCAGGCCCGCCACTGAGCTGCTCCACTGCCGCGGACGCGACATCGCCCAGCCGGTCCAGGACGGTGCCCAGCAGTTCGTCCGTACGGCGGTCGGTGTGCACCGGCAATACCAGGACGGCGGCGATGACGCCGCACGCGGCGCCGATCGCGGTTTCCTCGATACGCAGCACCAACACATCGAAACTGTACGAATTGAGCAGGGTGTAGAGCAGACCCAGCATGGCTGTGACGAAGAAGGACATGACCGCGTACGACAGCGGAGCGGTGTAGAACATCGCGAAGATGAAGACGAGGACGAGGGCGAAAGCGGCCCAGGTGTGGTCTCCGACCAGACCCGCCAGTGCCACACCGGCGACGGCGCCCAGCAGCGTGCCGAGGAGCCTTCGGTAACCCTTGACCAGGATCTCGCCGGTGGACGCGGTGTTGAGGAAGACCACCCAGCAGGTGAGAACGGCCCAGTACCAGCGTTGGCTGGAGAGCAGCTCTCCGCCGACCATGGCCAGGACCGAGCCGACCGATACCTGGAAGGCCGCCCTGGTGGTGGGACGCTGCAGCCCGGCACGGTCCTCGTCCCCGGACTTTTCGGAGGAGGCGATCGCAAGGTCCTCCGCGTCGAATTCCTCACGGGAGCGGGTGGTCGCCGGCGAGTCGTCGGACTCGTCCTGGGGGCCGTCCAGCGCGAGACGCAGCCCCAGGACGGACCGGGCGGCCTCACCGATGCCGCGGAACGCGTCCTGGATGCCCGCTGGCGCCGGGGGAAGCTTGTCCTCCTCCCGGTAGCCGAGGAGCCTGTTGCGAATGTGAGCCACCGCCGTACCTTCGTCGCTCGACGCCGGCCGGACCACCAGGAGGTGCAAGGCCTTGAGATCCCGCCGTAGAGCGATGGTCGCGTCGTCCTCGGCCGGCCTCCAGTTCCCGGTGAGCGGCACGGGCGCGTGCGGCAGGTGCAGGGTGAGGGTGTCCGCGCGCTCGGCACTGCGAGCGTTCAACAGCAGCATGCCCAGGCGTTCCGTAGCGATCTCGGCGTCCGCGACCCGGCGTTGCAGCAGCGCCGCCTTGTCCGCGTCCTGTGTGCCTTCCTCCAGGCGTCCCTGGATCATGAGAGCGGTTTCGTGCAGCCGCGCGGTACGTAGCCTCAGGTCGTCGAGGACCTTCTCCAACTGCTCCGGCCCGGCGTCGAGCAGCTCGATCTGTATGGCGACGAGCTGAGCGACCCGCGTCCGGAAGGCATCGCGAAGCCGTGCCAGGACGCGTTGTGGCGTTTCCGGAACAACGGCGAAGCGCACCACCGCGCTGCAGCCGAACGCAATGGCCAAGGTCAGGCAGAGCTCCGGCAGGTGAGACGTGGAGGCCCCGACGAAGAGGGAGAGGAAGTAGATCTGGAAGCCGACAAGGCCCAGTGCAGTACCGCGTTCGCCGAAGCGCCTGCTGTAGACGGCCCCGAAAATGAGAGCCACGAAGAACAGCTCACCCGCAACGACCTGCGAGGTCAGTAGTGCGCCCAAGGACATCGCGACGAGCGCGACCGGCAGGCCGAGTGCGAGCGTGACCGCCTGGTCGCGTACCAGCTTGTCCTTGACCGCGAAGGTGGCAGTCATGGCTGTCATCGCACCGGCGACCATATGGGTGACACCGGTGCCGAGCAGGGCCAGAACCGCCAGGGTGAGCGTGATCGCCGAGACGGTCCGCAGTCCCGCTGTCAGCCGTAGCAGCCCCGGATCGGACGCCGTGAACCGATCCCGCATGATGGTCCCGCCCCGCCGACGCACTGCCCTCACCCTGCACTTTCTTCCGCTGTCCGCCTTGATCCACGTGCCGTTCAGCATTGCACGGAAGGGAACCCGAGGACGAATACCAGGCGGGCTCCCGGCGGAATTCCAAGGCCCTCGTCCGACTGCGGGTGAGGGTCCCCGGAGCGTTCACGCACACAGATTTCCCGGGGCAGGACCGCGCGGGGAGGACGTGCCTCCGACACGCCGCGAGAAAGCCGGACGCGTGCTCCGGATGAACCCGGGCATGCGCGGAGCATGGCCATTCTGAGGACAGTCGCCCGCCCTTTGCTCGCTTCCGTGTTCATCTCCGGCGGGCTCCGCACGCTCCGGGACCCGCATTCCGTGGAAGCCGCCGCTGATCCGGTGGCGCAGTCCCTCGCGGGACGCGTCCCGCAGTTGCCGGACGACACGGTGCGACTCGTACGGATCAACAGCGCCGTACAGCTGGGTGCCGGTGTGCTCCTCGCGGCAGGCCGCTTTCCGCGCGCCTCGGCTCTCACGCTGGCGGCCACGCTCGTGCCCACGACCCTGGCCGGGCAGGCCTGGTGGAAGACAGACGATTCTGATGAACGGGCTCGGAAGCGTGCCCAGTTCAGCAAGAACCTGTCCCTGTTCGGCGGCTTGCTGATCGCAGCGGCGGACACCCACGGCAAGCCCTCGTTGGCCTATCGTTCACGGGCAGCTGCGACTGCCGGCGGCCGTAGCGTCCGCAAGGCCCGGCACACGATGGGCACTGCCCTGTCCGAAAAGGCGCATGGAGTCCGGTCGGCCGCCGACGCCGTGCGCGATCATCTCCCGGCGGGCTGACCTCGCAACGACTCCTGACCCGCGATGCTGCTGCGGGGCGCCGACCAGGTACTCGAGCATCTCATCGGCCTGCCGGAGGTTCAGGGCGGATCAGACCGCTCGAAGTGTGATCGCAGGATGTCCCAGGGCGGCATACGGCGCGTCCGGCTCCGGCGGAGATCACGCCCCCTGTCAGGGAGCCGGCTGTTCACCACCGCTGGGTGTATGGCTCAGATCCACGACGCAGAAAATATTGCCGTCCGGGTCGGCAAGCACCACGAAGTCCGGCTCGGGCGGGTAGAGGTCCCAGGCGACGGACTGCGCGCCGAGGCCGATCAGCCGCCTGACCTCTGCCTGTTGCTCCTCCGCCGAATCCGTGAAGAGGTCCAGATGGATACGGGGACGTGGCTCGGCCGGGGAAGCGCTGCGCATCAGGCCGAGCGCCCGGCCGGATCCGTCGGCGTGGTTGAGCGTCCGCCATGTTTCGCTCTGCCATTCCTGGACGGCGACCAGGCCCAGGGCCGCTGTCCAGAAGGCCACCGCGCGGGGGATGTCCGTGACACCGATGACAGGCATTCCGAGTCTCAGCATGGAGGCGAGCCTATCCAGTTCGCTCTTGCGAGAAGGAACGAAGACCGGAATGCATGACAGAGGAGGCCGTCTGCGGATCCTGCCTTCCCTGATGTCACTTCTGCGCCTGGTTCGTCGAGTACCGGTAGTGAAGCCATGGTGAACGGAAGGGGTCCTCGAGGGAAGCCCGCGGACCAGCAGCCGAACTGGATGTGGACGAGGGGGTCCGCTTCTCCCTGCCGCCGGTGAGGTCCACCGCGCTGGGGCGCTGCAGTCCTTGCGGCGGCACAAGCCCGGTCACCAGGTGCCACGCACCGGTCGGGTGGTGCTGGGGCCGTCGGATGGATGAGGGCGAGCGAACCGGCTGCTACCGCAGCGGCGACGGACACCAGGGGACGTATGAAGGGGCACTTTTCTCGGAGCGGAGGACCGCACGACCCCATGGTGGACCGCACCGAACCGCTGTCCGGCCGCCCTGTTCCACGGGCAGACCGGGCCCGCGGGCCGCACCGTCCTTTCTCAGGCGCCTGCTTCCGGCAGACGGGGGTACACGGATTTCAACGAACCCGAAGGAGTCAACCTCATGCTGGCGATAGCTGCGGCAGTACTGTTCGCCATCGCTGTCCTGATCAACGTTGCCGACATAACGGCCAACGAGGTCTTCGCCTCGGCGAACGCGATGCTGCTCGGCCTGGGCCTGTTGGCCTTGCACGCTGCAGGCATCGGCAGCGGACGGCGAGCAGGCCGACGATGACCGCCGCATGACCAGCTGACACCGTACGCATCGAGCCCGGTCGGCAGCGCCATCCCACAAGCTGCGCGCCGCCGGGCACCGTAGCTCGATGCGCGCCCCTACTGCACCGGTGCATCGGCACACGCGTACCGGCTGCAGATCCGACCCGGACACTCGCGAAGAAGGAGAGAGCGCAATGACCTCGTTCATGACGACCTCAGCTGCAGACGCCTCAGCCGCTCCCGCATGGTTACACGTGGTGGTGATGGCAGCGGCTGTCCTGATCCTGATCTACAGTCTCGCCCGACGCAGCAGCTGACCGGCTTCGTTCACATGAAGTGGTTCTGGAACAACTTCTGTACTTGATCCTGCTGGGGATCTTGGAGTTTTCCAGTGCGCCTGCGTGATCGATGGGCATGCCCGGGCTGTTCCGAAGACCGATGCAGCAACCGAGGTGTCCGCTGTCGCTCCCCCCGTGCCGGTGAGCAAGTCCCTTCTTCGACCGCGTGAATCGCACAGGCAAGCAGCCCAGGCGGTACGACGGTGATGTGGAGACAGGACTGGACGGGCTGTGATGCGACGATGACTTGGCGGGCTGGTACCCGCGTGACGGACGCCCCGGTCCAACTGGCCACCTTGTGCGTTCTGCAGTTCCTGATGGGCATGTCGGACCGGCAGGCAGCAGAGGCGGTCCGCTGTCGCATGGATTTCACCTACGCCATGGCCTTGGAACCGGAAGATCCCGGTTTCCCTCACAGTGTGCTCGCCGACCTCCGCCAGCGCCTCGCCGAAGAAGGCCGCACCCACCGTCTCCTCGACCTGCCACTCGTCCGCCTGAAAGAGGCGGGGCTGGCGAGCGAACGCACTACGCAGCGCACCGACTTCACCCATGTTGTGGCTGCGGTGCGCGACCTGGCCCGGCTGGAACTGGTCACCGAAGCGGTCCGTGCCACGCTCGAAGAAGTGATCCGCACAGCCGGATACCTGCTTGCCGGCCTGGTCGACGAGGAACGGGGATGCCGCTATGGCCGCCGGGTCCGCCTGGGCAGGAAGCCCACCCGGCCCAAAACCCGGACCCTGGCCGCAGGCAACGACGTGCTCCGGAGATCTGAGAGGCCCGGTCGGCCACCGGCTGAAGCCGACCGTCGGCGTGAGGGTGCGCAAGCGGTCGATGCCGAGCATGCCATAGCGCCACGTCGTCGCCTCCCGGACGGCAGTCGCGGCAGGATCGATCCGAGCGAAAGCGTGATGAGCCCAAGCAGTGCACCACTACGAGATCTGGTCGAGCGGATGGCAGGCCATGGGCCGCGACCAGCTCGTCGTGCGCGGGATCTACACGCACATCGAGATGCTCGTGACCTCGAGCGCGTACCCGGGGTGCGAAACGAACGAGCCGAGCGCCGTCGTCGGTGAAGACGGCGCGCCGGTCGTGCTGGTCGAGGTCCTCACCCACCGCCTGCGGCCAGTGGTGCCGACCCCGGGCAGGTGGATGGCGCGCTTACCCCCCAGGTCTACCTACGACTCGTACAGCCTGGGCGCACTGGACGGTGACAGGCACAGTGGACTGCGCTCACAGAGCGGCCAAGCGCGCGTCGCGATCAGTACGTAGGTCGCGGCGCGCGCTTGGTCATGCCCCCACGCGCTTGGCCGACGCTGTGACGTGTCAGGCGAACCCGCTGAAACCGGGTTGTGCGCGTGAGAGGTTCTCAGGCGGTGGAGCGGTTGCCCCGGCGTGCCACGAGCGCGGCCTCGGTGCTGGGGTGGGCGGGCAGCAAGGTGTCCATCCCGGTGACGCTGAGCAGGCGGCCCAGCCGTTCGGGAATGGCCGCCAGGGTCAGGGAGCCGTTGGCGTCCTTGGCGCAGCGCCAGATGCCGATGAGGGCTCCCAGCCCTGAGGAGTCGCAGAAGGTGACGCCCGCCAGGTCGGCTATCAGGTCGGGATGTCCGGCCGCGATGAGGTCCAGGGCACGGGACCGTACGGCGGATGCGGTGGTGATGTCGAATTCGCCGGACAGCGCGATCACCGCCAGGGCGCCGTCGGTGTACGGGACGTCGATGTGGAATACGTCGGTCATGGGCGTCGGTTCTCCTGCCCGACGGCGACGTCGGCGGTCGGGGCGGCGGCGCTGTGAGCGGTGGTGGTGATGCCTGCGGGAGCGGCATCGGGGGTGGGAACGGACAGGGCCAGTAGGGCCACGTCGTCGCGTTCGGTGTCAGGGAGTGTGTCCAGCAGTGCGACGGTGTCGTCGATCAGGATGCCGGCGCTCACCGGTCCCGGCCGCCGGGCCAGGAAGTCGGTCAGGCCCGTATCGGCGAGCATGTGGCCATCGGAGGTTCGGGCCTCGGTCAGCCCGTCGGTGTACAGCAGCAGTCCCTCGCCGGGTGCCAGGTGCAGGGTGCGTGAGGCGAAGACGGCTTCGGCGAACGCGCCGACCAGCATGCCGCCCTTGGCGCGAACCGCTTCGACCCGCACCCCGCCGCCCTCGGTGGGGCGCAGGTGGTAGGCGGGCGGGTGGCCGCCGGTGGCCAGCGTGACCGTGAAACCGCCGTCCCCGGCGGGATCCAGCAGGCCGAAGACGGCGGTGCAGAAGCGGGTACCGACCGCCGCGTCCAGCAGCAGCGCGGTGTTCAGTGCCTTCAGCGCGGCTGTGGGATCCGCGTCGACGAGGGCTGCAGCCCGCAGTGTGTAGCGGGTCAGTGAGGTGACCGAGGCGGCTTCAGCGCCTTTCCCGCACACATCGCCCAGGAAGAAAGCCCACCGGCCCCCGTCGACGGGGAAGACGTCGTAGAAGTCGCCGCCCACTTCCTGAGGGGAGGCGGTCTTGTAATGGCAGGCCAGCTCCAGCCCCGGTACCGCGGGCAGTACGGGAGGCACCAGGGTGCGCTGCAGGGTCGAGGCGAACGCGGCTATGGCCGCCCTGTCCCGCTCGGCACGCTGCCTGGCCTCTTCCTCCGCCTGGCGTTTGTCCTGCTCGACCCTGCGGCGCTCCTGCTCGACGCGCACCACGTGCAACGCCGAGAGCCTCAACTCCAGTTGGTCACACACCACGGCGGCCAGGTCCCCGAGGACGGAGGCATCGGCCTCACTGATCTCGCGGGGGCGGGTGTCGAGGATGTTGACCGTGCCCAGCCGGTACCCGTCCGCGGTGATGATGGGAGCGGCGGCGTAGAACCGCACCCCCATCGGGCCGGCGACCAGCGGATTGGAGCAGGCGACCGGATCCAGCAACGTGTCAGGGATGACGGTGGTGTCATCGGTCAGCACCGCCGAGGCGCACAGCCCGGGATCGCGGCCGATCTCGGTGACGCCTTCCAGGCCGTGGGTGGCCTTGAACCAGATCCGGTCCTCGTCCACGATCGTCACCGTGGCCACCGGCACCTCGAACAGCCGCGCGGCCAGAGCCGCGACTCGGTCGTACGCGCCGTCCGGTGGGGTGTCGAGGATGTCGTAACGGCGCACCGCCGCCATCCGCGCCGCCTCGACCGATGCGACCAGGGGATCGTTCGGTGCTATCACAGGCGGGCTCGCTTGTTCCGGCATGTTCCTCGTCTCGCTCATCCCCCCAGGAAGGCGCCGACCGGACAGCCAGCACCCCGGCACTCTACCGACCGCCCCCGCGTCACCCGATTTCGCGCCGAGATTCATGGAACAGTGACCCACGCACCGACCCCACAACTGAGCACCCGACGTCGACCAGGAGCAGCCGCACGCGGTGGAGGTACGCCGCCAACACCGGATCTACGATCTGACCCGTCTGCTCCACCTGCAGATCGTCCTGGACGAATCGGCACCGCACCGCGTCGTCGGCAGCCCGGATGTCATGCGCGAACAACTGGAACGCCTGAACGTGCTCGGCGCCGAGCCGCACATCACGATGCAGGTCCTCCCCTGCACCGCGGACGCCCACCCGGGCCTGTCGGGACCGTTCTCCATCCTGCAGTTCGCCGACAGTCCTCAGGCGCAGTCGGCGCCCCTCCGGCGGTTCCCCTGGGCCGACGCCTGGCCATGGCCGAGAAGGTGTTCGGGATCAGTGGCGCCTACGACGAGGGGGTCCGGGCGTTGTTCCGCTGTGACGGAGGAGTGGTCGGCGCAAGCCCTGGCCGACCACCTCGTCGTCCGTCAGGATCTCATCGGAATCAGAACCGAAGTCAATGTCGATGTCGAAGCCGACGTCGCCTGGGTGACGGAACCACCGGTGAAAGATCTCGACCTGTACAACCATGTCGTGGAAGCGAGCATGGAGATCGCCTCCGGGCTCGCGGTCGTCATGGGCTGTTCCGATTATCTTGACGACGCACCGCGGATCCATGTCGAGCCCGGCTGGGTGCGGCTTCGGGTACAGAAATCAAATCTGGCCGCAGCGGCAGTCGCCGGGATCTCTTCCGACGAATCACCGGACACCGTTGAGCGCGTCAAGATCGAGATGTGGCCCCAAGGGCCCTCCGCTCCGTCCGTACTCAAGCGGTGGCACTGACAGGAAAGCGTAGGCGCCACGCCGGCCGGCACGGGGCAGAGCCCCATCCAACTGCCCTGGGCACGGGTGACCGCCCTTTCCCCCCAGCGCCCGGAGGGAAAGTGCGCGTACCGGACGGCCGCGAACGCCTCACCGTACGGGATCTGCGCGGAGAAGGGGAGCGCCCCGCCCGGCGTACGGAAGACGCGGCAGGATGGACTGGGATTGTAAAACGCTCGGTGTAACTCCCGATCATGGAAGATGCATCGATGACCAGCAACAACGTGACCGAGACCGAGCCCGTGGAGCTGTTTGAGGGGGTGCCGGCGAAATCTGTGGACGGCCGGCTGATTGATGAGCTGGTGGGCCGGGCTCAGGCCGAGGACCTTCAGCTGACCAGTGAGGGCGGGCTGCTGCAGCAGCTGACCAAGCGGCTCCTGGAGTCCGCTCTCGAGGGCGAGAACACCGACCGCCTCGGCTACTATGACAAGCATGATCCCGCCGGGAAGAACGGCGGAAAAAGCGCAACGGAACCCGCGGCAGGACCGTGCTCACCGACATCGGCCCGGTGGAGCTAAACGTGCCCCGCGACCGCGAGGGCTCCTTCGAGCCGAAGAGCGTCAAGAAACGGCAGAAGCGTCTGCCCGGTGTGGACCAGATGGTCATCTCGCTTTCGGCGAAGGGCCTGACGACCGGGTGGGGTCCAAGCTCACCTGTCCGAGGTCCATGGGGGCCGAAGGCCCGCGTCGTCCTCGACATGGCGAAGGCTGATCTCCGGACGAGTGGCATCCTGGTCACGGCCCGCACGGCCCGCACGGCCCGCACGGCCCGCACGGCCCCTGGCCGGACGCCTCTGTTCGTCGGAATCAGGGGCCTGGTGACGGAGGTGGGCGGCCTGATGATCCATGGCGCGGTCACCGCCCGGGAGCACGGTGTGCCGGTCATCGCGGGAGTGGAGCGGGCCCCCCGACTGATCCCGGACGGTCAGCGCATCCGCGTCCACGGAACCGACGGATATGTCGAGATCCTGCTGTGACGCCCCCACCGGGAGGCCGTCGAAGGCCCGGCCGACCGCGGGTGTCGCCCCTGTGAACGAACCACCTGCTTCATCCCACCCAACTCGTCTTCACTCTTTCAGGTGAATTAATCGAATGCCTGACTGTGGCTTCTTTGTTCTAGATAACGTGCGTACCGGACGGCCCGGCGGAGCCGGTCCGTAACACTCGGGGACAGGGGTGCGGGGATGACGGACGATTCTTCGATCCGGGGCGGCGGGCTGTCGCGGCGCAGGCTGCTCGCATCGTCGGCCGCCGCGGGCGGTGCGGTCTGGTTGCTGCGCGGGCTCATCCGGCCGGGCGACGCCCACGCGGCCTCGGCGCCGCCGGGCTTCCCGGCGGGGGTCGACCTCCATCTGCGCGTCTACGAGAACTGGGCCGGTGAGATCCGTACCGACCCGCTGTGGACGTGCGTGCCGCGCGGTCCTCAGGAGGTGCTCGATGTCGTCAACTGGGCTCATGGCGCCGGTTGGACGGTGCGCCCGCAGGGGCGGCGGCACGGCTGGGCGCCCCTGACGGTGGCCGACGGCACACCGGCGGCGGCCCGGGTCGTGCTGCTGGACACCACCGCACACCTGACCGCCATGTCGCTGGAGCGGGAGGCCGGTGACGGGTCGGCCGAGGTCCGGGTCCAGGCCGGTGCCTCGCTCGAGACGCTGCTCGCGTTCGCCGGCGCGAGGGGATACGGGGTGGTCTCCGCGCCGGCACCCGGCGAGCTCTCGGTCGGCGGTGCGCTCGCCATCGGGGCGCACGGCACAGCCGTCCCCGCCGTCGGCGAGAGCCCGTCGCCCGGCCAGGGTCACGGCTCGCTGAGCAGCCTGGTCACCGAGGTGACCGCGGTCGTCTGGGACGACGCTGCCGGCCGCTATGTCCTGCGGACCGTCGGCCGGGCGGAGCCGGACTGCGGGGCGCTCCTGACCCACCTCGGCCGCTCGCTCGTCACCGAGGCCGTCCTGCGGATGGGCACCGACCACAACCTGCGCTGCCAGTCCTTCGTGGACATCCCCGCCACCGAACTGTTCGCCGCCCCCGGTGCTCCGGCCGGTACGCGGACGCTGGCCGGTTTCGTGGACCGTACCGGCCGGGCGGAGGCGATCTGGTTCGCCTTCACCGATCGCCCTTGGCTGAAGGTCTGGAGTGTCAGCCCGCGTCGGCCCTTCGCGTCCCGTGAGGTCCATGAGCCGTACAACTACCCGTTCTCCGACTCCCTCCCCGAGCCGGTGGCCCGGCTGGCCGGTGACCTGGTCTCCGGGGCCTGGGCGAGCGCCCCACTCTTCGGGCAGGTCCAGTACCTGCTGACCAAGGTCGCGCTGACCGGCGACATCAGCGACGTCCTGCTCTCGGGGACGCTCGTGCGGGACGTGCTGACCGGCGACGTCCTCACCCACCTGCTGGCAGGCGGCCTGCGCTCGGACCTGTGGGGCGCCTCCCGCAACCTGTTGCAGTACGTGCAGCCCACCACGCTGCGCGAGAGTGCCAACGGATACGCCGTCCTCACCCGCCGCGCCGATCTGCAGTGGGTGGTCAGCCGGTTCGCCGACTTCTACCGCACGCTGCTCGCCCAGTACGCGGCACGCGGCGAGTACCCGGTCAACGGCCAGGTGGAGATCCGTGTGACCGGCCTGGAGGATCCGTCCGCGAGCGGCGTTCCCGGCGCGCGACCCCCGCTGCTGTCCGCCCTGCGACCGCGCGCGGACCGGCCGGACTTCGACACCGCCGTATGGATCGACGTCCTGTCCCTGCCGGACACACCGGCCCTGCACCGCTTCTACCGCGACATCGAGCAGTTCCTCCTGAGCCTGGACGGCGACCGGGCGACGGTCCGCGTCGAATGGTCCAAGGGCTGGGCGTACACCGACACCGCCGCCTGGTCCGACCCGGACGTCCTCACCCGCCACGTCCCCGCCAGCCACCGCGCCGGAGGCGGACCGGGCTGGGACGACGCGGTGGCGGTACTCGACCGGCTCGACCCCCACCGCGTACTGTCCAGCCCTTTCCTGGACACACTGCTGCGCTGAGCCCGCGCACCGGTGGACGACTGCGCTCCGACCGGACGCGGGCCCTCCGGGATCACGGCGCTCGACCGGCTCGACGTCCCGGTCACCACCGGCACGAGCGCCTTCGGTCCCGGCCCGGCACCCTCACCGGCCTCCCGGCAGGCACCGCCCCGGCCCCCGGAATACGAGCCTCACGCTGATGTGCCGGGGTCAGGACCGGCGTCCACGCAACCGCTCGACCAGCCCGCGCGCCTGGTTGCGCTTGCGCGGGTCGGCGGCGGCCCGCCGGGCCGACGCGATCGTCCGCTGTCCCTGCGGGCTGCGGGTGAACTG
>NZ_DATMVN010000113.1:0-13475 GCF_035563135.1 Streptomyces sp.
AGAACACACCAACCCAGGGAGCTTTCCATGATGATTGCCGGTATCGTCGCTGTCTGTATCGTTCTGGCCGTACTTGCCTTCTTCGTGCCGCGCTTGTCACGCCACCCCGAACGTGGCACCCAGCGAACCCTCGGGGCCGGATCACGCGTCGGCGGCAAGGCTCCGGGCGTACTGGGCCGCCTTTTCAGCAAGCCGTTCCGCAGCAGCTCCAAGGCCGTGGGCAACAGCGGCTCCGCCGGCCGTCGAGCCCGCGGCCGCATGCCGTTCTGACCGGTCCGCCGCCTCAGGCGGCTGACCACCTCAGGCCCGCAGCGCTACCGCCACGGTCCACCGCGCGCCGGCCTGAGGGACTTATGCGGCCTTGCGGGCTTCAGCGCGCGGTGTGACGTGCAAGATTTCCGGTTCGAAACAGATCGATCACGGATCATCCGTTTTCCGACTCCGCCGCGGGCCGGATCCCTGGAGGCACCGGCCCGCAGGATTCCGGGGATGGCCTGGACCTGCCGCACGGCGCTCAGTGGAGCGTCAGCGGGTCCGACGCACACGGACCGGGCCGAGAGCCGTGGCCGGCTCCACGGATCGGCCCGCCCGGGTGATTTCCGGCTCTCCTGCGGTCACCAGCCACCGGGTCACGCGGCGGTCCGGTTCCAGGAGCGCGCACCGGCCCTCGTCGTCCCCTCTGTGAACCGCCCGCGCAGCATCCGAGGGGCAGGGCGGATCGGCGCACTCGGGGCCACGAGGCCCCAGCAAGTCCGGGACAGCTGCTCCGGACGCCCCTCGGCCTGACGTTCGACGCGCTTCGGGGAAGGACGGGGCAGATCAAGGGCCCGGACATCGAAGCGGCCGAAGACCACCGGGCGGCGGAAAGCTCTGCGTGACAGCCCCGTACTCAGCTCGCACTGCGGGCAACCATGGCTTCGGCGCCGCGCGTTCCCCGGCTTCGGCAGCCGACCGTACCGGCCCGATGGACTCTCCGCATCCGCCTCGGCACCGTGCCCGTGGCGAACCCCCGCCTCACCCCGCGAGTGATCAGGAAGACTGGGAGGTGAGCGCACCGAGTTCCCCCAGGAGCCGGGCCGCCGGCGCCGGGGTGATCAGCCACTTGAGGTGGCTGCCTTCGAGGGTGCGGACGTCGAACGGATTGTCCGGCGTCATTGCGTCGCCCTCGCGGATCAGCCGGTCCTGCATGGCGAGCGGCATGCTCGCGTCGTCGGCCAGACGTACGAAAGACTTGGGGATACGGCCCCAGGTCGCGGCCTGCGCCCGGTCGCCCGAGCTGCCTACGTCAAGGTTCTCATCGGGCTGGAAGGTGTTCAGAAAGGTCAAGAACTCCTCGTCGGTGCCGTCGGCGAGAAAGGCCCCCTTCAACGCGGCGAGGGCTCCGGGGTCCGAGGTCCGGAAGTTGACGCGCAGCAGACCCAGTTCAGCAGGGTTCCCGACCAAGGCATGGGCCAGCGACGCTGCGTCGACCGTCGCCATTTCCGGCTCGGCGTAGTAGTCGTTCACGTCCAGGTCCACCGGGCACCAAGCCGCGACATAGACAATGCGGTCGATGAGGTCCGGCCGGGCGTTGGCCGCAGCAGTCGCCGTGACACCGCCGCGGCTGTGCGAGACGAGGATCACCGGCCCGTTCTCCTTGGCCCGTTCCAGGATCCCGATCAGGTGGGTGGCGTTGTCGGCCAGCGTGACACCCGCGAGCGAGCCGGACGCGGTGGCGAGACCGTCGAGATCCTGCGGCGCCTGATAGGCGCTCGAGTAGCTCGCCCCGAAACCGTGGCCGGGGAGGTCGACAGCGACCGAGCGGTGCCCGAGAAGTCCCAGTTCCGCCTGGAGCGGCGCGAAGGAGAAGGAGTTCGCGAACGCTCCATGGACCAGGACGAACGTCGGCCGCATCTGTCCACTCACTCTCTGATCTCCACTGACCCAGCGCCGTCCGCCGGGGAGTTGCCCGCGTGCAGCAGGAGCATCCACCGGATGCGGAGCATCGACCGGGGACATACGAACAGTTGGCCGATACGCAAGGGGGACACTACGCAGCGAAAGATCATCGGCGCAACCGGTATCAGCCCCTCCGCCTGTCTCCTTCGCCGAGCCCTGGACCGGCGGAGGCAAAACCTGTCACCCACTCGTACGGACCACCGCCTCGTCATGTCCTGGCGCGGGAAAGCAGCGGAATACCAGGAGGCGCACCGCGTCCAAGGAAACAAAGGAAACAAGCGTGTCCGGGCGGCACGAGTCGCTCGCATGACTCGAAGCGGTGTGCGCTGCTGCCTGCGTTCTTCGTCAGGCAGGACGCGGAAGGCGGTGCAGTTGTACGTCCATGAGCCGGCCACCCGACACCTCAGCGGTCATGTACGTGCAGTACGGCTCCCGGCGCCGGTCCGTCGGCGAACCCGGATTGAGCAGCCGCAACCCGCCCGGAGCCGTGGTGTCCCACGGAATATGGCTATGGCCGAACACCAGGACGTCGAGATCGGGGAAGCGAGCTGCGCACCGCCCCTCACGGCCGTGCGCCGCCCCCGTCTCGTGTACGACACCGAAGCGGATGCCTTCGCACTCAACACGTGCGACCTCGTCGAGCCTGGCCCTCAGCTCCGGCCCGTCGTTGTTGCCGAAGACACCTACCAGGCGGCGCGCATGCGCCTCGAACAGGTCCAAGGTGGCCGCGTCCACCCAGTCACCGGCGTGGAAGACGACATCCGCCGCGTCCATTTCCGTAAGGAGGGGGCCGGGCAGCTGCCCGGCCCGCTTGGGCAGGTGCGTGTCGGATGTCAGCAGCAGGCGCACGCGCTACACCTCCGGTCCGTCGATCCAGCGGCTGAAGCATACTGCTCCGTCGGACCAGGGGCCTCGTGTACAGCCCCTGGCCGCCTCGCCCTGCGCGCCGGTGTCATCGGCTGACCGGCCCCGCAGCGCGGTCTCGCCCGCCGTCCCCTCCTCCCCCGGCGCCCCGCGGGGCTGGGACGACCAGGTTCGCCGGCGCGGCTGGGCCCGACGGCACGGTAAGCGCTTCCGGAGCTGCGGGCACCGGCCCGCGACGGTGCGCCGCACGACCGCGTCGCTCGACACCGCAGTGGCGCTGTGGTCCGCCGGGGAGGGGAGGACGCCGTTCTTCCCGCCCTCACGACGGCGCTCGCCGCCGGGCACTGGTCGCTGCGGCACGACGCGCCGCGCATGATGCGGACATGGGGGCCGGGGCGTCAGTTCCCCTGCCCGGCCTGCGCCGCAGCGATGCGGTCGGCGGTGAGCTCGCGCACGTGGGGATAAACGCGCACCCCATGTCCGTCAAACCTCCGTTTATCGCGCCCTGGCTTCCGCGCCCTACGATCGGTCAGCCGGACGTGCTGAAGCGCGGCCGCCGCCTGACCGTGCGAAGCCGGGCAAAAGGGGGACGACGGGCATGCTCCACATCCACTTCAGTGACGCGGATCTGGCAAGGACCAGGATCGCCGCCGCGCCTGATCCGGTCTGGGAGATCGCCGCGAGCATGCACCGATTACAGTCGCGGAAAGGCCGCTGGGCCTACGCCGAGTGGTACCGCACGGCACGGCAGCAACTACGTGAGAAGGGGCTCGAGCGTGCCTTGCGGAACGTGCTGCTCCCCCTGTACCCGAGGGCCTCGTACTTTCCGGACTTTCTGACCCCTGCCGACGCGGTGGGCGACCTGGCCATGGGAATGGAGTCGATAGTGGCCACGCCGCCGCAGCGGGTCCTGGAGGAGATAGCCATCCTGGACCGGACCGTAGGAGCCCCCACATGGGCCGGGCAGCTGACCCGGCTGGAAGCGCGCAAGGAATTCGCGGGGGTGCTGCGTGCGTACTACGACACGGTCGTCGCCCCGTACGAGGAACAGACGCAGGCCCGGATCGAGGCTGAGCGAGCGGCACGCTGCCGCGGACTCCTGGACGGCGGGGTCGAGGGCATGCTCTCCGGGCTCGGGCCCATGCTGCGCTGGCGCCCTCCTGTCCTGGAGGTCAGCTATCCCAAGCAGACCGCCGACCGGGCCCTGTATCTGGACGGCCGTGGCCTCACGCTCGTCCCTTCCTACTTCAACTGGGGCGAGCCGGTCACCTTCGCCGATCCTCAGCTGCCGCCCGTGCTCTGGTACTCGTTGCTCCACGAACCGGGCCCGCAGGACGCCCCGCGCGGCCCCGGCTCCGCCGACAAGCCCTTGACCGCCCTCCTCGGACGTGCGCGCGCAGTCGCTCTGCGTGCCGCGTCAACCGGTGCCACGACCACCGAGATCGCCCGTGCCGCCGGGGTCTCGGCGTCCTCGGCCAGCCGGCACGCCACCGCGTTGCGCGACGCCCAGCTCATCACCACCGTCCGGAACGGTCCGACCGTGCTGCACACCCTCACGCCGGCGGGGGCGTCCCTGCTCCGGGCGGGCACCCGGAAACCCGGCTGACGGGCAACCCGGCCGACGCCGAAAGCAAGGGAAACGCCCTTCCGCCGGGGAGGTGCGGCAGCGCCCGCCCTTTTCCCGTACCGGTGCTGTCGCGACCGACCGTCCTGACGGCGGAGGCCACGGCCGGCCCACCGCCCACGGGTGGCCGTCGCGTCAGCGGGAAGAGCATGAGGACGAGAGCGGGATGAACGCCCGAAGCGCCGGCCAGGACCAGACACCTGTCCTGTCGGCACCCTCTCCTACCGCGGCGTGACGGCCGCGAGCACGCCCCGCGCAGCCGTTCCGTCCGGCCAGGTCCACCCGGCGGCCAGGCAGCCGGATGCCCCCTGAGCAGCCTCCGCCGACCGCAGGACCCGGTTGATCCGAACGTCGAAGCCCTCGTCGGGGACAGGTCCGTGCACAGTGACTGTCGGCTCAGGGGTATCACTCTCGCTCTGGTGCTGCGGCACCGCCTCGCCACGCATGAGTGCGCGCAGCTGTCCCATCACCACCGGGTCGTCGACGCCATCGTAAATCCACCGGGTGCCGAGCACTCCATGCTCGGAGGTACCGATCAGCGCCTCGTCCGGGACACCTTCCAGCGGCGCGTCGCGGTAGCCCATCGGGACCAGATACGCCGCCGGCTCCTGCGCGGCGGCATCGACCACCACCATGAACTCGATCCCGACCGCGCCCTTCGGATCGTCCAGACGAAACCCACCGCCGCTGACCAGCTCCGGCGCTCCTGCGCTGCCGATGTACCAGTTCTGCTTCGGCAGCCAGCCGGTGAGCAGTTCCAGCTTGGTGGGCGTCATGGTGGTGTGGTGGATGGTGGCCATGCGAGCTCCCTCACGCGTAGGTCCGCGCCCGCCCTCCGACGGGATGTGACCGAACCTATAGGTGAATGACAGGTGACCGCTCCGTCATCCGCACGGCTGCTCCTTTCGCGAAACAGCGCTCCCGGCGGTGGGCCGGGAGACAGTGGCCCGTTCCGTACCCTGGGGGCATGCGCATGCGCCCCACACTGAGCTGGGACCCTCCCGAGGATCTGCCGCCGGGCACCACGGACCTGCAACCGGTCGCCGACGCACTGAGCACCGGCGGTGTGCTGGTGCTCAGCGGGGCGGGCATCTCCACGGAGTCGGGCATCCCCGACTACCGGGGCGAGGGCGGGAGCCTGAGCCGGCACACCCCGATGACCTACCAGGACTTCACCACCGGCCCGCAGGCCCGGCGACGGTACTGGGCACGGAGCCACCTCGGCTGGCGCACCTTCGGCCGGGCCCGCCCCAACGCCGGGCACCGTGCCGTGGCCGCGTTCGGGCGGCACGGCCTGCTCTCGGGCGTGATCACCCAGAACGTCGACGGCCTGCACCGGGCCGCCGGCAGCGAAGGCGTCGTGGAGCTCCACGGAAGCCTGGAGCAGGTCGTCTGTCTTTCCTGCGGGGCCTTCAGCCCGCGTCGTGACCTCGCCCGGCGGCTGGAGGAGGCCAATGCGGGCTTCGGGCCGGTGGCTGCCGTACTCAACCCGGACGGCGACGCCGACCTCACCGACGAACAGGTCGGGGACTTCCGCGTGATGCCCTGCACGGTCTGCGGCGGCATCCTCAAACCGGACGTGGTGTTCTTCGGTGAAGCCGTTCCCCCACGGCGGGTCGAGCACTGTCGTGAACTGGTCCGTGAGGCGACCTCGCTGCTGGTACTGGGATCATCACTGACAGTGATGTCCGGGTTGCGGTTCGTCCGCCAGGCGGCGCAGGCCGGGAAGCCGGTACTGATAGTCAACCGGGACCCGACCCGGGGCGACCAGCACGCTGTCACCCGCATCGGGCTTCCGCTGGGGGCGGCCCTCACCGCAGTCGCCGGCCGGCTGGGCATCCCCCACGACGATGAGGCGGCAGGGCCTGGCCGAGGTGGCGACGTCACTCCACCGGCGGACGCCGACGCGTGGCCCAGTACTCGGCGGCGGTGATGCCCAGCAGCACGACGTCGTGATACCCGCCGGCGAAGTACTCGTGCTGGCGAAGCCGCCCTTCGTCGACAAAGCCCAGCTTGCGGTAGAGCGCGAGGGAGGCCTCGTTGAAGGCATGAACCTCTACTTCACACTTGTTGCAGCGCTGCTCCGCGAACATGTAGGTGAGGATCAGTTCGGTGGCCTCGGTCGCATACCCTCTCCCGCGGTGATCACGGGAGATCTCGATGCCCGTCCTGAACCGGCCCGCACGGCTGTCGCTTTCTCCGACCGTCACGGTCCCCGCGAACGCGCCGTCGGCCAGCGCCTCCACCACCAGGCGGAACGCTTCACCGCCAGGGGGCCGTCCGGCCCGGTCGGCAGTCCAGGACCGAAAGCTTTCGGCGGAGCGTGGAGGGTCGACCAGATCGGCGTTGCGTACGTCGATGGTGTTCTGCGCCAGGCCCCGAAAGCCCTCCCAGTCCTCCGGCTCGACACCCCGGAGGCGTACCTTCTCGCCGGACCACATCTCGCTCATGACACCTGCCGTTCCGGTCAGCTGCAGGCGTCGGTGACCGTGCACTTCAGCTTCATACAGCAACGACGGACCACGGTTTCGTATGCGGTGCCTGCTCGCGGAGGCAGAGCGGCGTGACCGACGGGCGGGTCCGCGCACAGGATGCCGCCTTTCCTGCCTGGCGACAAGACCCGCGCAAAGGGGCGGCCGGCCACTCCGGGGGCAGAGGCGAAGACCGCGCTCATCTCATCCCCGCGGTGAGACCTCGCTTACTTTACTGCGACGAAACCTCAGAAATACCTCAGATTTGTTTTCGAAAGGTATAGCGCACTGCCAGAATCACAGGGTTCCTGATCATGCGCCTTCGAGCCATCGCCGGGTGCCTCCCCACGGGACCGGCCGGGAGCGACCATTTTCCCCTCACAAAGGCGAACCCCCTCCATGAGTGACGGCAGCATCACAGCAGCCGATCAGCTCGCCGCCGGCACACCGGCGGCGAGCTCCCCCCACGTGGACGCCGGCGACGCCGGTTACAGCAAGGACCTCAAGTCCCGCCACATCAACATGATCGCCATCGGTGGCGCGATCGGCACCGGGCTCTTCCTGGGTGCGGGCGGGCGCCTCGCCGACGCAGGCCCCTCGCTCGCCATCGCTTACGCCGTCTGCGGTGTCTTCGCCTTCTTCGTCGTGCGCGCGCTGGGGGAGCTGATCCTCTACCGCCCCTCGTCGGGCGCCTTCGTCTCCTACGCCCGTGAGTTCATGGGCGAGAAGGGCGCCTTCGCGGCGGGCTGGCTGTACTTCCTCAACTGGTCGACCACTGCGATCGCGGACATCACCGCGGCGGCGACGTACGCCCACTTCTGGGGCATGTTCAGCGACGTCCCGCAGTGGATCCTCGCGTTGATCGCCCTCGCCGTGGTGCTCGCGGCCAATCTCATCTCGGTGAAGTACTTCGGCGAGATGGAGTTCTGGTTCGCGATCATCAAGGTGGCGGCCCTGGTCGCGTTCATGCTGATCGGTATCTTCCTCGTTGTCACCCAGCATCCGGTGGACGGCCACACCCCGGGCCTGTCCACCGTCTCGGACACCGGTGTCTTCCCCGTCGGCACACTTCCGATGCTGCTCGTGATCCAGGGCGTCGTCTTCGCCTACGCCTCCGTCGAGCTGTGCGGCGTCGCCGCCGGTGAGACCGAGAATCCCGAGAAGATCATGCCTCGCGCGATCAACTCCATCATGTGGCGGGTCGGGCTCTTCTACGTCGGCTCGGTGGTGCTGCTCGCGCTGCTGCTGCCCTACACCGCCTACTCGGGGGACCAGAGCCCGTTCGTCACCGTCATGGACAAGCTCGGTGTACCGGGTGCAGCCGGCGTGATGAACCTGGTCGTTCTGACCGCGGCCCTGTCCAGTCTGAACTCCGGCCTCTACTCCACCGGCCGCATCCTGCGCTCCATGGCTCTGTCAGGTTCCGCACCCCGCTTCACCGGCCTGATGAACAAGGGGCAGGTGCCCTACGGCGGCATCCTGCTGACCGCGGGCTTCGGGGTGCTGGGCGTCGGGCTGAACTACGTGGTGCCCGGCCAGGCATTCGAGATCGTGCTGAACTTCGCGTCGATCGGGATCCTGGGGACCTGGGGAATGATCATGCTCTGTTCCCTGGTGTTCTGGCACCGCTCGCGGGACGGCCGGGTGACAAGGCCCTCCTACAGCCTGCCCTGGGCCCCGTACACCCAGGTCGTCACCCTGCTGTTCCTCGTCGGCGTGGTCTTCCTGATGTGGTGGGGCGGCGGTGTCGGCCGGACGACCGTGATGTTCCTGCCGCTGATCGCGGCGGCGCTGGTCGGCGGCTGGTTCCTCGTCCGCGGCCGTGTGCACGAGATGGCGCGGGCCAGGCAGGACGCCTGAGCTTCCTGTCCCGCCCTGGAGGCGGCCGCCTGTCACCCGGAGGCGCCGCCCCCGGGTGACAGGGCCTCGGCACCCGATCTCACGCCCAAGGGTGCGCGAGGTCCTTCGGCACGAGCCGGAAAGCGCACACGAGACCACGAGGCCGGGGGCTGTGGCCGGACCGGTGCACGGCCCCCGCCGAAGCGGAAGAAGATCACGCCGCGGTGGATGCCTGCGCACGTCGGATGGGCAGCATCGTCTCCGTCTCGCCTTGTGCGAGATGATCCATGATCAGCCGGTCGACCAGGGCAGGCTTCTCCAGCGGGACCAGATGAGAGGCGCCGGGGACGACGGCCAGCTGGGATCCCGGGATCGCACGGTAGAGGGCGGTCGTGTGCTCCAGCGTCATCATGTCGTCATCGCCGGCCATGACGAGGGTGGGCGCCTCGATGCGGGCGAGGTCCCCCGTGGTGAGCGTCGGCTGGGTGCGCCACATGTCGGTGACCTTCGCCGCCACCACCGGCCAGTGGCCCGCGCCCTCCGGCGCGACCGCCGCGTACATCTCCCGGAAGAACGCGAGATCGGCACTGTCCGGCGTCATCGCGTCGAGCATCGCCGGTTTCACGAAGCATTCGGAGGAGGGGCGGAAATTGGCCCCGATGACCACGGCCTCGCGGACCAGGTCGGGCCGGGCGATGGCGACGAGCAGCGCCACGACGCCCCCGTCGCTCCAGCCCACCAGATGAGCTGGTTCTCCTACCACCGTCTCCAGGAAGGCGACCGTGTCGTCGGCCATGTCCTGGTACGAGAGAGGACCTGCGACATCGGGGGTGTGCCCGTGCGCGCGCCGCTCGGGGAGGAAGAGGTGGCATACGGCGGCCATGCCGGCCCGCAGCGTCCCCCACGTGTCGTTGGTACAGAAGCCTCCGTGCAGCAGGACCAGTGGATCGCCGACGCCCTCGGTCTCGTACCACGTCCTGGCACCGGGAAGATCCGCGTAGTCGCCCATGGCCCCAGACCTCTCCGGACTGCCGTGTCCCAGCCAGTGTGCCCTGTGGCCCACCCGTTCGCACGTGGGGCGAACGGGTGGGCCAGCACGGCCGGCGGGAGCCGCGTCCCGCGCCGGCGCTCCGAGGAAACCAGGGCGCACCCTTCGGAGTGGTCGGCAGCCCTTCAGCGGGGCCTGCCCTGGTCCGGGTCGCGGCCGGACCGCGCGGGTCGAGGAGCAGCCGCGGTCACCTGCAGGATTGATTCCGCCGTAGGGCGGTTCTCCCGGGACGGGACGCCGCACGCGCCGCACCGTGGTCCCACCTTGGTTGCTGCCGGTGGGTGCCCGTGCCGTAAGCGGGCACCCGGCCATGGCGATCGTGAGTCACCCCGTCGACTCGTCCGGGGTGGGGTGCTCCGGGTGGACTCCGGCATTACGGGCGGCGCTGCGGCCCGAACCGGCTTCGTCGGGATCGGGCTTGCCGGCGTCGGGGCCGGTGTCCGGCTCCGCTTCGGGGCGTCCCGGATTCGGCGGGAGGATCACGTCGAGAGCGTCCTCGCCGTCTTGGACCTGCTGGTCGGGCATGTCGGCGGGTATCGGCGGCGGGCTGCCCTCCGCCCCGGTGTAGGCGGTTCCCTCGGGCCTGCGATCAGTCATGTCGTTACTCCCGTCGGTGCCCGCCCGTTCCGGTGCGGGGCGAGCAGGTTTCGCACCTCGGGTACCCTCTGCGCCCCGGACGACGCATGCCCAGCAGCGCGGTCCGGCCTCCCCCGCCTCCGTAGCCGGGTCCGGCCGCCGCATCCGGCCGGCCGCCCGTGCTCTTCGGCGCCGCGGCGAGAAGCCCGGATGCCCGGATGTCCTCGTAAGGCGACATCACCAGCGTACTTGCGCCGGGCCGGGTGGCGGCCGACGTGTCACTGCGAGAGCACGTATCCGTTACGGGGCGGGCGGGGGGCGGAGCCGTGATCCGTAGAAGATCCTTCATGGGCGGTCGTGGTGCGCATACGGGCGTGACAGCGGCGCACATGAAGGAAGAACACCGAGATCCAGGAGGTCGTATGTCCGCCAATGTGCTGGGGTTCTCAGGAGTGGTGTTGCCGGCCTACGCGGTACCGGGTCCTGACTTCCTGGTCGTCGTCCGTGCCGCTGCCCGCAGACGCTCGTGGGGACGTACCGCCGCGTTCGGTGCACAGACCGGCTTCTGCGTTCACGTAGCCGCCGCGGTCATGGGCCTGTCACTGCTCGTCAGCCGGTCCGCTCTCGCTTTCACCGTGATCAAACTCGCCGGGGCCGCGTACCTGGTCCATCCGGTCGTGCGTTTCCTCGCCCTCGGTGAAGCGGACCACCCCGCCGCTGATCCGCACTCGGCCGAAGGGACCGGCGGCGTCTGCGTGCGAGAGACGGACGCGGGGGTCGCGGCGCACATTCTCCTCCTTCACGCGGCCCACCGACGTGTTGAACGTCAGCTCACCCTCCCCCTCCAGATCCACCCACATCGGGCTGACCTGCGGTGCTCCGTCGGCGAACACGGTGCCGACGTACCAGATGTGGGGAGCTCGCAGCCGCGCCGACGGTGTCGTCGAAGGTCGCAGTCATCCTGGGAGGCTATCGATCATGATCACCAGGACGACTCAGGGGGACAGGTGTTCCGACAGCTACAGCCGGCCGGGGCCACACCCAGGGGCACGCCCCTTCCCCGGACGAGGAGGCCTGGCCGGCCCGGGTCGCGCCCTCTCGTCCGGAAGCGGCCCGGCCGTCCGGTCAGTGTGCGGTGATCACGATGACGTCGTCGTCCGTCATCCAGCGCCGGACTTCCGTCTTGGAGGGATTGACACACACCCCGTGGTCAGGCTTGTCCGTCTCACGGTCACGGCTCCGGTAGCCGATGGCGCACTCCCCGCGACGCGACGCGGACTCCACGACGGTGGCGAAGGAGGCGTGGTGCCCTTCCCTGACGTAGTCACCTGCCGGTCTGAGGTGGATGCCGTTCCCGTCGGGAGCGAGGAGGTGCTCGAAGACGTCGGCGAGATGCCAGTTCTGGGAGATCTGGGCCATCAGTTGGCCGATCAGCTTGCCGCTGACGACGAAGTCGGCACCGGGCCCGACCGGCGCGATCGTCCGGTTGCGGTCGTCGGTCATCTCCGTGACCACGGCGATCGGACTTCCCGAGCTGCGTTCGAGGGCACGCAGGAGCAGCAGCGTGACCAATGCACGGTCATCCGGAGATCCACTGCCCGCCGAGCGGTCGGGTCCCAGGACGATGACACCGTCGTAACCAGCCGCGTCCAGACGATTCACCGTCTCGGGCAGGGTGGGGTCTCCTGGATGGAAGGTGACGCCGAGACCGGCGGCACCGGTGGCCGCGCCCCGTACCTCCGCGCCTGTCACCTCTCCCCCGCCGGCCACGACATGGAGAACGGAATCTGCCGTGGTGTGGCCGGACAGGTGAGCGACGATACGTCCTGCCCGGCTGTTCCACCCCAGGAGGAGCAGCCGTTGGGCGCGCGCCGGCGTCGGTGGGCGGGACACGATCGCTGACTCGTCGAAGGCCGCAGGACCGTCGGCCGGTGTTGCGGTGTCGTCGTCCTGCGCGATGACGACGAGCCGTTCCCCGGGGCGTACGACCGTGTCGGGTGCCGGATTCAGCCGCACGGTGCCATCCGTGCGTACGACGCCGACCACACTGGCGTTCCGGTAGGCCAGCAGCGTCTGGCCGAAGGTCCGGCCGGCCTGTGTCGGAGCGTCGATGACGTAGAACTCGTCCCCGGCGAAGTCGAGCAGTTCCTGATAGACGAGCGAGAGACCGGGCTGCCTGACGCACTGCGACACCAGGCGGGCGGTGATGTCATCGACCTCGAGGACGACTGCGTCCGGTCCTGCCGCGAGCCGGGCGGCGAGCTGGTAACGCTCGTCGCGGACCACGGCCACCGTCCGCACCCGGCAGTCGTCGTCGACCGCGGCCCGGAGAGCCAGCAGGCTTTTGACGATCTCCGCGTCCTCGTCCGGCTCGTCGCGCGGAAGCACCAGGACGACATCGGCTGTGCCGGGACTGACCCGCACCAGCGCGGCGGGGTCGGTGGGCCGGCCGTTGCGGCAGATGATTCGTGTGCGTCCGGTACTGCCCACTTCGGCGCTCAGTGCCTCCTCCATCTCCGTCTTGTCCCGGTCGGCCAGCACCGCGATCGCACTCTGACGCTGGTTGGCGTTGGCGGCGACGAGCTCGGTGACCACTGTGTGGATCTGGGCGGACCAGCCGAGTACGACGGTGTGTCCCTCTTCCAGGACCGTGGAGTGCCCCAGCCGGAGAGCGACGAGCTTCTCGGTGATCGCAGCGGTGATGAGACTGACGAGGGTGGAGACGTAGAAGAGGGCTACGAGGGCGAGCAGTACCGACAGGGCGACACGCAGCGGTGATCCGACCTCGCCGCCCAGCCTGAGTGTCTGGCCGACGGTGCGCCACACCTCGGCGGTCTTGCCCAGGAGGGCGTCGGGTGCCCTGTCGTCCGTCCATACCAGAACCGCGCTCAAAGGGACCACGATGGCCAGGCAGGCGACGGCGAGCCACCCGATGAGGGCGGCCACCCCGCCCGCCAGCGTGTTGTCGAACCAGTACCGCACCTGCTCGCCAAGAGGAGCCCGGCGTCCGGCGTCCGTCCCAGGGCGCGCCGGATGACGCGGAGCTTCCTGCGGCTGCCTCTGCTTCCCCACCCGGGCGCTGCCGGAGCGTGGACGCCGGCCCGTACCGCCACTT
>NZ_DATMVN010000114.1:0-2059 GCF_035563135.1 Streptomyces sp.
GGGCGTCCTCCAACTGCTTGCGGCTGGGTGCCTCACCGAGGTCGCCGGCGTCCAGAGCGACGGTGATGGAGTGGCCACCGTCGACCGTGTAGCAGTACCAGGGCGCCAGGTCGGCTGGCAGGGAGCTGTGGTAGTTCAAGCCCTGCTTGAGGTAGGCCCCGAGCGACTTGAAGATGACGGCCTGCGGGTCCACGGTCATGTGGCGTCCTGGTGTCGTAACGGGCAGAAGGAGGCGCCCGGTGCACATCCCGAGCGTGGTGGCTCATGCTACCGGCGGCCACCGACAGAGGACCCGGGAACGCCGCACATGGGCTGTCATGGTCAGGCTGCCAAGGCCAGGGCGCGGGTTGGGTTCTGGTTCCAGGGCACCTTCTTCTTGCGGTAGGCGTCGAAGGCGGAACTGCTCAGCGAGTGCCGGGAGTGCAGGGCGACCGCCTCGGGCGGGTTGCCAACGGCGAGGGCTGCCTGGATCCAGCCGCGCCTCATCGAGTGGCCAGTGATGCGGCGGACGACGGCGCGCGTCGCCCGCCTGGCCGTTCGCCGTCCCCTCAGAATCGCGTTGGTCTCCTCCGCGGTGGGCGCAGCTTCGGCGGCCGCTTACGCCTCATTCTTGGCCTGAGCGGCGGCCGCGCGTTCCTCGGGGGTTGGGGGCCTGCGTCAGTCCAGCAGCCTGCGCGGCGGCCTTGATGATGTTGTTGACCGTGCCGCCATGCTGGAGGGGCGTCAACGCACGAGCCGGGAAGGAGCGGGCGCGAGGTCGGCGAACCGGGGTGCGAGCTGCCGGAGTTCCGTCAGAGGCGGCCGGGTGTTGATCCCGTGCCCGAAGAGGATGAGGCCGGTCGGCGCTCCCTCGACCGGCTCCTCACCTCGAGCGCTCATGCGTACCGCCGGTTCCGGGCGAGAGGGGTCGAGGACGGAGACGAGCAACCCTCCGCCGCCGTCGTCGAACCACGCCAGCTCGCGTCCGTCCTGTGCTCGGCTCGTGTGAAAGGGAGAGGGCGAAGGCTCCCAGGCGATGGGGCTGGGTCGGGTAGCGACTGCGCCCAGGCTGTCGTGGACACTGACCCGCCCTTCATCGCCCACCCTGAACACCCGGTCGGGCCGGCGCAGCCGCTCGGCCACGGGGGGCTGTTCGTGCCACAACCACAGCTCAGTCCCAACCTGGGCGAGCAGCGGATACCACCCAGGACACCGGCCTTCCTCGACCCGAACCTGGAACACCCGCAACCGTGCGGGACCACCGATGCTGCTTGTGTGCTCCGCGACGAGACGCGCGACATTCCGCGCCTCCTCCTCGGCGGCCCCGGCCGAGGCCAACTCCAGAAACCCGCGCGGTTCCGGAGCGCGCAGGCCCTGGGACCAGTCGGCGGTCACCCACGGCTCGGTGGCCCACACCCCGAACACCCGCGGGCCCGAGTCCGCCCGGTGCTGGCACAACGGGCAAGGGTCCAGGTGGTGGTAGACGGTGCGCCGGGAGGCAAGATCGACGAGATCCATGAGGCGCATGTCGCCGTGCAGCACTCCTTGCGCCATGATCATCGCGAGGGCTGATGCGGCTGTGGAGTCCTCGGGGATCTGCACCCACTCCCAGGGGTCGGTGGTGCTGCGACGCACCCTCAGCTCGTCGAGCGGTCTCAGCAGCGGGCAGGAGCCGGGCTCCAGTGCCTCTACGGCGGCGCGGTAGTCGGGTCGGTCGTACAGATCCATGGCGAGTCTCCCGGTCGACAGCAGGGCTCCCCGCACGCGTGAGCGCATACGGGGGACAAGCGCAGTTGAGATCCTCGGCCGGTCGAAACGGCCGCCACACGGCAGATGAAGCCGCGCCCCAACGATACCGGGGCTCATGTCAACTCAGCTACCGGCAGTGGTCTGACGAAGGGCAAAGGTGCTGCAGCCCCGGCGGCCGGCTGCCAAGCTTCGACACAAGCCGGACAAGTGGCCGGAACCCTATGAGTACCATCATCGCCACCTACTTCCCACCGTATCGAGAGCTGAGGACCACATGGCTGGAACACTTCCCGCCCCGAGTGTCACAGACGACTATGCCCAGCGAGTCACC
>NZ_DATMVN010000115.1:0-4472 GCF_035563135.1 Streptomyces sp.
AGAGGTGGGGTTAGCCGGCGGCGCGGCCCGGCGGCTCCCGCCAGCCCTCCAGGAACGCATGGCCGAGCGCGACGGCCCCGCGGACCAGGGGGGCGACCACGATGACGACGAACACGAACCCCCCGGCGTTGGCCGGCCGCGGGTCGGTGAATGAGGGCAGCGCCACGATGGCGGCGAGGACTCCGAGGGCGAGCGACAGCCAGAAGTGCCGGCTGCGCTCGGTGATCCACCGCAGCATGCAGGCAGCGTAGGAGTCCCCAGCTCGGCCCGGTAGTGACTGCAACCCCCGCCGCTTCGGGTTATGCCTCACCCCGATCGGGCCGTGGCCGGTAGCTGTATCCGCAGGCCGGCGAGCAGAAGCCGTAGGCCGTGGTCGAACTGGGCGGTGAGATCGGGCCCGTACAGGTGGTCGACGGTGGCCGCGATGTGTGGAAAGTCGGGGGCCGAAAGGCGGGCGAGCAGGTCCGCGAGATCGATGCCGCAGCGAACATCGTGGTCCGCCACGGCACCGAGGCGGTGGGTGGCGGCGAAGGGTGATTGACCCACCTGGTGCTCCGCGATCGCGGCCGCGGGCACACTGAGACGGTGCCGGCGGCGGGTCTGTTCGTGCTCATCGGTGCGGAGCCGCACACCCAGTGGCTGCCCGACGGAGTTGAGCGGGATGACGCGGGCTACGTCCTGACCGGCGCGGCGACGCGACCGCTACCGCTGGTGAGGCCCGCCTGTTCACGACCAGCCTGCCCGGCGTCTTCGCCGTTGGCGACGTCCGGCACGGGTCGGTGAAGCGGGTGGCCTGCGCGGTCGGCGAGGGCGCAGTCGCCATCCGCATGGTCCACGACCACCTCAGCCAAGCGTGAGGTCGTCGCCCGGGCGGTCGCCGCAACGCTGTTCGTCAGGTGACTGTGATGACGACCTTGCCGCGCGCGTGCCCGTCTTCCACGTGTCGTAGGGCGGCCGCGGTGTCGGCCAGTGGGTAGGCCCGGTCGAGGACGGGAGTGACCTGTCTGGCCTCGACGAGTTCGGTGACGGCGAGCAGGTGCTCCCGCGTCCAGGCGGTCGGCAGTGGCCGCAGCCGCTGGCGGACGAGACCGTTGAGCGCGGCCACGCGGAGGATCTGCCCGATCGGGCCGAGCAGGTGACCGGGTGAGCCGCCGGCGTTGAACACCAGGGTTCCGCTGGGGGTCAGCGCCCCGCGCAGCCGGCCCAGCGGCTGGCTGCCGGCGTTGTCGAGGATCACGTCGTAGCGCACACGCCCGTCGGAGAAGTCCTCGGCGGTGTAGTCAATGACGTGCGCGGCGCCGATCGAGCGGACCAGCTCGATGTTGCGTGTGCTGCACACGCCGGTGACCTCCGCGCCCAGCGCGGCCGCGATCTGGACGGCGAAGCTGCCGACCCCGCCCGCGGCGCCGTTGACCAACACTTGTTGCCCCGCCCGAACCTGACCGGCGTCCCGGATCGCGCGCAGAGCGGTCTGCCCGGCCATCGGCACGGCCGCCGCCTGCTCGAAGGTCAGCCCGGCCGGCTTGGGCACCACTCGGCCCGCGGTGGTGCGCGCGTACTCGGCGAAGGCGCCGTCGAACCAGCCGAGCACCTCGTCGCCGGGTGCCAGGCCGCGCACGCGTGAGCCGACCGTCTCTACACGCCCCGTCCCGTCCACCCCGGCCACCCACTGCTTCGGCCGGGTCAGCCCGACACCGCCGATGAGAAGGGCGATGTAGGGATCGCCGCGCAGCATGTGCCAGTCGTAGGGGTTGACCGCGGCGGCGTGCACGCGCACCAGCACGTCGTCGGGGCCGATGTGGGGGAGGTCGGTGTCCACGAACTGCAGGACGTCCGGGGGGCCGAACCGCTCTTGGACGATCGCCTTCATCGCTCCTCCTTCGTTCCTCGCGGGTGGTCGGGTCCGGGAGCCGGCCCGGCCTCCCCACGAGGGTGGGTCGGCCGGGGCCGGGAACGGTGCGCGCTCAGGCCGGTGACAGCTCAGAGGCACTGTGCCCGGCGGCCGAGGGGAGCGCGGCGACGGCTGCGGGCTTGAAGCCCTTGACGGTCAGGTAGACGCCGAGCGAGAACTCCCACACGGCGATCGGCAGCGCCGCGAGTGCGATCGGGCCCGTCCGGTCGAAGACGCCGAAGAAGATCGCGATGTCGGCGGCCAGCAGCAGTGGGGCGCCGATGAGCCCGATGGTGGGCAGGATGCGCGGCACGAGGCCGGACCGGTACAGGACGTAGCCCAGGCACAGCGCGTTGAAGACCGGCGCGAGGCTCTGACTGAGCAGGAACGTCCAGTCGTACGTCGCGGCCAGGGTGTGGCCGGTGGTGACCAGCGACGCCGCGTCCGCGTCTGCGGTGCCGGCGACGTCGTTCCGCAGGGTGACGAGAGAGAGGACGCTGACGACGCCGACGATGATGAGCGCGCCCTCCACCACGCGGGATGCGACGAACCCGAGGGCGGCGGTCTCGCTGACCCGCTTCGCCACCGGGAACAGCACCACGGCGGTGCCGATGCCTGCCAACGCGACGATGACCTCGGAGAAGGCGCCCAGCAGCACGCCGGTGTCGCTGCCGGCGCCGAGAACGAAGTCGGCGCCGTTCCGCACCGGCTGGAACACGATGAGGGTGGGGATCGACACGAAGGTGATCAGGTACAGGATCCCGGCGGCCAGGGAGGTCCGGCGCATCTGGTCCATTGGCGGTCGTGGCGCTGCGGGAGTGTCCACGGTCGTGCTCATGTCGGGTCCTTTGCGAGGGTTGGCTTGGTCACCTGGTGGAGTTGTGCGGCTGGTGTGGGCCGAGTTGGGTGACTGCGAGCAGCGGCAGGCCCAGGTCGCGGACCTTGCGCAGTACGCCGTGCAGGGCGGCCTGGTCGAGCACCGCGCCGGTGAGGACGGTGCTGCCGTCGTCGGAGGTGAGGGTCATCCCGTCGAACCAGTCGGCCCATCGGGGGTCGAGACGGCCCCCGAGGCGGATCTCGTAGCGGCTGCAGTCGGCAGAGCGGCCGTTGGTCTGCCTCGTCATCAAGTCCCCCTGTCCGGTGCCGGCCGGGTGGTCCTCTACGAGTCAGCCGGCGCTTCGCGCGGTCTCGCGTGCTGAGGTCACCTGAGATCTCCGGCGTCGAGAGTCGAGGTGTGCCGTCACCGGTCCGCCTCGCTGCTGGGCGCACGCGCGGGGTCGTGTGCGGGCCGGACAGACGCCCCCGGAGACCTGACCGCCCTCGGGGACCACGTGCCGGGACGAGCGGGGTTCACCGCGCGGGCGCGGTCGGGGCCGGTGGGTTGGTCGCCGGCGCCACGACCGGGGACGGCGGCAGGGGGCTCGCCGGCACCGAGCCGGGGTCGGTGCCGCCCATGTCCAGCCGGAACGGCGGATAGCGGTCGGTCATCAGCGCGGTGTAGGCGGCCACCCGCAGCACCCAGCGGTCCACGCCCAGGATGAAGTCGTACAGCGGCTTGGGGTAGCGGCCGGTGATCAGCAGCACGATCGCGGCGATGCACACCAGCAGGGACAGCAGGCTGACGCTGGCCTCCCAGCTGCGGTCGGCGTTCCCGGCCCCGGTGGCCAGCCAGATCCCGCCGCCGACGAAGATCGACACGATCAGGTAGTGCGGAATGGCCAGCAGCCACCACTTGATCAGCACCAGGCCGCGGGAGAGCCGCTCGGGATAGGCAACGTCGAGATGGGCGGGATAGTCCGGCACGTCGGCGAGGGTGAACGGCGGGTAGCGGTCGGTGCCCAGCGCCCAGTACCCGTAGTAGTGCACCCGCCAGCTCCACCGCAGGACGCCGACGTTGAAGTCGAACAGTCCCCGCGGATAGCGCGCGGTGAACAGGATGGCGAAGAACGCGATCACACCGACCACGTAGAAGGCCAGCCACAGAAACGCCAGCACGACGAAGTGTGGGATGAGCAGCAGCCACTTCACCAACCACAACCAGCGCGACGGCGCGTCCTCTGACGCGTCCACGCGGACCGGGTAGGGCGTTCGGTTCTCCGTCACGTCTCCTCCTCACATTGCAGGTGCTGTTTGCCTGTGGCGTGCGCGGTCGGTCGCCGCGGGGCGCCCCGGTCGTCATGGCCGGCGGTCCGGCGTGTGCCGGTACGGAGGAACGTAGGAAGGGGGAGGGTGAGAACGGATCACCATGTTTGGTGATCCATGTGGTGATCCGGATTGAGCGGGGAGGCGGTGAGAAGACCGGAGCCGGCCCCGGCAGCGGGCTGGACGGCCGCCGGTGCCTACCGGTCGGCGACGGTGGCGCGGCCGGGGCGGTCGCGATGCCGCGACGTCAGGTCGAGCTCTTCGCCCCGGCGGACCGCCGCGCGGCGGTTGGTCACGCCGAGCTTGGCGTAGATGTTCTTGGTGTGTGTGCGGACGGTGTTCAGTGACACCACGAGCTCGCGGGCGATGCCCGGCCCGTCCAGGTCGGTGCCCAGGAGTCTCAGCACGTCTAGTTCGCGGGCGCTCAGCGGGTCGATCA
>NZ_DATMVN010000116.1:0-7796 GCF_035563135.1 Streptomyces sp.
CGTCCGGTGCGGGCGTACCCGCCACGAGTGCGGTGAGCAGCGCGGCCTGCGACACGGCGGTCCGGTCGCGGGCCCCGGCGGCGCGTGCGGCGGGCCGCGCGGGCCGGGCCGGCCGCTGCCGGCCGGTCCCCGCAGGGGTGGCGGCTGCCAGCGTGCTGCGGATCGCCGTCAGTTCACCGGCCAGCTCCTCGGCCGGCGGGAAGTCGTCGTCGCGCTCCAGCAGGACCCCCGGCGGATCCACGCGGGAGCGGAGCTCGCTCAGCACGTCCAGGACGGGGCGCGTCACGGGGTGGGCGTGCGTGTCGTGCCAGACGCCGTCCTTCTCGACGCCGCCCGCCACATGGACGTACGCGATGGCCTCCACCGGCAGTTCGTCCAGTGCGGTCGCGGGGTCCTCACCGCGGTTGACGTGATTGGTGTGCAGGTTGGCGACGTCGATCAGCAGCCGTACCCCGGTGCGCTCGACCAGCTCCGCGAGGAACTGCCCCTCGGTCAGCTCCTCTCCGGGCCAGGAGATCAGCGCGGCGATGTTCTCCAGGGCCAGGGGGACGGGCAGCGAGTCCTGCGCGATCCGCACGTTCTCGCACAGCACGTCCAGCGCGTCCCAGGTCCGCGGCACCGGAAGCAGATGACCCGCCTCCAGCAGCGGCGACGCGGTCAGCGGCCCTCCGGCGCGTACGAAGGCGATGTGCTCCGTCACCAGGGGCGCTCCCAGCAGCCCGGCCCGCGCGGCCAGACCGGCGAGACGGCCCGGGTCCGGGCGGTCGGCCCCGCCCAGGCCCAGCGCGACCCCGTGCGGCACGACCGTGACCCCCCGCTCCCGGAGACGCACGAGGGACTCGGGGAGATGGTCCGCGCAGAGGTTCTCCGCGACCGCCTCGACCCAGTCGATCCCCGGCAGAGCCTCGACGGCGTCCGCGATCTCCGGCCGCCATCCGATGCCGATTCCGAGCTTCATCGTGTCCCCTCCCCGTTCTGTGCAGGGGTGATGGCCCCGCCTGGTGCCGTCGAACCCGAAAGGGGGGACGTTCAGAGCTGGATCTGAGGTTCCCGGACCGTGCCGGTGCCCGCGCGCGGGCGGAACCGGTCCCAGGACCGGCGCAGGACCACACGGGAGAAGCGGGCGCGGCGGCCGGCGCGGCCGCGGCAAGGGCCGTTCCGTCGGTGCGGGACGTCTCCCGGGCAGATGCGTGGCAGCGTCGGATCGGCCGTCAACCGATACGTGGGGCGGTCTGCCCGGCGGTAGCGCCGGTACGGCGGCAGCGGGGGGTGCGTATGCCGGCGCAGGGGTGTCCAGCCTGACGGGAAACGGGGGCACGGGTCCTGCCCGTCACCTCCCGGGAGGGGGCCGGACCGCCGTCCTGCGCACACCTCACGCCACGCATCCGCCGACCGGACCCGGCCGTTGCCGGACGAACAACCGCCGGTGCCCATCGAGTTGAGTAGTATCCCCGCATCACGGCATTGTTCCGGTCGAGTACGTCCGGGGAGCCCCGCTCCTTCCGGGCCGCCCTCGCCGTCCTTCTGCCCCGTAGCCGGGCCGGCAGCATGAGGACCCGTCTTGTGCGTGCCCACACAAGAGGAGACAGCCATGCGTGTCGACAGGCAGCAACGCCTCGCGGAGCCCGGCCGCGCCCGGGGGCTTCCCCGGCGTGCCGATCAGACCCCCGCCCCGCGCTCCGGGATGACCGCTGCCGGACCCGTGGGGCGGATGTCTCCCGCAGCCGCGCTCTCCCTCCAGCGGACACTCGGCAACGCCGCGGTCGCCCGGCTGGTGGAGCGGGAGCGTCCCCCGCACGGTGCGGGGTGCGATCACGGTGCCGGCACGCAGCGGGTCGCCGACGATCAGGCCGTGCAGCGTGACGCCATGGCCCGGGTGGACGCGGTGACGCGAACCTCGGGCAGGCCGATGAGGGGGGACGTCCGGCACAGGATGGAGAGCGACTTCGGCGGCGAGGACTTCAGCGGTGTCCGCGTCCACATCGACCGCGGTTCGGCCGAGGCCGTCGGGGCCAAGGCCTACACCACGAAGACCGACCACATCGTCTTCCGCAGCGCGGCCGACATGGACGACCACACCATGCGCCACGAACTGCAGCACGTCCGCCAGCAGCGAGCGGGGCGCGTGCCCTCGGGCGTCAGCGATCCCGCCGACGCCCTGGAGCTCGACGCCGAGAGCACGGCGACCAGACTGGGGCAGGGGGCAGCGCGCGGCCGGCGTTCCACGGCAGGGGAGCAGAGCCACGGGCCGGTGCCGGCCCCGGCTCGGAACGGTGCCGTCCAGCGGATGGTGCTGAAGACCTCGCGCGGCTTCTTCGGCAAGTGGGCGGGAACAGGTCCGGCTCTCAGCCCCGACCAGAAGAACTGGGTGTGGGGCAAGCTCACCGAACACGCGGGCGGCGCGGCGAAGGTGAAGAAGCTGCCGGAGGCCGAAGCCCTGGAACTGCTGGCCCGCGAAGGAATCGACAGGGCCGCCATGGAAGCGGAGCTGGGGCCCAGCGCTTCGGCTGCGCCCCCCGCACAGCAGGAGTCGACGGAACAGTACGAGAAGCAGGCCGAGGACGCTGTCGTCAGCGCTGATCGCATCTGGCGGGAGCAGATACGTGAGATGCCCAGGCTGGAGAAGGCGACCTTCGCGATCGAGGGCCTCGGCAGGGGGACGGTCGGGATGCTCAGGAGCCCTACGGGCCCCAAGCATCCCGGCATGCTTTCCTGGTTCTCACACGGCTACGAGGACAAGCACCGCATCTCCATCGACACCAGGAGGAAGTACGGCTTCGCCGTGCAGGAGGAGCAGAGTCTGAACCGGATCGGCGCCCCGGCCGAGGCCTTCGCATCCCTGCCCGACGCTTTCGCGAACTCCGCCATCGAGCCCACCAACGACGCCCCCGGCATGTACGTCCAACCCCACCACGCCACCGAACTCACGCTGGAGATCGACCGCGTGGTCGGGCTGGTGAACGACTGCGACGTGGCGGTCCTGATGGACTTCCAGTGGGCGGACGACAGCGTGCTCGCCGCTGAGTACGCCGAAGCGCGGAAGGCCGAGACCCCGCCGCTTCCCGTCATCATCGAGAAGGCGCAGGCGTTCAGCGGGTACAGCGCGCTGCTGATCTACGCCTGCCGGACACCGTGGTCCGTGAACGCGGCGGTCGCAGGAAGCAGCCAGCTGAAGGCGAGCCTGCAGAGGGAGCTCATGGAGCAGGGGCTCTCCGCCGAGGAGGCGAACAAGAGGGCGCAGGAGAAGTACGAGGCATCTCCCCGGACGAGCGAGGTCTACCAGTAGGAACCCGTCGTTCACGGTCTCCGGTGCCTTCGCACGACGCTGCGGACGCGTCTGCGCCCGGTCCCGGCGGCCGGCCCCGTGCCGGCACCTGGCATCCCCGTGCCGTTGATCCCGCGCCCAGGGCCGTGCCAGGAGCCGTACGGGGCGTTCGCCGGCGGTACCGGGTCAGCGGCGCAGGGCCGGGTGGTCGGCGACGACCGTGCAGGAGCCCGGAGCGACCTCGGTGAAGCCGGCGTCCCGGACCACCGGCAGTCCGCTCGCGGTGAGTTCGCGCCAGCGGGCGGCGTCCGGGGTGGCGACGCGGAGCGGGAAGCCGGCGTCGCGCCACGCCTTGCGCTCGGTGTCCGACAGCTCCCACCAGGCGAGCTGCGCGCCGTGCCCGGCCTGTGCCATCGCCTTGCCGGCCGACATGGCGACGTCCGGATTCATCCACAGCACCGGGCCGGCCGGACCGGGCACGGGCGGGGCCTCGGGGTCGTCCAGTTCGGTGCCCGACACCTGGAGCTTGGCCAGTTCCCTGGGCCAGCCGTCCAGGGGGACCGGCGGGAACACCCGGACCTCGGCGTGCTCACCGGTGACGGTGATCCCGGGCAGCGCGCACGCCTTGCGCCACTCCGCCCCGCGCGCCCGCCGGACCACCTTGCGGATCCGGGCGTCCTGCCAGTCCCGCACGGCCTGCGCCCACTCGCCCTCGGCCCGGCCCTCGTCCTCGCCCTGGGAGCGGGGGTCCGACAGGATCGTGAGCACCGCGCGGGCGGCGGTCACCAGGGCATCGTTGCGCGCCGGGGGGTCGGTCCTCTCCAGGCGCACCACCAGCGGCAGCACGAACTGCGGGGCTTCGTCACGAGGCGTCGGCTCCGTACGGAACGGGCTGCCGACGGGGGCCTGCGGGGCTGCGGGAAGGGGCTCGGAAATGCTGTCGCTGGTCACACGCCCCAGTCTGCCAGGCCCCGCCGGCAACCCGTTCTTGGCGGAATGCAGGGCTCCGGGTGAGGATGCTCCGCATGAAGAGCGACCTCTTTTCCAGCGAGCACCTGGCGCAGCCGGCCACTGCCCCGGGCATGACGCTGCAGAACGCCAAATCCATCAAGTACGCCGTCAACGGTGAGATGCACGCGCGTCAGGGATCGATGATCGCCTTCCGCGGCAATCTCCAGTTCGAACGCAAGGGCCAGGGCATCGGCGGCATGCTGAAGCGCGCGGTGACCGGTGAGGGGCTGGCCCTGATGGCGGTCAGGGGACAGGGGGAGGCGTGGTTCGCCCATGAGGCGGCCAACTGCTTCATCGTGGAGATGGAACAGGGCGACGTCCTGACCGTCAACGGCCGCAACGTCCTGTGTTTCGACGCGAGCCTCTCCTACGAGATCAAGACCGTGAAGGGCGCCGGAATGACCGGCGGCGGGCTCTTCAACAGCGTCTTCAGCGGATTCGGCAAGCTCGGACTGATCTGCGACGGCCACCCGATCGTGATCCCCGTCACCGCGCAGCAGCCGGTGTACGTCGACACGGACGCGGTCGTCGGCTGGAGCGCCCAGCTCTCCACCTCCCTGCACCGCTCGCAGAGCGTCGGCTCCATGGTGCGCGGCGGCTCCGGCGAGGCGGTCCAACTGATGCTCCAGGGTGAGGGGTTCGTGATCGTACGCCCCAGCGAGCTCAAGCCGGAAAAGCCGTCGTCCTGATCCTGCGCGGTGCGGGCCGGCGGTACGGCCTGCGCGGTCCGTGGGTGCTGCGGGGGCTCGACCTGGACCTGCCCGCGCACACCCTGGTCCGGATCGAGGGAAGCAACGGCGCCGGCAAGTCGTCCCTGCTGAGACTGCTCGCCGGCATCGACGCGCCGACGGAGGGACGGGTCACGGGCCGGCCGCGCACGGCGTACGTCCCCGAGCGTTTCCCCGCGGCGCTGCCGTTCACCGCTGCCGGTCGCTCGCCGCGACCGTGCTTGCCCTCGTGACCGACGGTTCACCCGCGAAGGCCGCGGTGACGGGCCTGGTCTCCGGCCCGCAGACCGGCACGGTGCGGGTGCCGGTCCTGCCACTGGCGGGGGCCGTCGCCGTCGCCGTCGCGGTGGCAGCCCTCACCTCCCGGGCCGCCGCTCTGCGCGACTGAGTACGCTCGGACGCATGGATGACGCGTACTGCGAGACACCCGCGCCGGACCCCGCGCCCGTGGACGCGGGTCCGCCGTACGCCGAGTGCGTGCTGTGCCGCAAGCCCACCGAACACCCGGAGTCGACGAAGGGCAGCACGCTCTGCCCGGTCTGTGCCTGGCAGGAGGCGGGACGCACCGCCTGCTCCGGCTGAGGCCCGGACGGCGGAGTGCTCAGCCGCGCATCAGTTCGGAGACCTTGACGAAGCGGTAGCCGCGCTCGCGCAGCTCCGGGACGATCCGGCGTACGGCGTCGTCGGTGACGGGGGCCGCGCTGCGGGTGCAGTGCATGACCACCAGCGAGCCCGGCTCCACCCCCGCCAGCACCTGCTCGGCCACCGCGTCCGCGTCCGTGGCGAAGGCGTCACCGCTGACCACGTCCCATTGCACCGCTGTCACCCCGGTCGGGGCCAGAGCCTTCAGCGAGGCGTCGTCGTAGCAGCCGCCGGGGAAGCGGAAGTACGGCACGACATTGCGCGCCCCCGTCTTCCTGATCGCGGTGAAGGCCCGCTCCACATCGCGCCGCATGTCCGTCCTCCCGAGGGCCGGCAGCCCGTAGCAGGGGGAGGAGAAGGCGTGGTGGCTGAACGAGTGGTTGGCGATCTCGAACAGGGGGTCGGTGCCGATCGAGCGGGCCTGCACCGGGTACTCCTGCGCCCACCTGCCGGTCATGAAGACCGTCGAGGGGACCTTCAGCCGGCGGAGCGACGCGATCAGCTCCGGGTTGTCGAAGTGCTCGCCGGCAGCGGCACGCGGGCCCTGGTCCGCCGTCATGTCGGCGTCGAAGGTGAGGGCCACGGCCTTGTCGGCCCCACCCGCCCTGCCCCGGCCGCCGGAGGCGTCCGCCCGTCGTTCGAAGACCGGGGTGAGACCGCCGGGGCCGGGAGCCGGGACGGACGGCCTGCTCTCCGGAGCCGGTGACGGGGACACGGGTCCCGCCACCGGCTCCGGAGAGGCCGGCGCGAGTGCGGCGGTCCGGGCGCGGGTGCCCTCGGAGCTGCCGCAGCCGGCGAGCACCCCACTCAAAACGGTCAGCACGATCATCGTACGAACGGATTTGATCACTGAAGGACGCTAGCGGGTGGTCCATCAGGTGATGCCCGCGGCGCTCCGGTCACCCGGGCGCCGGGCCGCCGGATCACCCGTCCGGTCGCGCCCGGCTCAGCGCCAGGGGCCGGTCACCACGGACGCCGCGCCCGGCTCAGCGCCAGGGGCTGGTCACCACGGACGCCGCGCCCGGCTCAGCGCCAGGGGCCGGTCACCGCGAACGTCGTCCCCGGCGTGTAGCAGTTCATGAACATCGTCCCGCCGTCCGGTGAGAACGTGACACCTGCGAACTCGCCCCACTCCGGCTCCTCGGCCGTCCCGATGTTCTGCCGCCCCCGTGCCATCGGGTAGACCTCGCCGCGCCTCGTCACGCCCAGCACGTGCTGGGCACCGCCCCCGTCCTCGCAGACCATCAGACCGCCCCCGGCGGCGAGGCAGATGTTGTCCGGGGACTCGCCCGGCAGCTGGACGTCGGTGTCCGGTCCGAAGGCGATCACGAGGGTGAGCCTGCGCCGCTCCGGTTCGTACCGCCACACCTGGCCGAAGTGGTCGGCGGCCGACCCCTGCGAGCTGTGCGCGAAGCTGGAGACGAAGTACACCGACGAACCGCCCCAGTAGCAGCCCTCCAGCTTCTGGGCGTGCGTGATGCCCTTCGGCCCGAAGTCCTGGAGCCGGATCGGAGTCTGCGCGGCTGACGGGTCCGGCACCGGGACCCACTCGATCCTGTCGAAGCTCGCACCCGTCTCCTGGACCGCGGAGAGGTCGGGTACGCCGGGCACCCGCATGGCCTCCAGCGCGCCCCCGGCCCGCAGGGAGCCCGTCCCGCCGAGCGGCTTCCGGGGGAGGAAGCGGTAGAAGAGCCCGAACGGCCTCTCGAACGCGTCCTCCGTCTCGTACACGATGCCGCTCCCCGGGTCGACCGCGACGGCCTCGTGCTGGAAGCGGCCCATGGCGGTCAGGGGGACGGCCCCGGTGCGGCGCGGATCGGCGCCGTCCACCTCGAAGACGAAGCCGTGGTCCTTCGTGTAGCCGTTGGTGCCGGCCTTGTCCTCGGTCTCCTCGCAGGTCAGCCAGGTCTTCCACGGGGTGGGGCCGCCCGCGCAGTTGACGGCCGTACCCGCGATGGCGACGCGCTCGCCGCGCACATCGCCGCGGCCGTCGAGTTCGAGGGAGATGCAACCGCCCTTGCCCATGGGGTCGTAGGTGAGTCCCTCGACCGTGGGGACACCGGTCCTGCCGGTGGCGCGGTTCTCGTGGTTGCGGACGAGGTGGACCCCGCCGTCGCGGCCTCTGAAGGCGGCCATGCCGTCGTGGTTGC
>NZ_DATMVN010000117.1:0-2260 GCF_035563135.1 Streptomyces sp.
GCGGCACCGGCGCCACGGCGGCACCGGCGGCACCGGCGGCACCGGCGGCAGCGGTACGGCCGTCGGTGGAGTCGGCCCGGAGCGGTGCGGAGACGTCGGGTCAGGTGCCCGGGGAGGACCAGCGGACGGCCCGCGCCCGCAGCCAGCGGGTGGCTCCGTCGGCGGCGAGCCGCTGCTCCTCGCGCAGCGCGGGTGCGTAGGAGGGCGCGGGGAGCAGGGAGTTGGTCCGCCAGTAGCCGGCGAGGGCGACGAGGAAGGCGTCGACCGCTGCCGGGCGTGCGGCACGGGCCGCGGCGCGGGACGCGAAGACGGACTCGACGTCGTGGCGGGTGCTCCCCGCGGCCACGGTGGGCAGGAAGCACACCAGGTCCAGCCAGGCGGCCCCGACGGCCGGCCACGCCCAGTCGACGAGCGCGACCTCGGTCGGCGTGAGCAGGACGTTGTCCCGACGCAGGTCCAGGTGGAGCAGCGTGTCCCCGTCGGTGCCGTCGGCCCAGCGCGGCTCCCGGGCGATCAGGTCCGGGAGGTGTGCGGCGGCCCAGGGGTCGACGTCCGGGAGCGCGGGGTGCTCCCGGAGCGGCTCCCAGGCGCCGCCGAGGACACCGGCGAAGGCCTCCCGGACCGCAGCGGCTCCGGGCACCGGGTTGGGCGTCAGGGCACGGGCGCTGCGGTCGAGGGCGTCCAGGACGCGGGTCAGGTCGCCGTCGTCCCAGGACGGCGACGGGAAGCGGCCGGCCACGTCGTCGAAGACCAGGCAGATCCAGTCCCCGTCGTCGAGGTGCGTCCACATGCGCGGCGCGGGCACCGAGGGCGGCAGGTGGACGTTGACCGAGGCCTCGTGGCGGTAGGCCGCCACCACCCAGTCGGCGGAGGACCTCGACGCGGCCTTCAGGAAGCACCGCCGTCCGTCGGCCAGCAGCAGGCGGGCCGCGACGCCGGGGGTGAACCCACCCGGCGGCGACTGGGCCGACACGACCGACGCCCCGACGGCGTCGCGGACCGCTCGGCGGACGGCGACGGGCAGCTCCGGCCACCCCGTCCTCCGGGGCGGCCGGTCCGGAGGCGACATGCGGACACCCTCCTCCGACCCGCAGGTCGGAGGCAGCACTCCAGGACCCGGCCCGGCCGCCCGCACCCGGCACCGGCTCCGGGATGCCGACCCGGCCCGGGCGTGGTCACCTGGCGTGCGGACCCTTGGAGGAGGAGATCATGAGCGTTGGACGTCTGGGAGTGCGGCTCCTCGTCGGCGGGCTGTTCGTCGGCCACGGCACGCAGAAGCTCTTCGGCTGGTTCGGCGGCCCGGGGCGGGCTGGCACCGAGGGCATGATGGAGGCGCTCGAGATGCGGCCGGCGAAGGTGCACGCCGCGCTGGCCGGTGCCACCGAGACCGCCGGCGGGGCGCTGCTGGCCGCCGGGCTGGCCACTCCGCTCGCCGCCTCCGCGCTGACCGGCGTGATGACGACCGCGATCCGCAAGGTGCACCTGGCCAACGGCCCGTGGAACGCCAACGGCGGGTGGGAGTACAACGCCGTCCTCATCGGTGCGGTGACGGCGCTGGTCGAGACCGGTCCCGGTGACCTGTCCCTGGACCGCGCGCTGGGCATCGAGCGGACGGGCCCGGCCTGGGCGCTCGGTGCGCTGGCCACCGGGGTGGCCACGTCCTTCCTCACCATGGCGGTCGCCCGTCGCGGCCGCCCGTCCGTGACCTCGGCTGCCGGCCAGGCCGCTCTGGACACCGCGCCGGAGGACACCGCGGGGGACCCGACCACCGCGGGCGCCTGACCGGACGGCGTCCTCCCGTCCCGCTCCCCGACCGGGACCGGCGCCGCTCCCGGTCGGCGGCGGTCAGACGGAGCGGACCGGAGCTCCCAGGCGGATCTCCCCGTCGGTGAGGACGTCGGCCCGCAGCCCGCCGCGGTGGATGAGCGGCCGCAGGATCCCCGGTCCGCTGAGCCGGTCGAGGTGGACGCAGGGCTCGCACAGCCGGCGCCCCTCGCAGAGCACGTCCCCGATGCGGAAGCGCCGTCCGACCAGGGCGTTGACGTCGATGCCGCGGGTGAGGACGTTGCGCCGCGTGCCGGCGAAGGTCAGCGCCTGCCCGGCCGCGGCCAGCTCGTCGAGGACCTCGGCGGCGATCAAGGTCAGGTCGTAGCCGGGGCGCCGTCCGGCCCGGGGCGTGAACGTGCCGGCTCCTGCGGCGTAGCGGTCCCCCTCCAGGCCGCGTCCGGCGCGGGCCCGCGCGACCTCGAGCAGCCGCATC
>NZ_DATMVN010000118.1:0-4513 GCF_035563135.1 Streptomyces sp.
CGGCCGCTCGGGGAAGTCGCGCGGCCGGGCCGGGCCGGCCGCGCGGCGCGCCTCCTGGAGCACGGCGTTGCGGGTCAGGTTCTGCAGGGCCTGCGCGGCGAGCAGATACGCGCCGGGCGTCGGCGTGGACCGCGCGGGCAGGAGCTCCCTCGGTCCGGACACCTCGATGGCGAGCTGCCTGCGGCCCTCCAGCGCGCTGGCCCGTTCCGTCTCGGCGTTGGCGTACCGGCGCAGCAGTGCGGCGTGTTCACCCCGCAGCCCGGCCAGTTCCACGCGCTTGCGGCGCAGCTTGGTCTCCAGCCGGGTGCGCAGTTCCCGTGCTTCCTCGAGGTCCGCCTCCAGTTCGGCCAGGCGCTCCTCGGTCTTCCACTCGTCGCTGGCCCGGGCACGGGTCAGCTCCGCGACCCGCAGCCCCGCGGCCCGGTCCCAGCCGCGCATCAGGCAGGCACCGGTGACCGCGGCAGCCGCTGTCACGGCGACCAGGGCGCGCAGTGCCAGGGGTTCCGCGAGGAGCCAGGCTCCGGCGGCACAGACGACCGGCACTCCGGCCACCACGGCGGGAGGAAGGATTCTGTGGAGGGGCGGCGAATGGCGGTGGCGTCCTCGTGGCATGGCTCGAAATTTACCGTGCGTACGAGTCACTTGGGAGGCCGCCCGGCAATCTGTTCCCCGCCGGTTACCTGGCGGCCTCTCATGTGGCACTCGGATACGCCTTTTTACTTCTGGATCAGTCCCTTCGACCGGAGATAGTCCCCGGCCGCATCCGCGGGCTTGGCGCGCTCCGCGTCGACCTTGCGGTTGAGTTCCGCGAGGTCCTCCGTGGTCAGTACGCCGGTGAGCTTCCCGAGCGCTTCCGCGATCTCCGGCGCGCCCGCATCCTCGGCATTGAGTACCGGAAGGACGTTGTCCGCGTTCTGCAGCTTCTTGTCGTCCTCCAGGAACACCAGACCGTAGGTGTCGAGCACCGCGTCCGTGGTGGTCGTCAGGACCAGCTGGTCCTTGCCGTCCTTGACCGCCTGCTTGGACTGCGGTGTGCCGACCCCCTTGGGATCGATCCCGATGACATCGATGCCGTACGTCTTCTTCAGTCCGGGCGCGCAGAACGGCCGCACCTCGCACTCGTCACCCGCCGCGATCCTCACCTTGATCTTCGAGCTGCCGAGGTCGGAAAGCGTCTTGAGGCTGTTCTTGTCGGCGAATTCCTTCGACACCGCGAAGGCGTTCTGGTCGACCGCCTTGCCCGCCGGAAGGACCTTCAGGCCGAGCGGGGTGGCGAGCTTCTCCAGAGCGGCGACGGTGGCTGCCGCGTCACCCGAGGCGACCGGCTTCTTCTCCGCCTCCTTCGCCCCGTTGACCTTGGCGTTGAGGAATTCCGCGAGCGTCGCGGCGTATTCCGGGACGACGTCGATCTCGCCCTTCTCCAGCGAGGGCTCGTACAGTTCGCGGTTCTTCACCGTGGTGACCGTGGTGTCGTATCCGGCGTCACCCAGGACCTGGGCGTACAGCTCGGCGAGCACCTTGGACTCGGTGAAGCCGGCGGCGCCCACGACGAGCGAGCCCTTCCCGGAACCGGCGCCGGAACCCTTGTCCGGGCCGCTCTTCTCCTGCTCCAGGCTGTCACCGCCGCACGCGGCGAGCGTGCCTGCCAGCGCGACCGCTCCGATGACCGCGCCTGCTATGCGCGAGGTCCTGCTCATGTTCGTTCTCCGTCCGGGAAAGAAATGGTGTGCACAGTCCGGGAAGTCCGCGCGTTCATGCGGTCCGGCGTCGGCGCAGGGGCGACAGCAGCCGGTCCAGTGCCATGAGGGCGCCCTCCACCGCCAGGGCCAGGAGGGCGACCAGCACGGCGCCCGCGAAGACCTGCGCGGTGTCGTAGGTGTTGAATCCGGCGGTGATGATCCGGCCCAGGCCGCCGAGGCCGACCATCGCCGCGATCGAGGCGGTGGCGATCACCTGGACGGCGGCGGACCGGAGGCCGGTCATGATCATCGGGTGGGCGAGGGGGAGCTCGACCCGCAGGAAGAGCTGCACACCGGACATGCCCATGCCCCGCGCGGCCTCCACCACCGACCGGTCCACCTCCGTCATCCCGATATAGGCGTTGGTCAGCAGCGGGGGCACGGCGAACAGCACCAGCGCGATGACCGTGGGCAGATAACCGGAGTTACGCAGGGGCGTCATCATGAAGAGGGCCAGCACCGCGAACACCGGGACCGCCCGGCCCACGTTGGAGAGGTTGACGGCGAGCGCGCCTCCCTTGCCCACGTGTCCGAGATACAGAGCCGCCGGCAGGGCGATGAGGCAGGCCGCCGCGAGGGCGGCCCCGCTGACGTACAGATGCTCGGCCAGACGGTGTGCCGCCCCGTCGCCCCCCGACCAGTTGGCCCCGGTGGTGAGCCAGACCCATGCCTCCCCGACGACTTCCATGGGTCAGACCGCCTCCGTCTTCGCGATGCCCGCCCCGGCGGACGCCACGGCGGGCGTCCGTATCCGGGTCCAGGGCGTGAGCAGGCGTTGCACGCCGAGCAGCAGCAGGTCCGCGGCCACCGCGAGCAGCACGCAGAGCACGGACGCGGTGAGCACCTGGGCCTTGAAGAAGCTGGGCAGCGCGTCCTCGATGAGATTGCCGAGGCCGCCCTTGCCGACGAGGGAACCGACCGTGGTCAGCGCCACCGTCGACACCGTGGCGATCCGCAGTCCGGCCATCAGGGCGGGGAGGGCGAGGGGGAGTTCGACCTCCCAGAGCAGCCGGGCGGGCCCGTACCCCATGCCCTTCGCCGCTTCCCTGGCCTCCTGCGGGACAGCTTCGAGACCGGCCAGGATGTTGCGTACGAGAATGGTCAGCGAATAGAGCACCAGGCCGGTGACGACGAGCGCCGCGGACAGTCCGAAGAGCGGCAGCAGCAGCGAGAACATCGCCAGTGACGGCACGGTGTAGAGCACCGTCGTCAGGCCCAGCACCGGGCCCGCGAAATGCCGGCCCCGGCGAGCGAGCAGCGCAAGCGGAAATGCCACCGCGAGCCCTATCAGCACGGAAACCGCCGTGATCCAGATGTGCTGCACGGTCGCTTCGGCCAACTCCTGGCTGCGGGAACGCAGATACTCTCCGCAGATCCAGTCGTTCGCCACCAGGCAGTTCTGCTCGGCCATCCGCCCCCACCTCCTGTTCACCCTCGCGTCGCCGCTCCGGGTCCGGTCCCGGACGAGCCTATCCTCGACCACCGACAAGCACCCGGGTTGCCGTATTCCGGCAACATGGCCTTCACAGCACCCGCGTCACAATGGGGAATCATGATCCGTTTCGAGCACGTCACCAAGCGGTACGCGGACGGCACCACCGCCGTCGACGACCTTTCCTTCGAGGTCGCCGAGGGCGAACTGGTCACGCTCGTCGGGCCTTCCGGCTGCGGCAAGACGACCACCATGAAAATGGTGAACCGTCTGACCGAACCGACCGACGGCCGGATATTCCTCGACGGGGACGACATATCCGCCATCGACCCCGTCCGGCTCCGCCGCCGTATCGGCTATGTGATCCAGCAGGTCGGTCTCTTCCCTCACAAGACGGTCCTGGAGAACACGGCGACCGTTCCCCATCTCCTCGGCTGGAGCCGGGAAAAGGGCCGGAAGCGCGCCGCCGAACTGCTCGATCTTGTCGGACTCGATCCTTCCGTTCATGGCGGCCGCTATCCCGATCAGCTTTCCGGCGGCCAGCGCCAACGGGTCGGTGTGGCCCGGGCCCTGGCCGCCGACCCGCCGGTCCTGCTGATGGACGAGCCTTTCGGAGCGGTCGATCCGGTGGTGCGGGAAAGGCTTCAGAACGAATTCCTGAAACTGCAGGCCCAGGTCCGCAAGACCGTGCTGTTCGTCACCCACGACATCGAGGAAGCCGTCCGGCTCGGTGACCGGATGGCGGTGTACGGACACGGCCGCATCGAGCAGTTCGACACCCCCGCCACGGTGCTCGGGGCTCCCTCCACGCCGTACGTCGCCGGTTTCGTCGGGGCCGACCGCGGGCTGAAGCGGCTCTCGGTCACCCCCGTCGAGGAGAGCGACCTGGACCAGCCGCCGGTCGTCCATCTCGACGATCCGCTGGCACAGGCGACCGAGCGGTTGCGGGCCGACGGCGCACACTGGGCGGTCGTCCTGGACGGCCAGGACAATCTGCACGGCTGGATCCCGGCCGGTGACGGGGCGGCGGCCGGGGGCACGGTCCGCGAGCACGCCCGGCGCATGGAGGCGTGGCTTCCGCTCGGCGCGCCGCTCAAGCAGGCCTTCGCCACGATGCTGCAGCACGACGCGGGCTGGATCGCCGTCATCGACGAGGAGGGCACCGGCCGCTTCCTGGGCGTGCTCACCCCGGCCCGCCTCCACGAGGCCCTGCGGCGCTCGATCGACGCGGACGCACAGGACGTGCCACGCGCCGGGATCACCGTGGAGACCGTGGCAGGCCCCGTCGGCTCCCCCTGACCGGGCCCTCTCCCCCGGCGGGGTACGCGTGACCGGTGGGGCT
>NZ_DATMVN010000119.1:0-2886 GCF_035563135.1 Streptomyces sp.
CAAGAGCGTCGTCACGGCCGGGATCTGCCGGTGGCTGGTGCGCCGGGGGGTGGAGGTGGCGCCCTTCAAGGCGCAGAACATGTCGCTGAACTCGTTCGTCACCCGGGAGGGGGCGGAGATCGGCCGCGCCCAGGCGATGCAGGCGCAGGCCGCCCGGGTGGAGCCGTCGGCGCTGATGAACCCGGTGCTGCTCAAGCCCGGTGGTGACCGGTCGAGCCAGGTCGTCCTGATGGGGAAGCCGGTCGGTGAGATGAGTGCGCGCGGCTACCACGGGGGGCGGCAGGAGGCCCTGCTCGGGACGGTCGTGGACTGTCTGGAGCAGCTGCGGACCACCTATGACGCCGTGATCTGCGAGGGGGCGGGCAGTCCGGCCGAGATCAACCTGCGGCGCACGGACATCGTGAACATGGGCATCGCGCGGGCCGCGCGCTTTCCCGTGCTGGTGGTCGGCGACATCGACCGGGGTGGTGTGTTCGCCTCGTTCTTCGGTACGACGGCGCTGCTGAGTCCCGAGGACCAGTCACTGATCGCCGGGTACCTCGTCAACAAGTTCCGCGGTGACGTGTCGCTGCTGGAGCCCGGCCTCGACATGCTGCTGGGGCTCACGGGCCGGCGGACGTACGGGGTGCTGCCCTACGCCCACGGTCTGGGCATCGACGAGGAGGACGGGCTGCGGGTGTCGATGCGCGGCACCGTACGGGAGTCGGTCGTGGCGCCGCCGCACGGCGAGGACGTACTGCGGGTCGCGGTGTGTGCCGTGCCGCTGATGTCGAACTTCACCGATGTGGACGCGCTGGCGGCCGAGCCGGGTGTGGTGGTGCGGTTCGTGGACCGGGCGGAGGAGCTCGCCGACGCGGACCTCGTGATCGTGCCCGGGACGCGGGGCACCGTGAAGGCGCTGGCGTGGCTGCGCGAGCGGGGGCTGGCCGGCGCGTTGCTGCGGAGGGCCGCCGAGGGGCGGCCGGTGCTGGGGATCTGCGGCGGGTTCCAGGTGCTGGGCGAGCGTATCGAGGACGACGTGGAGTCGCGGGCCGGGCTGGTCGAGGGGCTCGGCCTGCTGCCGGTGCGGGTCCGCTTCGGCCGGGAGAAGGTCCTGGCGCGGCCCGTGGGAAGCGCGCTCGGGGAGCGGGTGGAGGGATACGAGATCCATCACGGGGTCGCCGGGGTGAGCGGCGGTGAGCCGTTCCTGGACGGGTGCCGGGTGGGTTCGGTCTGGGGGACGCACTGGCACGGGTCGCTGGAGAGCGACGCGTTCCGGCGCGCGTTCCTCGGCGAGGTGGCGCGGGCCGCGGGACGGCGCTTCGTCCCGGCGCCGGACACGAGCTTCGGGGCGCTGCGGGAGGAGCAGCTGGACCGGCTGGGGGACCTGATCGAGGAACACGCCGATACGGACGCCTTGTGGCGGCTGATCGAGAACGGCGCGCCGAAGGGGCTGCCGTTCATCCCGCCGGGCGCGCCGGGCACGCCGCGGACTCCGGGTGCGGGGGCGGAGGCGTCCGCGGCGGGGTCCTCTCCCCGCTCCGCCCCTTCCCGCGACCGGGGTGCCGCCCCGGGCCCCGGGCCCCGGACTCCCCCGGACCCCGCCCCGGGGGGCCCTCACGGGCCCGATGCGGTGCCCCGTGCTCCGCAGGCCCGGGTGGATCCCGGCACCGGCATCGATGTTTCCGTGAACGAGGAGGCCCTGTGAGTACGCCGTATCCCTTCACCGCCATCGTGGGACAGGACGACCTGCGGCTCGGGCTCCTGCTCAACGCCGTCAGCCCCGCCGTCGGCGGGGTCCTGGTCCGGGGCGAGAAGGGCACCGCCAAGTCCACCGCCGTACGGGCGCTCGCCGCGCTGATGCCCGAGGTCACGGTGGTGGCGGGATGCCGCTTCTCGTGCGACCCGGCAGCCCCCGATCCGGCGTGTCCCGACGGCCCCCACGAGGGGGGGACGGGTGTGTCGCGTCCGGCGCGGACCGTGGAGCTTCCGGTCGGCGCGTCGGAGGACCGGCTGGTCGGGGCGCTCGACATCGAACGGGCCCTCGCGGAGGGTGTGAAGGCCTTCGAGCCGGGTCTCCTCGCCGACGCCCATCGCGGGATCCTGTACGTCGACGAGGTCAACCTCCTCCATGACCACCTGGTGGACCTGCTGCTCGACGCGGCGGCCATGGGTGCCTCGTACGTCGAGCGTGAAGGTGTCTCCGTCCGCCACGCGGCCCGCTTCCTCCTTGTCGGGACCATGAATCCCGAGGAAGGCGAATTGCGCCCCCAGCTGCTGGACCGCTTCGGGCTGACCGTGGAGGTGGCGGCCTCGCGGGACACGGACCAGCGCGTCGAGGTCGTACGGCGGCGGCTCGCCCACGACGACGACCCGGCCGCCTTCGCCGCGCGGTGGGCCGAGGAGGAGGCCGCGCTGCGGGAGCGGATCGTCGCCGCGCGGGCCCTGCTGCCCCGGGTGGTGCTCGGCGACGGTGTGCTGCGGCAGATCGCGGCGACCTGTGCGGCGTTCGAGGTCGACGGGATGCGTGCCGACATCGTGATGGCCCGCACCGCGACCGCTCTGGCGGCGTGGGCGGGGCGCGAGGAGGTCGTCGCGGACGATGTGCGGCAGGCCGCGCTCCTGGCCCTCCCCCACCGGCGCCGGCGCAATCCGTTCGACGCCCCCGGACTGGACGAGGACAAGCTGGACGAGGCCCTCCAGGACGCGGCGGACGAGGACGGCGGGGGCGACGACGACCCGGACCCCGGCGGGCCGGGCGGCGGGGTGCCCCCGCAGGGCGGCGGCCCCGACGACGGCACCGAGGAAGTTGCCGGCCATCACCGCGTAGATCGTCACCGACAGCGCGGCGAGCACCGGCGACCGCACGGCGAGGCCGTCGACCGGGGCGTCGGCCAGCGCCCCGCC
>NZ_DATMVN010000120.1:0-5816 GCF_035563135.1 Streptomyces sp.
AGCGGCATGTCCTGCCGCGTCTGCCGGCCCGGTGGCAGGGCGTCGTCGGCCGCGGCCTCCGCGCCGGGCCCGGCCACCGAGATCTCCACGCCCTGGTCGGCGAGGGCCTGGAGCTCCGTGGCCGCACGCTCGTCGTGGACCGGTGGTTCGTCCGTCACCAGACGGGTGATCAGCTCCGTGGGCACCGTCTGGAACATGGTGTCGGAACCGAGCTTCGTGTGGTCCGCCAGGACCACCACTTCGGCCGCGGCCTGCACCAGTGCCCGGTCCACGCTCGCCGAGAGCATGTTGGACGTGGACAGACCGCGCTCCGCGGTGAGCCCGCTCCCGGACAGGAAGGCACGGCTCACCCGCAGCCCCTGGAGGGACTGCTCGGCGCCGCTGCCGACGAGCGCGTAGTTGCTCCCGCGCAGGGTCCCCCCCGTCATCACCACTTCCACCCGGTTGGCATGGGCCAACGCCTGGGCGACCAGCAGCGAGTTGGTGACCACGGTCAGACCGGGCACCCGCGCGAGCCGGCGGGCCAGCTCCTGCGTGGTCGTTCCGGCGCCGACCACGATGGCCTCACCCTCACCGACCAGGCCGGCCGCCAGATCGGCGATGGCCGTCTTCTCCGCGGTGGAGAGATGGGATTTCTGCGGAAAGCCGGACTCCCGCGTGAAACCGCCCGGCAAGACCGCACCGCCGTGCCGGCGGTCGAGGAGTCCTTCTGCCTCCAGCGCCCGCACGTCCCGCCGTACGGTCACTTCGGAGGTCTGGACGACGCGGGCGAGCTCACGGAGCGATACCGCCCCGTTGGCGCGCACCATTTCGAGGATCAATTGACGACGTTCTGCAGCGAACACGGAACTGACAGTAACCTGGCGGTGCGCTGCTTTTCAGCAGTTTGCACCGAATAAGGGAAGTTGTACACGAGCAGGGCCCCCTGGTGATATAGGGGGCCCTGCCTGCGGTACGAACGACCGGTGTCACACCTCGTCCGCGCTCTTCCGGGTGTGCAGCTGCCGGGCCACTTCGGCGATCGAGCCGGACAGTGACGGGTACACGGTGAACGCGTTGGCGATCTGCTCCACCGTCAGGCTGTTGTCGACGGCGAGCGAGATCGGGTGGATCAGCTCGCTGGCGCGCGGCGCGACGACACAGCCGCCGACCACGATGCCGGTGCCGGGACGGCAGAAGATCTTGACGAAGCCGTCCCTGATGCCCTGCATCTTGGCGCGCGGGTTGCGCAGCAGCGGCAGCTTCACGACACGGGCGTCGATCCTGCCGGAGTCGACATCGGCCTGGGTGTAGCCGACGGTGGCGATCTCGGGGTCGGTGAAGACGTTCGCGGAGACCGTCTTCAGGTTCAGCGGCGCCACCGCGTCGCCGAGGAAGTGGTACATCGCGATCCGGCCCTGCATCGCCGCGACCGAAGCCAGGGCGAAGACCCCGGTGACGTCACCGGCCGCGTACACGCCGGGGGCGCTGGTGCGGGAGACCCGGTCGGTCCGGATGTGCCCGGACTCCTTGAGCTGGACCCCGGACTCCTCCAGGCCCATGCCCGCGGTGTTGGGGATCGCGCCGACCGCCATCAGACAGTGCGTGCCGGAGATGACGCGGCCGTCGGACAGCGTGACCTCCACACGGTCGCCGACGCGCTTGGCGGACTGGGCGCGGGAGCGGGCCATGACGTTCATGCCGCGGCGCCGGAAGACGTCCTCCAGGACGGCGGCGGCGTCCGGGTCCTCGCCGGGGAGTACCCGGTCACGGGAGGAGACGAGCGTGACGCGCGAGCCGAGCGCCTGGTAGGCACCGGCGAACTCGGCGCCGGTGACGCCCGAGCCGACCACGATGAGCTCCTCGGGGAGCTCGTCCAGGTCGTAGACCTGGGTCCAGTTCAGGATGCGCTCGCCGTCGGGCTGGGCGTCCGGGATCTCCCGGGGGTGGCCCCCGGTCGCGATCAGCACGGCGTCGGCCGTGAGCCGCTCCTCGGTGCCGTCCGCGACGGTCACCACGACCTGGCGGGACCCGTCGGCGGCCTGGAGGCCCTCCAGCCGGCCCCGGCCGCGCATGACCCTGGCCCCCGTGCGGGTGACGGAGGCGGTGATGTCGTGGGACTGGGCGAGCGCGAGGCGCTTGACGCGCCGGTTGACCTTGCCGAGGTCGACCCCGACCACCCGGGCGGCCTGCTCGACGTGCGGGGTGTCGTCGGCGACGATGATGCCGAGCTCCTCGTAGGAGGAGTCGAAGGTGGTCATCACCTCGGCCGTCGCGATCAGGGTCTTGGAGGGCACGCAGTCGGTCAGGACCGACGCGCCGCCGAGGCCGTCGCAGTCGACGACGGTCACCTCCGCGCCGAGCTGGGCGCCGACCAGTGCCGCCTCGTAGCCGCCGGGGCCGCCGCCGATGATCACGATCCGGGTCACGAAAAGTCCGCCTCGCGTGGTGTCATCCCACGGCCGTCTGCCGCCCCGGCCGGGGGTCCGGGGGATCGCCCCGGGGAATGCAGTACGTAATTCATTGTCCCGCACGCGCCAAGCGGCTTCGCCCCGGGGCCCTCCATACGGGAACGGGCCTGGCCGGGGCCCGGCCCCGGCTCCTCGTGGACCGTCCGTGACCGGGCCTCTCCCCCTCCGGAACCGGCACGCTCCCCATCGCCTCCCGTACCCTCGACCCCATGTCGCTCTACGCCGCATACGCCGGCAACCTCGACGCGCGGCTGATGACGCGCCGCGCACCGCACTCCCCGCTGCGCGGCACGGGCTGGCTCAACGGCTGGCGGCTGACGTTCGGCGGGGAGCAGATGGGCTGGGAGGGCGCACTGGCCACGGTGGTGGAGGCGCCCCGTTCACAGGTGTTCGTCGCGCTGTACGACCTGGCTCCGATGGACGAGGACTCCATGGACCGCTGGGAGGGCGTCGGCCTGGACGTCTACCGGCGCATGCGGGTGCGCGTGCACACGCTGGACGGCGAGGAGCCGGCCTGGATGTACGTCCTGAACGGCTACGAGGGCGGGCTGCCCTCGGCCCGCTACCTGGGCGAGGTGGCGGACGCCGCCGAGTCCGCGGGCGCACCGCACGACTACGTGATGAACCTCCGCAAGCGCCCCTGCTGAGCCACGCCGGGCCACACACTCCGGGGCCCTTCTGTACGAACGTACGAATACGTCCGGCCAGTCTCTGCGCGGCCGCATCTACGCGCGTAGGGAATCAGCGGTTACCCTCATCCGCGTGAACGCATCTCTTATTCCGGACCACATCCAGGGCGACCCCTATGCCGCCGCTGCCGACGCCGCCGCCCGCCTGCGCGAGCTGACCGGCGTCGAGACCCACGACGTCGCTCTCGTGATGGGCTCCGGGTGGGCCCCGGCCGGCGCCGCGCTCGGCATTCCGGAGGCCGAGTTCCCGGTCACCGCCCTGCCCGGATTCCCGGCCCCGGCGGTGGAGGGCCACGGCGGCACGATCCGTTCGTACCGGATCGGGGGGAAGCGGGTCCTGGTCTTCCTGGGCCGCACGCACTACTACGAGGGCCGCGGCGTCGGCGCCGTCGCGCACGGCGTCCGCACGGCCGTCGCCGCGGGCTGCGGGACCGTCGTCCTGACGAACGGGTGCGGCGGTCTGCGCGAGGGCATGCGCCCCGGCCAGCCGGTCCTGATCAGCGACCACATCAACCTCACGGCCACCTCGCCGATCGTGGGGGCGAACTTCATCGATCTGACCGACCTGTACTCGCCGCGGCTGCGCGCCCTGTGCAAGGAGATCGACGAGTCGCTCGAAGAGGGCGTCTACGTGCAGTTCCCCGGCCCGCACTACGAGACCCCGGCCGAGATCAACATGGTCCGTGTCATGGGCGGCGACCTGGTCGGCATGTCCACGGTCCTGGAGGCCATCGCGGCGCGTGAGGCGGGCGCGGAGGTGCTGGGCATCTCCCTGGTCACGAACCTCGCCGCGGGCCTGAGCGGCGAACCCCTCAACCACGAGGAGGTCCTCCAGGCCGGCCGTGACTCGGCGACCCGCATGGGCGCGCTGCTGGCCCGGGTCCTGGACCGGATCTAGCAGGCGCCCCGCCTCCCCTTGAGGCACAGGGCGACCGGATCCAGCCCCGCCGGCGTTCGAGGCGCGGGGGCCCGGGGGCGGAGCCCCCGGCAGCCCCGCGCAGCGGCCCCGCTCCCCGCACCCCCACCCGCAGAAAGGCGGACACCGTGCAGCAGGACCTCATCACGCAGGCCAGGACCTGGCTCGCCGAGGACCCGGACCCCGAGACCCGCGCGGAGCTCGCCGGACTCATCGACGCCGGTGACCTCGCCCCGCTCGCCGACCGCTTCGCGGGCACGCTCCAGTTCGGCACGGCCGGCCTGCGCGGCGAGATCGGCGCCGGTCCGATGCGTATGAACCGCTCCGTCGTCATCCGTGCGGCAGCCGGCCTGGCGGCGTACCTGAAGGCGCGGGGCCACTCTGGCGGCCTCGTCGTCATCGGCTACGACGCCCGCTACAAGTCCGCCGACTTCGCCCGCGACACCGCGGCCGTGATGACCGGCGCGGGCCTGCGCGCGGCCGTGCTCCCCCGCCCCCTGCCGACCCCCGTCCTCGCGTACGCCGTACGGCACCTGGGGGCCGTCGCCGGTGTGGAGGTCACGGCCAGCCACAACCCGCCGCGCGACAACGGCTACAAGGTCTACCTCGGCGACGGCTCGCAGATCGTGCCCCCGGCCGACGCCGAGATCGCCGCCGCGATCGCGGCGGTGGGCCCGCTCGACGGCGTACCCCGCCCGGAGTCGGGCTGGGAGACCCTCGGCGACGAGGTCCTGGCCGCCTACCTGGAACGTACGGACGCCGTCCTCAGCCCCGGTTCGCCCCGCACCGCCCGGACGGTCCACACCGCGCTGCACGGCGTCGGCACCTCCGTCCTGACGGCCGCCTTCGCCCGGGCCGGCTTCCCCGAGCCCGTGCTCGTGGCCGAGCAGGCGGAGCCCGACCCGGCGTTCCCCACCGTCGCCTTCCCCAACCCGGAGGAGCCCGGCGCCATGGACCTCGCGTTCGCGACCGCGCGCCGGGCCCTCCCGGACGTCGTCATCGCCAACGACCCGGACGCGGACCGCTGCGCCGTCGCCGTACCGGACGCTTCGGCGGACGGCGGCTGGCGGATGCTGCGCGGTGACGAGGTGGGCGCGCTGCTCGCCGCGCACCTGGTGGACCGGGGCGCCACGGGCGTGTTCGCCGAGTCGATCGTGTCGTCGACGCTGCTCGGCAGGATCGCGGAGAAGGCCGGCCTCGGTCATGAGGAAACCCTGACGGGCTTCAAGTGGATCGCCCGCGTCGAGGGCCTGCGTTACGGCTACGAGGAGGCGCTCGGCTACTGCGTGGACCCGGAGGGGGTCCGCGACAAGGACGGCATCACGGCCGCCCTGCTGATCGCCGAACTCGCCTCCGTGCTCAAGGAGAAGGGCCGCACCCTCCTCGGCCTGCTCGACGACCTCGCGCTCGAACACGGCCTGCACGCCACGGACCAGCTGTCGGTCCGGGTCGAGGACCTGACGGTCATCGCGGACGCGATGCGGCGCCTGCGCGAGACCCCCCCGACCGCCCTGGCGGGCCTTCCCGTCGTCTCGGCGGAGGACCTCTCGCAGGGCACGGACGCGCTGCCGCCCACCGACGGCCTGCGCTACCACCTGACGGGCGCCCGGGTCATCGTCCGCCCGAGCGGCACGGAGCCGAAGCTCAAGTGCTACCTGGAGGTCGTGGTCCCGGTCCCCGGCGCCGCCGGGCTCCCGGCGGCCCGGGAACAGGCCGCAGCGCTGCTCACCGGCATCAAGCGGGACCTGGCGGCGGCTGCGG
>NZ_DATMVN010000121.1:0-14929 GCF_035563135.1 Streptomyces sp.
CCGCGCCGGCCGGGGCCGGGCGTGGCCGTCCCCTCGCGGCGGGACCTGGTCGGCCGCGATCCGCGACGGGGGAAGCGCGCCACGGACAGACGCGACTGGGACCGGATGGCGACGACGGTGGACACGGCCGTGCGCCGTGCACACCCTGAGCTCGCCGATGAAGCGGTGCGTACCGTGAGTTCCCTGATGTGCTCGGAGGCCGCAGACCGCTCCAGGAGCACGCCCACGGAGGATGACGAGGGGGCTGCCGGCGGCTGCGCCGACTTCGGTGAGAGCGCGAGGAGGATGCTCCTGTCGTTCACCGACGACAAGGGCGTCGAGAAGAAGTGGCTCCCGGACAGCCCCCGCACTGCCACCGCGGAGTTCTGGGAGTTCGTCGGCGACCGCTCTGCCGCGGGCAACGAAGTGTTCACCACCGAGGCCGAGAAGAGGGGCGAGGGGATCCAGCTCCACTTCTACGCGGACTCCATCGCCCGGATCACGACGGTGCACGAGGGTGAAGGCGGGGCGGATCCGGAGTACCGGGTCGAGTACAGCCTGGTCGACGGGATCGGCGGATACCGGAACCCGGTGAGCGCCTTCGTCCGCGGCGGCTGTACCGCACTCGAACAGCACGGTTCCTGGATGTCGGACGCCGCTGAGTTCGAGCGCGCGCGCCGACGGCGCGACGCCGGGTAAGCCCCGGCGGGTGTCCGCGCACGCGCCGTCGGAAGGGCCTGCGAAAGAGCGGGGACAGGAGTCAGCGCACCGGCCGGCGCAGCCGGCTGAACCGGCCTGCTCACCAACACAGCCGTGCGAGCCGGAGTCCGCCCCGGAGAGCTTGCCCCGGACCGTGCGGCCAGGAGGCGGCGGAAGGTAAATGAATCGACAGCACACCTGGGCGCCCGGCAAAGTGATCGATCGTGACGAGCAGTGAACTGTGGACCCGTGCGACCGCCGAACGCTACGACGACGAGGAGGCCGAAACGTCCTCGGCTGCCGCTCTCGAACCGGCTCTCGCCTTCCTGGCAGAGCTCGCCGGAGAGGGCCGGGCACTGGAGTTCGCCATCGGGACCGGACGCGTGGGTGTTCCGCTCCGGGAACGCGGCGTGCCGGTGGTGGGCATCGAACTGTCCGAGCACATGGCAGCGGTGCTGCGGCGCAAGATCCAGGAAAGCCTGCTCCCGGTATCCATCGGGGACATGGCCACCACTGCCGTCCCCGGTGCGTTCTCCTTGGTGTATCTCGTCTACAACACCATCACGAACCTGCTCACGCAGGACGAGCAGGTCGAGTGCTTCCGCAACGCCGCCCGCCACCTGGAGCCAGGCGGCCGATTCGTCATCGAGCTGGGTGTACCGCCGCTGCGGTTCCTGCCGCCCGGTCAGGTCGCGGTGCCGTTCGACGTCTCCCAGCGGCATCTCGGCTTCGACACCTTCGACGTGGTCGAGCAGATTCTCGTCTCGCATCACTTCACCCTTGATGGAGACGACGGCCGTTATCGTCGCAACAGCTCCCGACACCGGTACGCCTGGCCGGCAGAGCTCGACCTGATGGCGCGGATCGCCGGGCTCCAACTGGAGCGTCGCGTCGCGGACTGGGACGGGGCACCGTTCACCCAGGACTCCGCGAAGCACATCTCCGTGTGGCGCAAGCCGGCCTGAGGCCGGCCACCGGCACTGTCGGCGTGGGCCGTGCCGTTGCGCCTCTCCCCGCGGAACCCCGGGCGCCGGGACCGGTGGGAGCAGGCGGATGTCCGCTGCCCGCTCCGGGGCCGCACGGCGGGCGCACGGCGGCCACGGCCCATCAGGCACGGCAGGCACCCCACCGCTTCTCGAAGCGGTGGGGTGCCTGCGCGGAATCAGCGGTCCGGTCGGCGAATTCAGGCCGCCAGGGATACCGCGGTGCCCGGTGTGGCACCGGGGTAGGCCTCGACGACCAGATTGAGCTGACGCTGCATGTACCAGACGTTCAGGCCGAAGACGAACATCAGCCACATGCTCGCGGCGGGGCTGCACGTCACCGGCAGGCCGGCGGCGCGCTGGGCACTCGCGATGGCCCTGCCGGTGTTGCGGAAGGAGATCAGCGGAGCGATCACCGTCCAGCCCAGGAAGAGCAGGACCAGCAGGCTGCCCGCCGGCTTCAGGGCCTGACGCCGGTCGAACTCCTGAAGCTCGTTGTGAATCTTGTAGTACCAGACCAGCTGGTAGATACCGAGGGTGATGAGTGTCAGGCCGAGCCACACGGCGACAGGTCCGCGACGCTTCATGGCGGCGCCGGACAACTGGAGTGTGCCGGGCACACGGGGTGCCAGTGTGTCTCCGGCCGGGCTCAGGGCGCCTGTGCTGGACGTGGTGGTGGGCTGGGTGTCAGCCATGTGAGGTGCTCCATCTGCTGGTTCTGTTCTCAGCCGGAGCATCATGACAGTAAGTGAAGGCACGGTGAAGGCAGTTGGGCTCCACGTGCTGTTTCTGTCACGTTCTTGTGATCAAGTCGACTCGTCGGTTCGGCCTTCGTGAACAGAACGAGGGTGCGGAATATGTCACTCGGGGCCGGTTCGGCCGGGATGCCGCGAGTACGGCCGGGCTGGACCGCAGTCGTCCGGATCGGACGGCCTTTCCCGTCGGGGAGGGCGAGGAAGTGCAGGCCGTGGCTGCGGTGTCTGCCGGAGCGGCACCCGGCGGCGGCCCTTCCCGCACGGCGCCGGGTGGGGACGGGGGCGTCGTCGATCAGGATCACCGCTCCGGCCCGTTCGGCGGCCTTCTTCGGGGAGCGGTCCCGGCCCGGGGTCTGCGCGCCGTCGGTGACCGGTCCCGCAGCCCGCAGGCCCGGCGTGGTGGCCACGTCGGCATCACCGATCCGCACGATTCCGGCCCGGGACGGCGAAGACCGCCGCGACCTGGGCGTGACCGCGGCCTTTGCCGCTCCTCGAATTGTCACCGCTCATTTCGTGCGGTCTCCACGGTCGGGCGGAGAAGCCGCCCTGTGTGCTCGGGCATGTGCTCCTGCGGCCGGACAAGGCCTCCCGGCCGAGGCGCGTAGTGTCTGAGCGCGGGAGAAGAGCCCGCGACCCTGGGAGGCTGTCGTGGCGCGTGACCGAATCGGACTGGCTGAGGTGCTGGCAGCGGCGGAGAACGCCGCGCCGATGGACTCCCTCGATGCCGTGGCGTGCAACCTGCGCGACAGGTTCGGCGCGCGATACGTGTCGTTCCTGTTCGTCGACGTCGTCGGCCGACGCCTGCTGCGGGTGAGCGACACGGCGGGCACGGCGCACGAGCACCGAGCCGAGCGGGTGCCCCTCGGCGACAGCAGCGGATACGACGAGGTCCTGCGCACCCAGAAGCTGGTGGAGACGCCGGAGGAGGGACGGGGGTGGCGGGTGCTCGCCCCGGTCACCAACCGCGGCGACGCCATCGGTGTCCTGGAGCTGTTCCTCACCGACGTCACACGGGACGTTCTGGAGCAGGTCGAGGAGACTGCGCACGCGCTGGCGTACATCATCGTCACCGACCGCCGCTTCACCGACTTCTACCACTGGGGCAACCGCACCACGTCGGTCAGCCTGGCCGCGGAGATCCAGCGCCAGCTCCTGCCCTCGGCCTCCTCCTGCGAATCCGCGGCATTCGCCCTTGCCGGCGCCCTGGTCCCGGCGTCCGACATCGCCGGTGACACCTATGACTACAGCCTCGACAGCGACACCCTGCACCTGTCCGTCACCGACGCCATGGGCCACGATGTCGATGCCTCGCTCATGGCCACCCTCCTGGTCAACGCTTCCCGCGGCGCTCGCCGAGCCGGGGCGGACCTCCTCGGCCAAGCCGCCCAGGTCCACCACGCACTCCTCAGCCATGGCCGACGGACCTTCGCCACGGGCCAGCTGCTGCGCATCGCCCTGGACGGGACCAGGGCCCAGCTCGTGAACGCCGGCCATCCCTGGCCGCTCCGGCTGCGTGACGGCGAGGTCGGCGAGGTGCCGCTGGCGGTGAACATGCCGTTCGGCGTGCCGATGCAGGGCCCGTACCAGGTGCAGAACGTCGATCTGCGGCCCGGTGACCGCCTCGTGCTCTACACCGACGGCATGCAGGAACGCGAGGCGGAGACGGTCGACCTGCCGGGCCTGATCGGTGCCACCGCCGCCGGGCACCCGCGCGAGGTCGTGCGCACCCTGGTCACCGCGGTCGCCGACGCTTACGACGGCTGCCCGCCGAAGGACGACGCCACGGTCCTGTGCCTGGACTGGCACGGCCCTCTGTCCGGACGCCGGACGAAGACCTGAGCCGCGGCCGGGTCCGTCCGCAGGCGGAGGCGGGCGGCTGGATGAACGGGCGGCCGGCGCTCGCCTGCCGGACGGGCGCGACGTGGGTGGCGTCACCGGCGAGCGCGAACCGTGTCGCTCATGCCGTCGTCCCCGCGGTGATCTCGGCGATCAGGCCCTCGACGAGCGTTCTGATCTCGTCGCGGATCGGGCGGACCGCCTCGGTGCCCTGGCCGGCCGGGTCGTCGAGCTTCCAGTCCAGGTAGCGCTTGCCGGGAAAGACGGGGCAGGTGTCGCCGCAGCCCATGGTGATGCAGACGTCCGACTCGCGGACCGCGTCGGCGGTGAGCATCTTCGGCGTCTCCTCGGAGATGTCGATACCGACCTCGGCCATGGCCGCGACTGCGGCCGGGTTGACGGCACCGCCCGGGGCGGATCCGGCGGAGCGGACCTCGACGCGGTCTCCGGCCAGGTGGTTCAGCCACGCGGCGGCCATCTGGGAGCGGCCGGCGTTGTGTACGCAGACGAAGAGGACGGACGGCTTGTCGGCCACGGTGATCATTCTTTCTCGTCGCATGGCGGAACCCGGCCGCCGATGACTCCAGCCCCGCTGGGATCAGCGGGTGGTGATGTGAAAATATCAGCGCATGCTGACTTCAGTCGATCCTGACGTGATCCGGGTGCTGGGCGATCCGCTCCGCCTGCAGATCGTGACCCTGCTGGCGCGCGAGACGCTCTGCACGACGCACCTGGTCGAGGAGACCGGAGCCAAGCAGACCAACTTGTCCAACCACCTGAAGGTGCTGCGTGAGGCCGGGCTGGTGGAGACCGAGCCCTGCGGCCGCTTCACCTACTACAAGCTCAAGCCCGAGGTCCTGGCCGGTCTGTCCGGACAGTTCGCCGAGCTGGCGGCCTCCGCCCTCACCGCCGCCGAGAACAAGAGGGCCTGCCCGTGACCTCCACCGAGCCTCCTGCCGCCGCCCACGCCACCGGCCCCGCCGGGGACGACCCGGTCGTCAAGAAGCTCTCCACCCTCGACCGCTACCTGGCCGTGTGGATCCTCATCGCCATGGCCGTCGGCCTCGGACTCGGCCGTCTGGTCCCAGGCATGAACGACGCTCTGGCGAAGGTGGAGATCGGCGGGATCTCCCTGCCGATCGCCCTCGGCCTGCTGATCATGATGTATCCGGTACTGGCGAAGGTCCGCTACGACAGGCTGGACGCCGTCACCGGGGACCGTCGGCTGATGGTCTCCTCCCTGGTCGTCAACTGGGTCCTCGGCCCTGCCGTCATGTTCGCGCTGGCGTGGATCTTCCTGCCGGACCTGCCCGAGTACCGCACCGGGTTGATCATCGTGGGCCTGGCACGCTGCATCGCCATGGTGATCATCTGGAACGACCTGGCGTGCGGCGACCGTGAGGCCGCAGCTGTTCTGGTGGCCCTCAACAGCGTCTTCCAGGTCATCGCTTTCGGCCTGCTGGGCTGGCTCTACCTCGATCTGCTGCCCGGCTGGCTGGGGCTCGGAGGCGGCGAACACCTGGACATCTCGACGGGGGAGATCGCACTGAACGTGGCCGTCTTCCTCGGCGTCCCGCTGCTGGCCGGCTTCCTGACCCGCCGCATCGGCGAGAGGAAGATGGGCCGCGACGGCTACGAGCGGCGCTTCCTGCCGAAGATCGGCCCATGGGCGCTGTACGGGCTGCTGTTCACGATCGTCATCCTCTTCGCCCTGCAGGGGAGGACCATCACCTCGCAGCCGCTGGACGTCGCCCGGATCGCGCTGCCGCTCCTGGTCTACTTCGCCGTGATGTTCTTCGGCACCTTCCTCCTCGGCAAGGGCCTGGGCCTGACCTACGAGCGCACGACGACCCTCGCGTTCACCGCGGCGGGCAACAACTTCGAACTGGCCATCGCGGTCGCCATCGCCACCTTCGGTGTCACCTCGGGCCAGGCCCTGTCAGGTGTCGTCGGCCCGCTCATCGAAGTCCCGGTGCTGATCGGCCTGGTCCATGTCGCGCTCGCCTGGCGCAAGAAGTTCGCCACCCCCTCCCTGACGACGGCTCCGTGACACGGCACATGGACCAGGCGGCGGCCGGCGGCGGCCGGGCAGGGCTCGCCGTCGGCTCCCGCCCGCGCCGCCAGGGCGGGGACCCCACCGCCCCGGCGGCGCGCCGGACGGGCCATGGTGGACGCGGGGTTCCCCGTGTCCTGTTCCTCCCCGGCCGGGGGCGGCCCGCTGCCCGGCTGTCCGCTCAGTTCATGCCGTGACAGTCCCTGAGGCACGTGCCGGTCACCGGCCACATGGCGGGGCCACCTTCGTCGGCTACGGGAAGGGCCGCGTCGACGATGCCGGCCGTCACCGAGCGGCGGAGCAGGCGAAGGGGCTGCCCGCGCGGTTCTCCCGCGCCAGGACCGCCATGCCGGGGCTGCGGCGCCCGAGCGGCAGACGGCCCGTCCCGGGCGGTGGCAGGGGAGGCCCTGCGGGCGGATCAGGTGATGACGTGGCTGCGGCGCTCGGCGAGCACGACGTCACGCCGGACTCCGTGACGGCGCGCGACTCGCTCCCGGATGCCGATGACCCGGCGCGCTCGTGGAGTGCCGGACTCGCCGTGTTCCCGGGGAAGGTGCCGGACTGGACGGTCCAGATCCCGGCCGCCTCGGTGGAGCCGACCAGTGCCTTCAGCAACGCGGACGCGACGCCGCGACCGCGCGCAGCAGGGTGGACCTGGACGGAGTGCCCGACCGCGCCCGCGTACGCACACCGGTCCGGGACCCGGCTCGGGGCGACCCGGCCGAGCACCGCCCCGCTCTCGTACACCTCAGATACCTCAGGCACCACACACCCCACACGCCTCAAGCGCCCCAGGTGCCTCCGAGGCTCAGCAGGCCGATGGCGGTTGCTGTGCGCCCACGCCGCCGCAACTCGTCCGGCTCAGCGCCCCCGCCACATCCGGCACGGCTGCCGAAGAGGTGTCGGCGGGCGGCTGCTGCGGCTCGTGACCGGCCTCGGCCCGCGTGAGCGCGATCCCGGCCCGGCCGGCCTTCGCGACGTACGCCTCTGACTGTGGGAAGGCGTGGGAACGCGGACGTGAAGGACCACCGCTTCCTGCCCTTCCCGGCCGGCTGCTCCGGTAAGGCCTGGGCGGGCCGTCGTGGGTCCGGGCCCATCCGGACGCCTGGCCGGTCGTCCTGTGCCCGCCGGCCGAACCGACGTCCGCTCGGGCCCGCGTGACCGTCCCGCCCCCGGAGCGGCCCCGGCAGCATCGGCTCCGGAGCCCCGGCTGCGGGCCGGATCCGGGGCGCCCGTCGCCCCGGGCGGACGACCGGGTCGGTACCGAGGGGCGCCCCGTCCTCGACCGCGCTCGGCATCGGCCGCTCCGCCATGACCGGGCCGACGGAAACGCAACTCCGTGGTGACCGTAGGCTAAGTCCTGGTCAGCGCGTCATCGAGTGGATTCGCAGGGAGAGCGGGGGAGTCCACACCCCCGATTCCTCCGGCGCGGCCGAAGGTCCGGGTCCTCCGTGGTTCCCGCAACGGGGCGGCGCCGGCCCGGGCCACCGGCACAGGACCGTCTTCGCGCCCTGCTGGCCACCGCTCGCGATTCATCGGCAAGGAAGTGCATGCAGGGAGTCCTCACCGGGTTCGCGGTGATCGCCGTCGTCATAGGCGTCGGTTACGTCCTCGGATACCGCGGACATCTGGGAGACGACGGCCGGGCGGTCCTGACCAGGCTCGCCTTCAATGTGGCAACCCCCGCACTGCTCTTCACCACGCTGGCGAGCGCGGACCTGTCGGTCATCTTCTCCCAACGGCTCCTCGTCACCGCGACCGCGACGGCCGCCGCAGCGGCGCTCTTCGTCACCGTAGGACTCCTGCGAGGCTGGGACGCCGGACAGCTCACCATCGGCGCCCTGTGCTCCAGTTACGTCAATGCCGGCAACCTCGGAATCCCGATCGCCGTCTACGTACTGGGAGACGCCTCGCTCGTCGCCCCCGTGCTGCTCTTCCAGCAGATCGTCGTCACGCCGCTGGCCCTCACCATCCTCGACCTGAGCCGCCCCGGCGAGTCCCGGCCCCTTTGGCAGCGCCTCACCACTCCGCTCCGCAACCCGATGGCTGTCGGCTCATCGGCAGGTGTCACTGCGGCCGCCACCGGATGGACCATCCCCTCACCGGTCCTCGAACCCCTCACGCTCATCGGCAACATGTCCGTCCCTGCGGTTCTGCTGGCCTTCGGAATCTCCCTGCGCGGCAGTGGCATGCCCGCCCGCGGGGACAACCGCCCCGCGATCGCCCTGTCCGCCGCCCTCAAGACGGCCGTCCAGCCCTTCATCGCCTGGGGGGTGGGCGTGGGCGTCTTCCACCTGCACGGCGCGGCTCTCCTCGACGTCGTCGTGACCTCGGCCCTGCCGGCCGCCCAGAACCTCTACACCTATGCCTCGAAATACCGTGTGGCGGAACAACTCGCCCGAGAATCGATACTGCTGTCCACGATCCTCTCCATACCGGTCCTGATCGTCATCGCCGCTCTCCTGGGATAGACGGCGCGCGGACCCCGCCCTCCCGGCGGCCCCGACGGCTCCGTCCGGAGCGGGACGCCCGCCCGGGCGCCCCGGACGCCATGCGGAGGCAGCCCGCAACGACAGGAAAGCTTCAGCCGCGCGCGCTCCCGGCCACGTCGAGGACTTCGGCGCCTTCGCGCCGCATCCGCTCGTCCCCCCAGTCACCGAGCGGCCCGAGCGCCTGATTGAGCGTACGCCCGTGCTCTGTCAGCGAGTACTCCACCCGCGGCGGCACCTCGGCATGGACCTTCCGGTGCACGAGACCGTCCTCCTCCATCTCGCGCAGGTGCTGGGTCAGCATTTTTTCGCTCACTCCGGGCAGACCACGCCGGAGTTCGGCGAAGCGGCGTACGCGATGGGCGTCGAGCTCCCAGAGGATCAGTCCCTTCCACTTGCCGCTCAGCACGTCGAACGCCGCGTCGATGCCGCAGATGTAAGGCCCGCGTCTCGGTGCCTTGGCCATCACGGATTCCCCTAACCGAAAGGTAAGTACCGAAGTAAATAGTGGGTACTTCCGAGAATAGCGGCGCTCTTCGACCATGGAGGGGTGAACGAACACGAGAAGCGCAGCGCACAGCATGTCACCGTGATCGGTCTCGGTCCGATGGGCCAGGCGATGACCCGTATCCTCCTCGCGGCCGGCCACCCGGTCACCGTCTGGAACCGCACCGCTCGCCGGGCCGACAGTTCGGTCGCCGAAGGAGCAGTGCTCGCGGCGACACCCACCGAGGCGGTCGGGGCGGGTGACCTGGTGATCCTCAGCCTTACCGACTACCAGGCGATGTACGACGTCCTCGATGGCGCTGCCGGATCACTCGCCGGCCGGACGCTGGTGAACCTGAGCTCCGACACTCCCGAACGCACACGCGAAGCAGCGACGTGGGCAGCCGGTCATGGCGCCGCCTTCCTCACCGGTGGCGTCATGGTCCCGGCGCCGATGGTCGGCACGGAGGCCGCCTACGTCTACTGCAGCGGCCGCAAGGAGGTGTGGGAGAGCCACCTGGCGGTGCTGTCACTGCTCGGTAGGCCGAAATACCTGGGCGAAGATCCGGGTCTCGCCCAGATGATGTACCAAGCCCAGCTCGCGGTGTTCCTCACCACCCTGTCCGGGCTGATGCACGCCACTGCGATGCTGGGCGCAGCAGGAATGCAGGCCGAGGAAGCCCTGCCGGAGCTGCTCTCGTTCGTGGACTCGATCGGCGCCATCACGAGGGCCGGTGAGGAGAACCCCGGCACCGCGCTGGATGCCGGAGAACACCCCGGCGACCTCAGTACGGTCACCATGATGGGCGCGACGTCCGACCACATCGTCGAGACCAGCACGTCACTCGGCCTGGACCTCGCGCTCCCCCTGGCCGTGCAGGCCCATTACCGGCGTGCGATCAGGGACGGGCACGGCAGCGACAACTGGACCCGCATCATCGACGGGATGAGGGAACCGGGCTGACCGGACGGGGCTCACTCCTCGGTGAGCCTCCGCCCACTCGAAGCCGCGGTCCAGGGCTGGTGCGAAGGGCTCCCGGAGTGCTCGCACCGGCCCCGGGCGGCATCCTGCGGGACAGATCGTCCGCCTCCGCGGCCGGTTCGCGGGCCCTGCCCGCCACGGCGGGGGAGCGGGACGAACTGTCTTCGCCGTACGGGCCCTTGAGCGGGTGAGCGGACAGCTCGCCGGCATACGCGCCGTCGCTCACCGCGCACCGGGTGCGGCCGAGGCCGCGTGGAGTGGCGGGGCTGCTGTGGCTGGGCTGGACAGGATCCCGGGGTCTGGGGCCGGCGGTGTCGAAGGGGGCTGCCGAGGTGGCGATGCCGGGGGTGGCGGGCTTGGCCGCGGGGTTGCTGCGGTTGCGGCGGCGCCGTGACCGGCCGGAGGACCCGGAGGCGCAGCCGGCCGGAACGGCGGCCGCGGTGTTCACATCCTGCGGTGCAGCAGGAACGCGAGCAGCTCCTCGATCTGGCGTGCCGCCCGTGGGGCGAGGGGCACGCTCCGCAGGCAGACGCGGGCGGCATCGAGGTGGCGGCCCGCTTCGTCCAGGGTGGCGGTGCGGCCGCCGCACGCTTCCACGAGTGCGGCTGCGTGGAGGGCACCGGTGTCGTCGAGAGCGAGCGGGGAGTTCAGAAGAGCGGCGAGTTCCCTGGCGTGAGGGCCCTCTCCGTCGAGGGCGGCCAGCACGGGGTAGGTCTTCTTCTGCTGCCGCAGATCGCTGTGCACGGGTTTGCCCGTCACCGCCGGATCGCCCCAGATGCCGAGCAGGTCGTCGACGGCCTGGAAGGCCACTCCGAGATGACGCCCGGCACGGTCCAGTGCGGCGACGGTGTCGGCGGGTGCTCCTCCCAGGAGGGCGCCCAGCGCTGCGGCGCAGCCCAGCAGGGTGCCGGTCTTGAGCTCCGCCATGTCACGGTACTCCTCCGGCCGGACGGCTCCGGGTCCCGTCCAGGGGCGGGCCGCGAAGAGCAGGTCCTCCGCCTGGCCGCGCACGAGGCCGCTCAGCGTCTCGGAAAGGCGCCCCACCGCCGCAGCCGTGTGCGGTCCCGGCGTCTCGGCGAGTGTCTGTACCGCGAGGGCGAAGAGCGCGTCGCCTGCGAGGACTGCGGGCCCGGTGCCGTACGCCTTCCACACGGTCTCCCGCTGCCGCCGGGTCCCGTCCCCGTCCATGATGTCGTCGTGCAGCAGGGAGAAGGTGTGGATCAGCTCGACCGCCACGGCGCCCGCCACGGCGCTCTCCCCGGGCGCCTCCACGGCCTCGGCACACAGTACGGCGAGGGCCTGACGCACGCCCTTGCCCTCGAAGGACCCGTCAGCGGGTGTGCCGCCGACTTCGCACCAGCCGAGTGAGAACGCGGCCATCTCGCCCGGCCAGGGATGGAGCCGCCCTATGGCGGCCACCAAGGAAGGACGCACCAGGTCGCGGCAGCGCGCGAGTATGCGGGGAGCGGTGACCGCGGCCTCCGGGAGACCGGAGCCCGGGAGCGTGCCTTCCCCGGCCGGCACGGCGTCCCGAACGGGAGCTGCGAGTGCGGCGGTGTGTACGGTGCCGGCGGAAACGGCCGCGGAGGAGGTCATCGCGTCACCGCCTCCTCCATGAGGTGGCCGGTCTCGGGCAGGGGCCCCACCCCCAGCTCCAGCGCCGCCTTGTCGACCATGTCCCGGGCGTGCCTCAGACCGATCCGGTCCAGAGCCCGGCGGAGGCCGGCCAGTTCCACGACTGTCTCCGCCGGGTTCCGCCCGAGCCGCGCCAGCGACTTGGCGAGCCCCAGCCGGGACAGAGCGGCCCCCCGCGGCTCGTTCATCTCCTCGAATTCCGCGAGTGCCCGCGCATAGGTGTCACGGGCCTGCGAGTACTGTCCGGCCCGGTAGTGCACATTGCCCCGCATCTTGTGGTTGTAGGCCAGCGCACTGGACAACTTCATGTCACGGCACACGGATTCGGCCTCGGTGAGCAGCGCCAGCGCGCGCTCCACGTCACCGTCGCGTACGGAGAGCACATCGGCTATGCCGCGCAGCGCCCAGGCACGCCCGCGCCAGTCGTCGGCTCGGCCCGCGGTTTCGGCCGCCTCCTCGAACAGGACGAGTGCCTTGTCGTACGACCCGGTGTTCCGGTGCATCTGGGCAATGCCTTCCAGCGCCCATACGGTGTGCCTGGCCTCCCCGCGCCTGCGGGCCTCCGCGAGCAGTTGTTCGTGCAGCTCGCCGACGGCCTCGTAGTCGCCCTGGATGCGCCCGGTCTCCGCGAGACCGGCGAGCGAGTAGCCGCGTACGACCACGTCGCCCCCTCGTTCCCCCATCTCGGCCGCGAGCCCGAGCAGCCGGTAGGCCAGCGCCAGTGAACCCCGCTGGCGGGCGAGCGTGCCACCGCTCCACAAGGCCCAGGCCATCGCCCCTACGTCCTTTGCCGAGCGCGCCGCACGGTAACTCGCCTTCCACGCCGCGTCGGCGTCCGCCACAAGCCCCAGTCGCCGGTACGCCTCGGCGACAGCGAGCCCGCAGCGCGCCATCTCCCGCTGCTCCCCGGCGCGTGCCGCCGCCCGCAGTTCCTCGATGCCCTTCGCCAGTACCTCGGTGAGGGAGGAGTTCACCGACAAGGAGCCGAGCGCTCCCTGGTACTCGGGAGCGAACGCCTTGCCGTCCGGCCGATTCTGCTGAGTCACCCGTGCCACCTGCTCACTGTTCCGCCTGTCTTCGCCACCGTTGTCCGACGGTTGTCGGCCGCCGTCCCTGATCAAGACGGTATGAGCGGGCAGGGGTTCCACGAATCCCTCTCCGTGTCGGTCGTGGGTCGTACCTGAGGGCGACACGAGAGCCCCGGGCTAGTCAGTGGGAGGGACACCGCAGCTGGAGCGGAGACGGCCGCGCACAGACACGGCCGCCGCCGTACCGGCCCGCATACGGCCGAGGGAGGCATCCTCGGGCCGCTGTTCCGCTGTCCTTCGCGCGGGGGAGGCCGGGACCGCCGTCGCGTAGGACGAGGAGGACCAGCCCCGGACGACTTCGCCGTGGTGAGCCGCGTCATCGCAGCACCCGTGACGGTCACCGGTCGCGCACGGGGCGTCCCCCGGCCCCGGACCGGCGCCGTGTGGTGGCCCCTCGCGGCTCCGCCACCCTGCGGACGGGCCCGGTGAGCACGGCGAGGCAGCCGACGACCGGAGCGACTCCGGTCCATCCCGGACAGGGCAGGCGTTCCCCGACCACCAGCACCGCCGGTACGGCCGCGATCACGGGTTCCAGCAGCGAAAGTGTCGTCGCGGTGCTCGCGGGGACGTGCGCCAGGCCCCGTCCGAACAGGACACAGCCCATGAACATGGGCACCAGGGCCATATAGGCGCCGACCGCCGCGTCGGACCAGGAGCTGACGAGCGGGGCACCGGTGGCCGGCAACACGGGCAGGAGCAGCAGTCCGCCGAGCCCGAAGACGGCGCCCATGGCCGCACCGGGGGTGACATGACGGCTGATCAAGCGGTGAGCGGCCCAGGAGTACACGGCGTAGGTGAGGCCGGCGACCAGGCCCAGTCCCACGCCGAGCACGGTCGTCCCCGTGGACCGGGCCCCGGGACCGGAGTGCTCCCCGGCCACCCCGGCCACACACAGCAGCACCGTCCCGGACAGGCCGAGGGCGGCGCCGAGCATCCAACGGCGCGCCAGGCGGTCTTGTGCCGCCGTACGACGGCCCGCCCCTCGTCCCCGGCCGGCAGGTCGGCAGCGGCGTTCAGCAGACCGCACCCCCGGAAAGCGTGCGCACAGGCGCACGCGGCGTGGTCGGCGTACGCGTCGAAGACGGCGAGCACGCCGCCCCGCCCGCCTCCGGCTTCTTCCAGCCGGCGCCGGTACATGGCCGGCCCCTTCTCATGCCGGGCGTCCGGACGGGCCCTCACCGGGTGGCCTCGGACGAGAAGTTGTTGTACAGGCTCATCCTGGCCACGCCGGCCTCGGCGGTGATGGTGTCGATCCCTGTCGCCGACACACCGTCCGCGTAGAAGCGGCGAGCTGCGGCGGCAAGCAGACGCTCGCGCGCGTTCCCCCGCCGTCTCCTGGGAGGCTGCGCCGCAGCGCCGGTACCGCTCATTCCGTCTCCTGATCCGCCAGTGGGTAGGTCAGTCCGCCCACTGGATCCGCGCGTTGTGTCATACGGTGCGCCGGCCGACGGTGACATGGGTAAGGTGGTAATGGTCAAGTGAAGGTAGCCTTGCCTAAGTTATAGGAGTCTCGGTGACCAACCCCTTCGAGGACGAGAACGGCACCTACTTGGTGCTCGTCAATGACGAGGGACAGCATTCGCTCTGGCCCGCCTTCGCCGAGGTGCCTGCCGGCTGGACCGTGGCGCATCCGGAGGACACCCGTCAGGCCTGCATCGAATACGTCGAGCGGAACTGGACCGACCTCCGGCCCAAGAGCCTGATACGGAGCATGGCTGCCGATCCCGCCTGAGCCCTTTCCCGGGCCGCCCGGTACGGTCCTCGCCGGCGCCGGGATGCGGGGACTGCCGCGCCGGTGCGGTGGCCCGTAGGCGGCTGCTGTCGCCGCCGGAGAGCGGGCGGGGCCGGTTCGCCCGGCTCCGGCAGCTCGCGGCCGCGTCCGTCCCGGAAGGAGGCCGGCTCCCCGCGCAGTGCCTTCGCGAAGGCCGGCAGGCGACGGGTCCG
>NZ_DATMVN010000122.1:0-2359 GCF_035563135.1 Streptomyces sp.
CCTGCCCGCTCACCCGGCGAACGGCGTCCCCGGCAGCCCCTGCCCCACGTCCGGCAGCACGAGCAGGGAGCCCGACAGCGGGTGGGGCGCGTCCAGGCCCGTCCGGGCGGTGGACACGTACAGGTCGCGCAGGCCGGGCCCGCCGAACGCGCACGCCGTGGGCCGCCGGACCGGCAGCTCCACGATCCGGTCCAGCCGGCCGTCGGGGGTGTGGCGCCGGATCGCCGCGCCGTCCCAGAGGGCGGTCCACACACAGCCCTCGGCGTCCACCGTCAGCCCGTCGGGCCACCCGGCGCCCTGCTCGACGGTGGCGAAGGGGCGTCTGTTCAGCACGCGCTCCCCGTCCACGTCGAAGACGTCGATGCGCCGTGTGGGGGTGTCGGTGTAGTACATGAACCGGCCGTCCGGGCTCCATCCGGTGCCGTTGCTGACGGTCACCGTGTCCAGGAGGCGGCTCACCGTGCCGTCCGGGGCGATCCGGGAGAGGGAGCCGCCCGCCTCCGCCTCGTCGTAGCGCATGGTGCCCGCCCAGAGGGCGCCGTCCGGTGCCACGGCCGCGTCGTTGCCCCGCCGCCCCGGGACGGGGTCGTGGACCAGCCAGGAGAAGGTGCCGTCGGCGTCGTACAGGCCCGTCCCGTCCCGCAGGACGGCCACGAGGCCGCCGCCCGCCCGCGGCTTCGCCGCTCCGACGTGCTGGCCGGTGGCCATGACCGTACGACGGCCGTTCGACGGGTCGTAGGTGTGGATGCGGGACGAGAGGATGTCGACCCAGATCAGCCGCCCCGCGGCCGGGTCCCAGGTGGGGCCTTCGCCCAGTTCGGCCTGCTCCCGCACGGCCACCTCCAGGACCGGCCTCATATCTGCGGCCGGTGGTGCCCGAGCCGGCCGGACAGCGCGTCGGCGCCGCCCGCCGCGAGCTGCGCGAGTTCCGCCTCGCGCTCCTCGCTCCAGCGGATCATCGGCACGGAGATGGACAGCGCGGCGACGACCCGTCCGGACCGGTCCCGTACGGGTGCGGCCACACAGCTCACGTCCGGGTTCGACTCCCGGTGCTCCACCGCTACCCCCCGCTTGCGGACGACGGCGAGCGCGGCCCGCAGCTCCGTCGCGTCGGTGAGGCTGTTGTCGGTCATGGCGATGAGCTCGCGCCCGTCGAGGCGGGCGTCGAGCTCCGCCTCCGGGAGCGCGGCGAGCAGCAGCTTGCCGACGGAGGTGCAGTGTGCGGGCAGTTTGCGGCCGGCCGCGGAGACCATGCGGACGGCGTGCGTGGAGTCCACCTTGGCGATGTAGATGACCTCGGTGCCCTCGAGGATCGCGACGTGGACCGTCTCGCCGCAGGTCTCGGCGACCTCACGGGCCACCTGCTGGCCCTCGGCCGCGAGGTCGAGCTGCTCGGCGTAGCGGCTGCCGAGCTGGTAGGTGCGCACCCCCAGCCGGTAGCGGCCCGGCTGCTCCGGGACCGTGACCAGGTAGGACCTCGCGGCGAGCGTGGTGAGCAGTTCGTGGACGGTGGTCCGCGGCAGTTGGAGCTTGCGCGTGACCTCGGGGGCGGAAAGCGTTCCCTCTCCCTGGAGGAAGAGTTCGAGCACATCCAGCGCCCTGGTCACCGCAGGGACGAGTCGCCCCATGATCGTCCGCCAATCTGTTCGGCACACCGGTCAATGACCGGAATCACGAACGCAGGCTAGTCGCAGGAAAGTCGTCCGGGCAACGTCTTCGGCCCGGCGGAACGGGCGGGGCGGGGCCGCTTCCGCGCATTCCGCACGTTTCGGCCGGGATTCCACGGAGCCCGCCGCGCGCGCCTCCTGGTTCACCGCCCGGTCGCAGGGTATTCGCTGTCCCATGTCGACAATGAGCAGTTTCCCCTCCCCGGGCCGCTGGCATGCCCGGTTCCACCAGCGGGATCTCGCCGTGTTCCAGCGCGTGGCCGAGAGACACTGGCCCGGCGCCGATGCCGTCCTGCCCCGGCTGAGCCGCAGCGCCAACCACGGGCTGCTGTGGGTCGGGGCCGCCGCGGGCATGGCGGTGCTGGGCTCCAGCGCGCGGTCGCGCCGGGCGGCGCTGCGCGGGGTCGCCTCGCTGGCCGTCGCCTCGGCAGCGATCAACACCGTGGCCAAGCGGGCGGTGCGCAGGGAGCGTCCGCTGCTGGACATGGTTCCGGTCATGAGGCGGCTGAAGCGCCAGCCGTTCACCACGTCCTTCCCGTCGGGGCACGCGGCGTCCGCGGCGGCCTTCGCGACGGGCGTCGCCCTGGAGTCCAAGGGCTGGGGCGCGGTCGTCGCGCCGGTCGCGGCGGCCGTTGCCGCGTCCCGCGTCTACACCGGTGTCCACTATCCGAGCGATGTGCTGGCCGGTGCGG
>NZ_DATMVN010000123.1:0-2926 GCF_035563135.1 Streptomyces sp.
ATCGACGATGAGCACCCCACCCGGGCCGAGCCGCTCGACCACGTAGTCGCGCAGCTCATCCCGGACCGCGTCGGCGTTCCAGTCCGCGGTGCGCAGCAGCCGCTGCATCCCGTCCGGTGAGACCTCGCCGGCGGCCTCGGCCAGCGTCCAGCCGTTCCTGCGCTCCAGCTGGCCGATCAGCCCACGCAGATAGGCCCGGGCGAACGCCCCCGCGATCCAGGCGTGCACTCCCTCCAGGCCCACTGTTCAGTCCTGCACCTCGGCCACCAGGCCATCGCAGCGCATCCGCCGACGCTGCTACCAGCCCTCGGCCGATCCCGGCAGCGACACGCACAAGTGCCGTTGCAGTACTACTGAGGAGGTCGTTTGTAGCTTGATGTGGCTGACGTGCGCGGGGACGCTTGAGGAATGCGGGAGGACGACGGCCGCAAGCTGGACCACCAGACGCTGGAGGTGCTGCGGCTGCGAGCGGCCGAGCAGGTGGCCCGGGGCGTGCCGGCGGCCGAGGTCGGCGCGGGGCTGGCAGCACTCGGCCTGCACCGGCGGACGATCTACACCTGGCTGGCCACGGAGCGCCGCGGGGGCCGGGAGGCGCTGCGGGCCAAGCCGGTGCCCGGGCGGCCGCGCAAGCTCACCGGCGGGCAGTTGGGTGAGCTGGCCGCGCTGATCGCTGAGTCCGATCCGCGCGATCACGGGTTCGCCGTGGCGCTGTGGACCCGGCAGATCATCCGCCAGCTGATCGCCGCCCGGTTCGGCGTGGACCTCACGGTGGCCAGCGTCGGACGCACCCTGCACGATCTGGGCTTCTCCGCCCAGCGACCGCTGTACCGGGCCGAGCAGGCCGACCCGGCGGCGGTGGCCCGGTGGAAAGAGACCGAGTACCCCAAGATCGCCGCCGAGGCCAAGGCCGCCGGCGGCACAGTGTTCTTCGTCGACGAGGCCGGCGTGCGCAGCGACTACCACGCCGGCACCACCTGGGCCCCGGTCGGGCGGACCCCGGCGGTGCGCAGCACCGGCGCCCGGTTCGGGCTGAACCTGATCTCGGCGATCAGCGCGCGGGGCGCGCTGCGGTTCTCCGTGCTGACCGGCACCCTGACCGCCGCCGGCTTCATCGACTTCCTCAAACGCCTGCTGCACGACGCCCAGCACACCGGTGCCGGGCCGGTGTGCTGCATCGTCGACAACCATCCGGCGCACCGGTCCAAGGCGGTAGCCAAGTTCGTCGACTCCAGCCACGGCGCCCTGCGGCTGTACCGCCTGCCGGCCTACTCTCCGCAGCTCAACCCGGACGAGTGGGTGTGGAAAAACGTCAAGCACGACGGGGTGGCCCCCGCCGCCCCGAGAGGACCCGAGCAGATGAAGGCGGTCGTCACTGCTCGGCTGCGCCGGCTGCAGCGCCTACCGCACATCGTCCGCGGCTTCTTCGGCGACCCGGAACTTGCCTACATCACCGCTGTCGCCTGAAGTCAAGCACCCAGCAATCCCATTGGTAAAAGCCAAGCTCAGCGAGGCAGACCAGGACTCATGGCGGTGTGAACCGCCCCAGCGCGTCCGGAGATCCCGGTCCTCGGGGAGGATAGAGTCATGGCGGATTGAAGCGTCCGGTGACCGCAGGACGTCGTTGGCCTCCTCGGCGCCTCACGTCGGGAGAGGGGTCTCACCGGGCCCTGCCGCGCTGGCCGGCCCGACAGGGAACGAGCCCACGATCGGTGGTTCGGAACCCGCCGCCGCGATCACTACCTGCAGTGCCTCGTCGAACCAGTCCGCGACGTGCAGAGACCCGAACCTGCCGACCGTTCGTCCTGCTCCCACATCCCGCTCAGTACCGGGGTCGATCTCGATCCGAGACAGCCCGTCGAGTGTGACGACCCCGATCTTCACGAGGCACTCCTTGCGCACCCAGAGGCGCAGGAATGCGGTCGACGGGTCCCTCGCCGACTGCACCCGGCCGACTTCAGCGGCGGTGAGTGTGTAGGTCATGACCGCTGGGTCGATCTCGTGAACCCGAGAGTCCTCCACGTCGACGCCGACCGGGTACCCGTCCACGCCCGCGACCACGGCCCCCCGGGTGTGCGCGAGGCTGACATGGAGGTCCGGCAGGCCGGTCAGCGACGGTTTGCCGTGATCCGTCGATCCGCAGTCCGCGCACCGCTGCACTAGAGCCAGTGTCCCCACCGGCCGACCGGTCAGCGCTGCGGCACAGTACCGGACCAATAGGTGAGCCGCAGCGTGCGAGTGGCGGTCAGCCGGATGGCGCAGCACGGCGCCCCGTCGTCGCTCGCTGGCCGTCAGGAGGTGGGGATCCATCGTCCGGAGCACCTCCTCGGGGCTGGCGGCGACTACCAGCGGCCCCTGAGGGGAGTTGTCCGTTGCGTCTTTGCTCATGACGCCTCCACAGGTCGAGCAGCCGGCATTCGAGGGTATCCGGGCGTGAGATCCGCAATTGGCCTACCATCCTGATCCGGAATTGCCGAACGACGTTCGGCACGTGGTGACCCCGCGGCACATGACGGTGATGTCGCGCTGCTCAGGCGGGCGTGTGGAATGCCGCAGCCGCCGAGTCCCCTGGTTCTCCGAGAAGATGTTGCACCTTCAATGAGACCTTCTTGGTGTCGCCGTTGATTTGCCTGTGAAATGCGGTAAGGAGGCGAACCACGACGCAGATGGGAGCATGGGGTTCTCCTCGCCTTCACCCGGGACGAGGATCAGACTTCGGCGACCGTGCCGTCCCGTCACCATCCGCGCGCCGACACCGCTGTCGAGTACCGATCGCACGAGAACTCGGACGCGGAACGCAGCCAAGTCGCCAGCCTCAGGCGACCAGGTCGGTACTTCGAGCACACCCGCGACAGCTGGCCGTCGGCGACCGTTCCGGAGTCCCAGAGTGGACACGTCTCGTACAGGACCTGGACCACCGCGCGAAGCG
>NZ_DATMVN010000124.1:0-9478 GCF_035563135.1 Streptomyces sp.
GTTGCGGTCGCGGTCGTAGGCGCTGTTCGCCCAGCGGGTGAGGGCAGCGGCATAGGGACGGCCGGGCAGCGCGCGGTCGAGGGTGCCGAGCCCGCGGACGTAGGCACCTTTGAAGCTCGGGCCGTCTCCCGTGCAGTCGTCGTTCTCGCTGGGCTCGCGCAGAACGCCATCCGTCTGGAGCCGGACGGTGGAGGCGTCGGCCAGGCCGCGCGCGGTCGTCAGGAGTCCGGCGTCGCCGGTGGCCCGGTGGAATTCGGTCAACGCGCCCAGGAGGACGCCCTGGTTGTACGTCCAGGTGGGCTGGCCGTTGTTGACGCAGTTGTCGTCGAGACCGTCGTTGACCATGCGGTCACCGTTGATCATGCCGCTGTTCCGGAACCAGTTCCATTCTCTCTTCGCCCGGTCCAGATAGGTGGTGTCACCAGGAAGGCGGTTGTGCAGGGCCGAAGTCAGCTGGAGGAAGAGCTCGTTGGTGATGGCGTTCTTGTAGTTGCCGTTCGTGCTCCAACGGACCCCGCCACCACAGGTGTCGTTCCAGTTGGCGTACATGTGGTCCGCGTCGGCCCGCGCGGTGTCGAGATATCGCCGGTCGCCGGTCAGGTCGTAGGCGGCGATCCAGGCCAGGCCCCACCACCCCGTATCGTCGAGGTATTCATTGCGGAACTGTCCTCCCTGCGCGTCGATGTTCTTCTCGTACGTGTCGGCGATGGCGTAGGCATAGCTGCCCATGCCGCTGATCCGGATGTTGTCGATGACGGCCGTCAGGGCGTTGGCACTGGTCCACCAGCCGTTGCCGCCGAAGAGTTTGCTGCCCCGGTCGTACGACATCATCAGGGCGGTGGCCGCCGCAGTACTCCTGCTGCCCGCGTTCCAGGTGGCACGCGCCCAGGGCGTACAGGCGATGGCACCTCCGGCCGGCTGCCCGCAGGCCCGCAGGGCCCCGACGCCCCGGGTGCCCCAGTCGTCGACGTTGTACATCAGGGTCCGCCAGCCCTGCCTTCCGGAGGGCACCGAGGTGTCACCGAGACGGCTTCCCGACTCCCAGGTCCGGCCGCCGTCCATGGACCGGTCGAGCCAGACGTGGTCGCCCGGACCCCCGTTGTCGATGGACGCCCATCCCATCGCGTCCGTGTCGTCGAAGTGCAGCGCGATCGATCGCGAGGCGGCCGTGGCGGTGACAGGAGTGCGGTCCCCCGCACTCAGTCCTGGATCCCGCCCGTCGCAGTACCTGTTGCACACGACCGCCGCCGCCGCGGCGGCGGGGGGCGCCGCCGCTCCGACGGCGAGCAGTGCGGACAGCGATGTCAGAGTGCCCGCGAGGGCGGTCGAAACAGATCTCAGTGGCTTCATGGAGGTAGCTCCCGAAACATCTGGTCACAGTGAGGGCGCTCTGTCGACCGGCGGGGAGCGCTCTCCGACGTTAGCTATTTTGCATGGCCACGTCAATATTTCAGTCGTGCCGACGCATGTGCGACATCCCGTGGGCTGGCCTGATCCCTCCCCGGTCCTCGGCCCCGTGGCCAGGAGGTTCGCCCTCTCTCCCGCGGCAGTTCGCGGGCTGACATGAGTTCGGGATTCCTGAAGCGTCCTCACTGTGCCCGATCGATTCACGGGCGCGCTGAAGGTGAGGAGGCTCGGGCTGGCTGCGCCGGCTGCCGTACGGGACCTGCGCGATGTCCGGCCGCAGGCCGCGGCCGAGGAGCTGGAGCAGTTCGAGGGCGACGTGCCGGCGGGGTTCGTGCCGGCGCGGGCTCGGTGGGACTGGCGGACGGCGCGATTCACGGGGGCCTCGGGCACCTGGAGCAGCGGTCCCGTACGGCGGCTGAGACCTGGTCACCGGTCAGTGCGTCCCAGGGTCCGCGCGGATCTCGCACGTGGCCCCGCATCCGCCGCCCGGGCTCGACGCGGGGGAGTGGTGCCCGGCCCGCATGAAGAGTTCTTCCCTCTTGTTCCCGCATGGAGGCGGGTACGTCATCGGTCACGGGTGAGGGCTGTCCTCACCTCGGCCGTCACCCGTGGCGAAGCCGCTTCTTCGCGGACCCGGCCACGCGGGCACGTCCGGGGGCGGGGTGCGAGCAGCAGGCAGGACGGCCTCCGGCGGCCGTGGCACCGGATCGCTGCCGCCCCGCGAGTGACGGGCGGCGAGAACGCCCCGGCGCGGCACGTCATCTCATCTGTGCGCGGCCCGGTCCTGCAGAGTCGTCTGCCACATCGGAGCCTGCTCCTGAGGGGGTGCGTCTTCCTGACGGCCTCCGCGCTCGAAGAAGTCGGCGAGCGGCAGAGCCGCCGCCCCCACGGTGACGGCGTCCGGTCCCAGGGTGCCGAGGCCGATGTGCACATGAGCAGCCGGATACGCGAGGGCGTACGAGTTCGCGTGGGCCCGTACCGAATCCAGGAAACGAGTGCCGAGCTGGAGCCCGGCCCAGCCCCCGACGAGAATGCGCTCCGGCTGGAAGAGGTTGATCAGGTCGGAGAAGCCCGCACCGAGGTACTCCGCGGTCTCCTCCAGGACGGCCAGGGCCGTGGTGTCGGATTCCGGTCCGGCAGCATCACCTTGTCCGGCCGGATAGGCCGCGGCCAGCATGGCTGTGAGCGCGGTCTCCTCGTCGACGTCCGCGAGAGGCTCCCCGCCCGCCTCCCGCCAGCGCTCCAGCAGCGCCTCCGCGCCCGCGTAGGCTTCCAGACAGCCGAGCGCGCCGCAACGGCAGCGCCGGCCGCGCACCCGCACGGTCAGATGCCCCCACTCGACGGCCCGGCCCGGGCTCATGTCGTCGGTCACCACACACGCGCCCACACCGGAGCCGAACAGCACGACCACGGCGCTCTGCGCCCCGCGCCCGGCACCGAACCACATCTCGGCCTGGCCGAGCGTCTTGGCGCCGTTGTCGATGCAGTACAGCACGTTCTCGGGGAGCGGCACCGACTCACGCAGCAGACGCTCGAGCGGCACCGCGTCCCAGCCGATGGTCTGGCCGTGCACGACGGTGCCGTCCTCGGGAGTCCTGGAGACGATGCCGGGTACACCGACGCCGACTCCGAGGAGCTGGCCGGCCGCGATCCCGGAGCGGTCCAGGACCTCGGTGATGCCTGCCCGCACATGCGCCACCACGACGCCCACGTCGTAGCGGTCGACGCGCCGGGGGCCGTCGAGGGACAGGGGCTTCTCGACGCGCGCGAGTTCGGTGAGGGCGAGGTCGAAGAGTTCGACCCTCACCCGCGTCTCGCCGATGTCGACACCGATCATGTACCGGCTCTGGGGCCGGATACGCAGAAGGGTCCGAGGGCGTCCGCCTGCGGAGTCGACGCTGCCGGCTTCTTCGACCAGCCCTTCGGCGACCAGTTCGGCCACCACGTTGCTCACGGAGCCGGAGCTCAGACCGGTGAGCGGGCCGAGCGAGAACCGGCTCAACGGGCCATCGAAATACAAACGTTGCAATACGGCGGTGCGGTTCTCGCGCCGCAGGTCACGCACCGTCCGGCCGCTGCGTACTTTCACCCTGCCCCCTCTTCCTGAAGCTTCCCTCTGCAACATACCGCCGGGGCACCCCTTGACGCGACCTTCACTTGGGGTTTAACTCACACCCTAAATTAAGCCGTGTGGGTTTGAGGCCGTACGAGGAACGTCGCTCGGGCCCGGCCCCCCGGTGGACATCCGTCACTTCTGAAAGGCCCCTGGAGTCATGCGCAGAATCCGAGCCGCGGCCGTCGGCGCCGTCACCCTCTCGCTCGTACTCACCGCGGCTGCCTGCGGCGGCGGTACCTCCGGGGCGGGCGGATCCAACGAACAGCCGAAGACGCTCACGTACTGGGCCTCGAACCAGGGCGCCAGCATCGAGGTGGACAAGAAGGTCCTGCAGCCCGAGCTCGACAAGTTCGAGAAGGAAACAGGCATCAAGGTCAAGCTCGAGGTGGTGCCCTGGGGAGACCTGCTGAACCGCATCCTCACCGCCACCACCTCCGGGCAGGGGCCGGACGTCCTGAACATCGGGAACACCTGGAGCGCTTCGCTGCAGACGACCGGTGCGCTGCTTCCCTGGGACGAGAAGAACTTCGAGGCGATAGGCGGCAAGGACCGCTTCGTCGAGTCCGCCCTCGGCTCGACCGGTGTGCAGGGCGAGGACCCGGCCGCCGTGCCGCTGTACTCCATGGCCTACGCGCTCTACTACAACAAGAAGATGTTCGCAGACGCGGGCATCCAGAAGCCGCCCACGACCTGGGACGAGGTGGTCGAGGCCGGGAAGAAGCTGTCCAAGGACGGCAAGTGGGGGCTCGGCGCCGAGGGCTCCAACCTCTCCAACAACATCCACCAGGTCTTCGTCCTCGCGAAGCAGCACGGGGCCGACTTCTTCACCGCCGACGGCAAGGCGGACTTCACGTCCGACGGGGCGGTGGCGGCCGTCAAGCAGTACGTCGACCTCATGGCCAAGGACAGGATCATCGCGCCCGGCAACGCCGAGTACGCTCAGAACCAGTCCCTCAGCGACCTCGCCAAGGGCAGGACGGCCATGGTGCTGTGGCAGACCGCGGCCGCCACCTTCGAGTCCCAGGGCATGAAGAAGGACGAGTGGGGCGTCGTGCCCGCCCCGGTCCAGTCGGGCGAGCCCGGCACGGGCAAGGGCACGAACTCCATGGTCGCCGGCATCAACCTGGCCGTCTTCAACAACACCAAGAACATCGACGGCGCCAAGAAGTTCGTGGAGTTCATGACCAGCGACGAGGAGCAGAAGGTCCTGAACAAGGCCTACGGCTCCATCCCGCCGGTCAAGGCCGCCCAGGACGACGACGCGTTCAACACCTTCGCACTGGCGCCCCTGCGGGAGACCCTCGCCACCAGTGCCACCGCCCTGCCCCAGGTCCCCGAGGAGTCGCAGTTCGAGACCGTCGTCGGCACGGCGGTCAAGGAGCTCTTCGCCGACGCGGCCGCCGGACGTCCGGTGACGACCGCATCGGTCAAGGCGAAGCTCGAAAAGGCCCAGCAGCAGATGCCGAAGAAGTGAGCACGGACACCACCATGACCACAACCGCCGCCCCCGTCCCCGGCGAGCGGACAGCAGAGAAGGAAACCCCCGGAGCGGCGCCGCGCAGACGCCGCTCCGGGCGGCTGCGCAAGATCGGCCTGCCCTACCTGCTGCTGCTCCCCGCCCTGCTCCTCGAACTGCTGGTCCACCTGGTGCCCATGATCATCGGCATCGTGGTCAGCTTCCGGCAGCTCACCCAGTTCTACATACGGGACTGGACCACCGCGCCGTGGGCCGGTTTCGACAACTACGCCGTCTCCGTCGACTTCGACGCCCCGGTGGGCGAGGCGCTGGTGCGGTCGTTCCTGACCACGTGCCTGTTCACCCTGCTGTCGGTCGGGCTGTGCTGGTTCCTCGGTACCGCCGCCGCGGTCTTCATGCAGGAGACCTTCCGGGGCCGAGGCTTCCTGCGCACGCTCTTCCTCGTGCCGTACGCGCTGCCCGTCTACGCCGCCGTCATCACCTGGGCGTTCATGTTCCAGCGTGACAACGGCATCGTCAACCACGTCATCCACGACCAGCTCGGCCTCACCGACAGCCCGCCGTTCTGGCTCATCGGCGACAACGCCTTCGTCACGCTCCTCGTCGTCTCGGTGTGGAAGGGCTGGCCCTTCGCCTTCCTCATCATGATGGCCGGCCTCCAGAACATCCCCCGGGACATCTACGAGGCGGCGGCACTCGACGGCGCCGGAGTGTGGCAGCAGATCCGCCGCATCACCCTGCCGTCACTGCGACCCGTCAACCAGGTCCTCGTGCTCGTGCTGTTCCTCTGGACCTTCAACGACTTCAACACGCCGTTCGTCCTGTTCGGCAAGGCGGCACCGGCGTCGGCGGACCTGATCTCCATCCACATCTACCAGTCGTCCTTCCAGACCTGGAACTTCGGCACCGGGTCCGCGATGTCGGTCATGCTGCTGCTGTTCCTGCTCGTCGTGACCGGCCTCTACCTCCTGTTCACATCCCGAGGAAAGCAGGCCGACCATGCCTAGGACCGCACAGCGTAAAGCCCCTTCCCCGATGGCACCCCCGCAGTCGTTCCTGTGGGTGCGGCGGATCTTCCTGGCTCTCCTCACCGTCTTCGTGGCCCTGCCGGTGTTCGTCATGGTCACCAGCTCCCTCAAGCCGCTGGAGGACGTGACCGGGAAGTTCGAATGGATTCCCTCGGGCCTGACCATCAGCCCCTACTTCGACATCTGGGACACGGTCCCCCTCGCCGACTACTTCATGAACTCCCTGATCGTCGCCGGGACGGCGACCGTGTGCTCCGTGGTGATCGCGGTGTTCGCGGCCTACGCGGTGAGCCGCTACACCTTCCGCGGCAAGCGTGTGTTCACGGTGACCGTCCTCTCGACACAGATGTTCCCCGGCATCCTCTTCCTCCTGCCGCTGTTCCTCATCTACGTGAACATCGGCAACGCCACCGGCATCGCGCTGTTCGGGTCGCGGGGCGGCCTCATCCTCACCTACCTCACCTTCTCCCTGCCCTTCTCCATCTGGATGCTGATCGGGTACTTCGACTCGGTGCCCCGGGATCTGGACGAGGCGGCCAAGGTGGACGGCTGCGGTCCGCTCGGCGCGCTGTTCCGGGTCATCGTCCCCGCGGCGATCCCCGGCATCGTCGCCGTGGCCGTCTACGCCTTCATGACCGCCTGGGGCGAAGTGCTCTTCGCCTCCGTCATGACCAACGAGACCACCCGCACCCTCGCGGTCGGCCTGCAGGGCTATTCCACGCAGAACGACGTGTACTGGAACCAGGTCATGGCCGCCTCCCTCGTGGTGAGCCTGCCGGTCGTCGCCGGGTTCCTGCTCCTCCAGCGCTACCTGGTCACCGGCCTCACCGCCGGCGCCGTCAAGTAGCCGCGCCTGCCACCTGTCCCACCCCCACCGCCTGCACGACTTCTGCGAGGTACCTGTGCCCGAACCGATAGACCTCGATCTGGCCGCCTTCCCCCGGGACTTCGTCTGGGGCACGGCCACGGCCGCGTACCAGATCGAAGGCGGCGTCGCCGAGGACGGCCGATCCCCTTCGATCTGGGACACCTTCTCCCACACCCCGGGAAAGGTCGCCAACGGTGATCACGGCGACGACGCCTGCGACCACTACCACCTGTGGCCGGAGGACATCTCCCTCATGAGGCGGCTGGGCGCCGACTCGTACCGCATGTCGACGGCATGGCCCCGCGTCGTGCCGGGCGGGAACGGCCCGGTCAACGCCCCGGGGCTCGACTTCTACGACCGGCTGGTGGACGGCCTCCTGGACGCGGGCATCACCCCCAACATCACCCTCTACCACTGGGACCTGCCCCAGGCCCTGCAGGACCGGGGAGGGTGGACGGCGCGCGACACGGCCGAGCACCTGGCCGCATACGCGGCTGTCGTGGCCGGACGGCTGGGGGACCGGGTCACCCGGTGGGCCACCCTGAACGAACCGCTGTGCTCCGGATGGATCGGGCACCTGGAAGGCCGGATGGCCCCCGGACTGACCGACCTCACCGCGGCGGTCCGGGCCTCCTACCACCTGTTGCTCGGCCACGGGCTGGCCACCCAGGCGATCCGCGCCGCGGTGCCCGGGGCCCGGATCGGACTGGTGACCAACCACTCCACGATCGAGGCCGCGTCCTCCAGCCCCGAGGACCTCGCGGCAGCCATCCGCATGGACGGGCACACCAACCGCTGGTGGCTCGACCCCGTGTACGGCCGCGGCTTCCCCGCCGACATGCGGGAGCTGTACGGAGTCCGGCTGCCCGAGCGGGCGGGCGACCTGGAGACCATGGCCACCCCGCTTGACTGGCACGGCCTCAACTACTACTTCCCGGTCACCGTCGCCGACGACCCCGAAGGCCCCGCCCCGTACGCCCGGGAAGTCCGGCTGCCCGACGTACCGCGCACCGGCATGGACTGGCAGATCGACGCAGGCGGCCTCGAAGCGCTGCTCATGCGTCTGACCGACGACTACGGCGTAGGCCGCCTCTACGTCACCGAGAACGGCTCCGCCTTTCCCGACACCGTCGGCCCCGACGGTACGGTCCACGACCCCGAGCGGAGCGGTTACCTGGAGCAGCATGTGGCAGCGTGCGCACGGGCCGTCCGCAAGGGGGCGCCGGTGGCCGGGTACTACGCATGGTCGTTGCTCGACAACTTCGAGTGGGCCTACGGCTACGACAAGCGCTTCGGCCTCGTCCACGTCGACTACCCGACGCAGACACGCACCATCAAGAGCAGTGGCCACCGGTACGCGGACATCATCCGTGCGCACCGTCGTACTCATGCCTGACAGCACCTCGTAGCACACATGCGCAACCACCCACCCCTGTCACCGGCCGGGCCGCCCGTGCCAGGGGTGGGGTCCGTCGAGAGAAGAAGTGCGACGACCCGAGCGGTCTCCCCGGGGCCTGCCGGCCCATGGACGCCGCCCGGGCCTTCCTCCGCCACGTCCTGACAGCCCTCGCCCGTGACGGACCCCATGCCACCGGGCGGGAGGCGCGGGACCATGGCCTCGCCGACGGCATGCCGGTAAAGTGATGAACGCCCTTGACCTGCAGAAGCAGGCAGGGAGCCACCTTCTAGGAGTGCTGAATGCTGCGCACCATGCACAAGTCCAAGATCCACCGGGCCACCGTGACCCAGGCCGACCTGCACTATGTGGGATCCGTGACGGTCGACGCCGATCTGATGGACGCCGCGGATCTGCTGCCCGGCGAGCTCGTACACATCGTGGACATCGACAACGGCGCCCGCCTCGAGACGTACGTCATCGAGGGGGAGCGCGGCTCCGGCGTCATCGGGATCAACGGCGCTGCGGCCCACCTGGTACACCCCGGGGACCTGGTCATCCTCATCAGCTATGCCCAGGTCGACGACACCGAGGCCCGTGCTCTGGTGCCGAGGGTCGTGCACGTCGACGCGGGGAACCGCATCATCGCCCTGGGGACCGACGCGTCGGCCCCCGTGCCGGGCACCCGGACCGAGCGCAGTCCGCAGGCCGTGCCCGCGCGGAACTGACCGGACCGCGCGCCCGCCGTACGAGGGCGGCGTGGGCCGCGCCCTCGTACGGCGGGCGCGGGGGCCATGCCATGGCGGCCCGTGTGGGAGTTCCGGGACAGGAGCCGCAGAGCCCACGTATGGACTCGGCAGGCGAGGGCAGCCGCACGGGGAGACGGTGGAGATGAGATCCACTCGTCCTGTTCGCCGCAGTAGGAGGACCGAGATGACGCACCCGAATCCCGACCCCGTGCCGCCCGCGCCGACGCCCCCGCCCGTGCCCGGGCCGCCGACACCGGTGCCCTCCCCGCCGCCTGTACCGCCAGGCCCTGTGCCGCCCGGCCCCGCGCCCGACCCGATTCCGCAGCCGCCGGACCCGAACCCGGGACCGGTACCCGGACCGGAGCCCTCGCCCCAGCCGGCGGGGTGAGCCGTAGGCTCCGGAGGGGCGCCCCGCGCAGCCCCTGAGCGCGCCGGTG
>NZ_DATMVN010000125.1:0-7891 GCF_035563135.1 Streptomyces sp.
GCGCGCCGATCACCGCGCCGGCCGGAAGCCCCCTGCCGGCCGTCCTGATCCTGCCGCTGCCGGGGCGGCCGCTCACCTCCGCCCTGTGGGTTCCGCTCGCGCTGCTTCGGGCCCTGCCCGCCGCCCTGGCCCGCCGCCGCCCCGTCGTCCAGCCGCAAGGACAGCGAGACACGCTTGCGCGGGATGTCGACGTCCATGACCTTCACCTTCACGATGTCACCCGGCTTCACGACATCCCTCGGGTCCTTGACGAACGTCCGCGACATCGCCGACACATGGACGAGACCGTCCTGGTGGACGCCGATGTCCACGAACGCGCCGAACGCGGCCACGTTCGTGACGACCCCCTCCAGCACCATCCCGGGGGCCAGGTCGCCGAGCTTCTCGACGCCTTCCTTGAACGTGGCCGTACGGAAGGCGGGCCGCGGGTCGCGGCCGGGCTTCTCCAGTTCCTTGAGGATGTCGGTGACGGTCGGCAGACCGAACTTCTCGTCCACGAAATCGTCCGGGCGCAACGACCGGAGGGTGTCCGTGTTGCCGATCAGCGAAGCGACGTCACCACCCGTCCGCTTCACCATCGTCCGGACCACGGGATATGCCTCCGGGTGCACGCTCGACGCGTCCAGGGGATCGTCGCCGCCCCGGATCCGGAGGAAGCCCGCGCACTGTTCGTACGCCTTCGGGCCCAGCCGCGCCACGTCCTTCAGCGCGCGGCGGGAGCGGAAGGGGCCGTTCGCGTCCCGGTGGGCGACGATGTTCTCGGCCAGGCCGGATCCGATGCCGGACACGCGCGAGAGCAGCGGCGCCGACGCGGTGTTGACGTCGACCCCCACGCCGTTCACACAGTCCTCGACCACCGCGTCCAGGGAACGCGACAGCTTCACCTCGGACAGGTCGTGCTGGTACTGGCCGACGCCGATGGACTTCGGATCGATCTTCACCAGCTCCGCCAGCGGGTCCTGCAGCCGGCGTGCGATCGAGATCGCGCCGCGCAACGACACGTCCATGTCGGGGAGCTCCTGCGAGGCGAAGGCCGACGCCGAGTACACGGAAGCGCCCGCCTCCGACACCATCACCTTGGTGAGCTTCAGCTCCGGGTGCCTGTCGCACAGTTCTCCGGCGAGCTTGTCGGTCTCGCGGGAGGCCGTGCCGTTGCCGATCGCGATCAGGTCGACCTGGTGTTCCTTGGCGAGACGCTCCAGCGTGGCCAGCGACTGGTCCCACTTGTTCGCCGGCACATGCGGATGGATGACATCCGTCGCGACGACCTTGCCGGTCGCGTCCACGACGGCGACCTTCACCCCCGTACGGAAACCGGGGTCGAGTCCCAGGGTCGCCCGGGTGCCGGCCGGGGCGGCGAGCAGCAGATCGCGCAGGTTCGACGCGAAGACCCGCACGGCCTCGTCCTCCGCCGCCGTACGCAGCCGGAGCCGCAGGTCGATCCCGAGGTGCACCAGGACCCGGGTGCGCCAGGCCCAGCGCACGGTGTCGCCCAGCCATTTGTCCCCCGGCCGGCCGCGGTCCGCGACCTCGAACCGGCGGGCGATCATGTTCTCGTAGGACGAGGGGCCCGGCTGCTCCGACGGCTCCTCCGGCTCCAGGACCAGGTCGAGCACGCCCTCCTTCTCGCCCCGGAGCATCGCGAGGACGCGGTGGGAGGGCAGCGCGGTGAACGGCTCGGCGAAGTCGAAGTAGTCGGCGAACTTCGCGCCCGCCTCCTCCTTGCCGTCCCGCACCTTCGCGACGACCCTGCCGCGCGACCACATGCGTTCGCGCAGTTCGCCGGTGAGATCGGCGTCCTCGGAGAAGCGCTCGGTCAGGATCGCCCGGGCGCCTTCCAGCGCCGCCGCCGGGTCCGCCACGCCCTTTCCGGCGTCGACGAACGCGGCGGCGGCGGTGAGCGGATCGACGGACGGGTCGCCGAGCAGCCCGTCGGCCAGGGGCTCCAGGCCCGCCTCGCGTGCGATCTGCGCCTTCGTCCGGCGCTTCGGTTTGAACGGGAGGTAGATGTCCTCCAGCCGTGCCTTGGTGTCGGCCGCCCGGATCTGCGCCTCCAGGGCGGCGTCGAGCTTGCCCTGTTCACGTACGGAATCGAGGACCGCCGCACGGCGGTCCTCGAGTTCCCGCAGATACCGCAACCTCTCCTCGAGCGTGCGCAGTTGCGCATCATCGAGCATCTCGGTCGCTTCCTTGCGGTAGCGCGCGATGAACGGCACGGTCGACCCGCCGTCGAGCAAGTCGACGGCCGCCTTCACCTGACGCTCGCGTACGCCGAGCTCCTCGGCGATCCTGCCTTCGATGGACGTCGTCACGGTTTTCCCGACTCGCCTTCTCGTACTGGCTGTGCTGGCTGTGCCACTGGGGTGCTCCACACCCGGGTGGGCCCCTTCGCCTGCATTGTGCCGGGTTGCCGAGGGCCGTGTCGCGTGACCTGGTCGATCACGGCCCCCAGGTCCTCTCGAAGGTGCTCGGGCCGAAGGCGCCCGGACTCATGCGCGCCGGGTCCCGCCGCTGCGTGACGCGCCGCCGAAAAGACCTGCCACGAGCCGGAAGGGCAGGGTCACCACGGTGGCGACGGCCGAGCCGACGGTACTCGGAGCGTTCGCGATCGCACGGAACACGGTGTGCCTCCTTCGCAGGGTGCGACCAACGCCTGGCCGCTTCCGCCCGTGGTGAACGTGTGCGGGATTCAGCCCTTGCCGACCAGATCGCCGGGGAAGGCTCCGGCGGAGGCCGCGGTGAAGAGGAATTCGCGGCCCAGTTCGGTGAGCCGGTCCACACCCGCGGCGCCCAGGTGCTCGTACGGTGCGGCGTCCATACGGTCCGTCGCCTCCTCCAGGTCGGCCCTGAGGGCGGTGCCCGCATCGGTCAGCTCGCCCTGCGCGTCCAGCAGGCCCCGGCCGCGCAGTCGCTCCACCGCCGCGTCCCAGTCCGCGCGGCGCCAGCCACGGGTGGCGATGAGCCAGCGCGGTGCCATTCCCTTGCCGGTGGCGGTGTGGCTGACCAGAGCCTCCAGGGGGTTGAGACCGGCCATGAGCAGTGCGGCGAGGTGCCCGTCGCCGCGGTGCTCGCGCAGCAGCGTCGCCGCGTGCCAGTACGCCAGATGCGGCTGGTCCGGCACCTCCAGGTCCGCGTGGGCGGCGTACAGCGGACGGGCGTGACGGGTGCAGGCCTCGGCGACCCGCAGAGCCAGCCCGGCCGCCTCCGTCATCTCCGGGGAGCTGATGATCTCCTCGCCGAGCACCCGGCGCAGCGTCGAGTCGGCCGCCCGCAGACGGGCGTCGAGCGCGGCCTGAGGAGTGATGTCCGCCCAGACGGCGGGCAGATGGCGGGCCACCAGTTCGTGGTTGAAGTTGTAGAAGGTGGCGGTGACCGTGCCCGCCCCGGCGGCACCCAGAGCCGCGCCGCGCGCGGCGAAGTAGACCCGGCTCCCGTCCTCGACGCCGGCCTCCCCGAACTCCTTGCCGAGGTCGGGGGAGAAGTAGACACAGGAGTGCAGCGGGTTGAGCGCGTTGTGGCAGCGCCGTCCGGCGCGCGGGGGAAGAGTACTCATGCCAGCACGTTACCGACTGGTCGGTACGTGTGGTGGGACCGGATGGGCCGCCGGAGGGCCGCGAGTCCCGGATGGCAGGAAAGGTGGGGAACTCGTCATTGCGGCCATCGGGCGGCGCACCCAGGATGGCGGACATGAAGCAGCGATCCGTACTCGTCGTCCTCTTCGACGGCGTCCAGAGCCTCGACGTGAGCGGCCCGGTCGAGGTCTTCGCCGGCGCCTCCCGCTTCCCCGGGGTCTCCTACGACCTGCGTACCGCCTCGCTCGACGGAGCCCCGGTCCGCTGCTCCAGCGGCCTCACACTCGTCCCCGACGCCGCCCTCGCGGACGTTCCGGTGCCCGATCTGCTCCTCGTACCGGGAGGCGCCGGCACGAGGACGCCCGACCCGGAGCTGGTCAGCTGGCTCCGCACGCACGCCCCGCAGGCGCGGGACCTGGTGTCGGTGTGCACCGGCGCCCTTCTCCTCGCCGAGGCGGGGCAGCTCGACGGCCACCGGGTGACCACCCACTGGTCCGTGTGCGAGACGCTCGCCCGGACGTATCCGGCGGTGCGCGTGGACCCCGACCCGGTCTTCGTACGCGACGGGCGCCTGGCGACTTCGGCCGGCGTCACCGCCGGCATCGACCTCGCGCTCGCCCTGGTCGAGGAGGAACACGGGCGGGACGTGGCGCTCACCGTCGCCCGCCACCTCGTCGTCTTCCTGCGGCGCCCCGGCAACCAGGCGCAGTTCAGCGCCCAGCTCATCGCGCAGACCGCCGTACGTGAACCCCTGCGCGAGGTCCAGCACTGGGTCACCGAGCATCCCGGCGCCGACCTCTCGGTGGAGGCGCTCGCGGCCCGCGCAGGGCTCTCGCCCCGGCACTTCGCCCGTGCGTTCCAGGCCGAGACCGGGCTGACTCCCGGCCGGTACGTCGAACGCGTACGCCTCGAACAGGCACGGCGGCTCCTGGAGGACACGGGCGACGGCATCACCGGCATCTCCCGCGCCAGCGGCTACGGCACCCCGGAGGCGATGCGCCGCGCCTTCGTCAAGGCCCTCGGGACCGCGCCCGCCGAATACCGGCGCCGCTTCCGCGCCCAGCCCGCCTGACGGGACGGCGCCGCGACAGCAGGCCTGCCCGCACCACGACAGCAGCAAGGAAAGGGACATCATGCAGATCGCCATCGTGCTCTTCGACCGCTTCACCGCGCTCGACGCCGTGGGCCCCTACGAGATGCTCAGCCGGGCCCCCGGCGCCGGGACCGTCCTCGTCGCCGAGCGGCCCGGAGCCGTGCGCAACAACAGCGGCAGCCTCTCGCTCGTCGCCGACCGGGCGCTCGCAGACGTGCCCGCCCCCGATGTGGTGGTCGTGCCGGGGGGCCCGGGGCAGAGCGATCAGATGGAGAACGAGGCACTGCTCGGCTGGCTGCGGACGGCCGATGCCACCAGCACCTGGACGACCTCGGTGTGCACCGGCTCCCTGCTGCTCGCCGCTGCCGGACTGCTCACCGGCCGGCGTGCCACCTCGCACTGGCTCGCCCTCGACGCCCTGAAGACCTTCGGGGCCGAGCCGACGGGGGAGCGGGTGGTCCTCGACGGCAAGTACGTGACCGCTGCCGGTGTCTCCTCCGGCATCGACATGGGCCTCACCCTGCTGGGCAGGATCGCGGGCGACGAGCATGCCCGGAACGTCCAGCTGCTGACCGAGTACGACCCCCGGCCGCCCTATGACTGCGGATCACCGGACAAGGCCCCGACGGCCATGGTCGAGCAGTGGCGGGCCAGGAGCCGGTTCATCCTGAAGCAGGCGAGGGACCGGCGCCCCCCGTCGTCCAGGTGAAGCGGGGAGCGCGGCGCTCCAGGAAGGCGGCGACCCCCTCGGCGGTGTCGCCGCTGCCGAGTGCCTGCCGCGACCAGTACGCGTCCCGGTCCTCGCGGCCGTCGGCGAACTCCTTCGCCGCGGCCTGGGTCAGCTGCGAACGCGACGCCAGTACCTGCGCGAACGCACGCACCCGCTCCTCCAGCCCGCCCTCCGGCAGGACCTCGTCCACCAGCCCCGTGCGCAGCGCCCGTTCCGTCCCGATCAGCTCCCCGGAGAACAACAGGAACTTCGTGGCGGCCGGCCCGACGAGCGCGACCAGCCGGCGTGTCGACGACGAGGGATAGACGATCCCGAGCTTGGCCGGGGTGACACCGAAGGAAGCGCCCTCCTCGGCGAAACGCAGATCGCACGCGGCCGCGAGCTGGCTGCCGCCGCCCACGCAGTATCCGCGTACGGCGGCCAGCGTCGGCCGGGGGAAGGCGGCCAGGGCCTCCTCGGCCCGCACGGCGAGCGCCTGCGGCCGCCCGCCCGGGTCCCGGAGGGAGGCGATGTCCGCACCTGCGCAGAAGGTGTCGCCGGCGCCGGTGAGCACGAGCACGCGTACACCGGCGTCGGCGGCCAGGTCCTCCAGCAGCAGGGGCAGCGCCCGCCACATGTCCGAGGTCATGGCGTTGCGCTTGGCGGGGTTGCTGATGACGACGGTGGCGACGCCGTCCGCGAGCGTGTGCTCCAGCCGCGGCTCCGTCCCTGCCGCCTGCTCCCTGGGATCCATGCCCCGGATGCTATCCGTACGGCCCGGACCGTGGTCCGCGGCTGAACGGCGCGGGCCGGGGACGGGCTGTCAGCCCGGTGGCGGGACCGGATGAGGCCCGAAGAGGGTGAGAAGTAGTCCAATCACCTGACGCTGTCATACCCGCTCGGACAAATTCTTTCCATAAGAAGCCACTTGTGATCAGAGCTGTGGTCCTGACCACACTCTTACCGACACTCGTTACCCGATGGTCAGTGACATGCGAGCCGAGAGCGGGTGGCGGTCTATGGAGAGCCGTGGGAGTGTTCCGGCCCGTCCCGTGCCGTACGAGGGGGTGTGGCGCTTCACCGCACCCGCCGTCGACGTCTCGGTACCGCAGGCCCGGCACGCCGTGCGGGACCTCCTCGGCCGGCAGGGTGTGCCCGTCGAGGACGGCATCCTCCAGGGTCTGCTGCTGATCGTGTCCGAGCTGGTCACCAACGCGGTCCGGCACGCGGCGCTCCTCTCGCCCGAGCTGGCGGTCGAGGTGGCCGTCGGAGCGGAATGGATCAGGGTCTCCGTCGAGGACAACCACCCCTACCGTCCGACCGCGCTGGTCACCGACCACGCGCAGACCGGCGGCCGCGGGCTGCTCCTGGTGCGTGAGATCACCGCCGAGGCGGGCGGCGCCTGCGACGTGGAGCACACCGCGGGCGGCGGCAAGATCATCTGGGCGGCGCTGCCGCTGAGGACGCAGCCCTGACCGCCCCGCGGGCCGCGTGCGGCTTCACCAGCCGGCGGAAGGCCCCGTCAGCTCCCTGATCGCGGGCCGCGCGGCGTCCAGCACGGTCATGAACCACGCCGAGAAGGGCGCCGCGGCATGCCGCTCCGCGAGCTCGGCGGCGGTCACGAAGGCCGTCTCGCCGACCTCTTCCCCGTCCGGCCGCAGGCGCTCCTGCACCATCCCGACGTACAGGTGGTTGAACTCCTGCTCCACCAGCCCCGACACCGGATCCGGATGGTTGTAGCGCACCGTGCCCGCCGCGGCGAGCAGCGAGGGCGAGACTCCCAGCTCCTCGTAGGTACGCCGGGCGGCCGCCGCGAACGGCGCCTCACCCGGGTAGGGGTGGCCGCAGCAGGTGTTCGACCACACGCCGGGGGAGTGGTACTTGCCGAGCGCGCGGCGCTGCAGCAGCAGCCGCCCCTGCTCGTCGAAGAGGAAGACGGAGAACGCCCGGTGCAGCTGCCCGGGGGCCTGGTGGGCCGCGAGCTTCTCCGCGGTGCCGATGGTGGTGCCGTCCTCGTCGACCAGTTCGAGCATGATCGCGTCTGCTGTGGCGTTCGACGAGCTGTGCGCCGCGGTGGCTGGTGTGGTCGGCATACCCATCCTTCGCTTTGGTTCCCGGCCTCGTGCGCCGGGCCCCTCGAGTGCGGTCAAGTCTGCCGTACAAAAGCCGCTTGTCCGCACTTCGGGTGCTGGCATGTCCGTCCCGCCGCGCCCCGGGGCGCGGCGGGACGGACACCGCGTCAGACCCCGAAGGCCGCCGGATAGCGGATCGTGCCCGTCGGCACCGGCACGGAGCCGTCGAGGACCAGCGCCATCATCGCCTCGTCAGGGACCTCGAAGCCCGGCCTGATCCCGAACCGCGACGCCGGCACGAAACCGAAGGCCGGGTAGTACTCCGGATGCCCGAGCACCAGGACGAGCGGCTCCCCGCGCAGCCGCGCGGCGTCCAGCACCGCCCGGACCACCGCCCGCCCGGCTCCCCGGCGCTGGTGGCCCGGCGCGGTCGACACCGGGGCCA
>NZ_DATMVN010000126.1:0-14625 GCF_035563135.1 Streptomyces sp.
CGCGGGGCGCGGGCCGAGCGGCCGTACGCCGGGCGGCACGCGGGAGTGGCGGCGGGCTCCGGGGGGCAGGAGCCGGGAGAGTGCCGGGCCGTTCCCGCGTCGGCCCCCAGCGGAAGGAAACACATCGTGAAGCTCGCTTTCTCGACCCTCGGAGTGCCGGGAATGCCCGTCGCGGACGTGGTGCGGCTCGCCGCCGGGAACGGCTACCAGGGGGTGGAGCTGCGCGCCCACCCCGAGGAGCCGGTCAGCCCCCGCCTCGACCCGGCCGGGCGCGCGGCCGTGGCCGAGGAGTTCAAGCGGGGCGGGGTCGAGATCCTGGCCGTCGCCGGATACGTGAAGGTCGCCGCCGAGGGCGAGGACGAGCCGGTGATCGCCGAGCTCGCCGAGCTGGTGGAGCTGGCGCGTGACCTGGGTGCCCCGTACGTCCGGGTGTTCCCCGGCGGCGGGGAGCAGGACCCGGCGGACGCCGACGCGATCGCCGCGCGGCGGCTGGGGGCCGCCGCGCCGCACGCCGCCGACATGGGCGTACGGATCCTCCTGGAGACCCATGACTCGCACCGTGCCGGAGCCGACGTGGCCCGGGTGGTCGGGACCGTCGGGCACGGGCAGATCGGCGCGGTCTGGGACGTCATGCACACCTGGCTGGCCGGCGAGGAGCCCGTGGCCAGCCATGCGGTGCTGGCCCCGCACCTGGGGTACGTCCAGGTGAAGGACATCGCCTCCGCCGAGGACACCACGCCGCTGGCCCTCGGCTCGGGGACACTGCCGCTGAAGGCGTGCCTGGACGTGCTGGACCAGGACAGCTGGGTCTGCTGGGAGTACGAGAAGCGCTGGTACGCCGGGGCCGCCGAGCTGCCGGAGATGCTGGCTGCGGGCCGGGAGCACCTGCTGCGGCTCGGCGCGCCGAAGCAGTAGGCCCGGTCCGCACCCCCGCCCGGCGGGGCGCGTCGCCCCGCCGGGACACCCTCCGCCCTCCCGTGTGTCACGCCCGTTTCCGGGCCGCCCCCTTGACTGGTAGTTACTTTCCATATATCCGTACCTTCTTGGAAGTTTCTTTCAGCACCGGAAGGGGCTCACGTGCACCACCGCACCTCCAGACGCACCCTCCTCACCGCCACCGCAGCAGCGGCTGCGGCGACCGGCGTCGCCGCTCTTCCCGGTACCGCGCGGGCAGTCGGCTCGGCCACCTCCCAGGACAGCCGCCTCAAACGGCTCATCGCCCGGATGAGCCTGGAGGAGAAGGTCGGCCAGCTCTTCGTGATGCGGGTGTACGGGCACTCCGCCACCGATCCCGACCAGGCGGACGTCGACGCCAACCTCGCCGAGATCGGGGTCCGCGACGCGGCCGAGCTGATCTCCACGTACCACGTCGGCGGCATCATCTACTTCGCCTGGGCGCACAACACCCGCGACCCGCACCAGATCGCCGACCTCTCCAACGGCATCCAGCGCGCCGGGCTCGCCGGGCCCACCCCGCTGCCGCTGCTCGTCTCCACCGACCAGGAGCACGGCATCGTGTGCCGCGTCGGGGAGCCCGCGACGCTGCTGCCGGGCGCGATGGCGCTGGGCGCGGGCGGTTCACGCTCCGACGCGCGCACGGCCGGCCGGATCGCCGGGGCCGAGCTGGCGGCGCTGGGCATCAACCAGAACTACGCGCCGGACGCGGACGTCAACGTCAACCCGGCCAACCCCGTCATCGGCGTACGCTCCTTCGGCTCCGACCCGGAGTCCGTCGCCGGGCTGGTCACCGCGCAGGTGAAGGGCTACCAGAGCGCCGGGGTCGCCGCCACCGCCAAGCACTTCCCCGGCCACGGGGACACCAGCACCGACAGCCACACCGGCCTGCCCGTCATCTCGCACACCCGCGAGCAGTGGTCCGAGCTGGACGCCCCGCCGTTCCGGGCGGCCGTCGCCGCGGGCATCGACTCGATCATGACGGCGCACATCGTGGTGCCCGCCCTGGACCCGGCGGAGGACCCGGCGACCCTGTCCCGCCCGATCCTGACCGGCATCCTGCGCGAGGAGCTCGGCTACGACGGTGTCGTGGTCACCGACTCCCTGGGGATGGAAGGGGTCCGCACGAAGTACGGCGACGACCGCGTGCCCGTCCTCGCGCTGCTGGCCGGCGTCGACCAGCTGCTCAACCCGCCGGACCTGAAGGTCGCCTGGAACGCCGTCCTGGACGCCGTGAAGAGCGGTGAGATCAGCGAGGCCCGCATCGAGGAATCGATCCTGCGCATCCTGCGGCTGAAGGCGAAGCTCGGGCTGTTCCGCGACCCCTACGTCACCCACCGGGGCGTCGACCGGACCGTCGGCACCCGGGCACATCTCGCCGCCGCCGACCGGATCGCCGAGCGGACGACCACGCTGCTCGTCAACAACGGCGCGCTGCTGCCCCTGTCCCGCCGTTCCCACCGGAACCTCCTGGTGGTCGGCGCCGACCCGGCCTCCCCCTCCGGCACCACCGGCCCCCCGACCACCACGCTCGCCGGGGCCTTCGAGGAGCTGGGATTCGTGGCGAGGGCGCTGTCCACCGGCACGTCGCCCTCCCCGGCGAAGATCGCCGAGGCGGTGGCCGCGGCGGAGGGCAAGGACGCGGTCGTGGTGGGCACGTACAACGTCACGGCGAGCAGTTCCCAGCGCGCCCTGGTCAGCGCCCTCGCGGCGACCGGCGTCCCGGTGGTCACGCTCGCGATCCGGAACCCGTACGACATCGCCCATCTGGCCGGAACGGGCTGTGCCGCGAGCCTCGCCTCGTACTCCTGGACGGACGTCGAGCTGCGGGCCGCCGCCCGCGTGATCGCGGGACGGGCCAGGCCCGGGGGCCGGCTGCCGGTCCCGGTGCAGCGGGCGGACGCCCCCACGCAGACGCTGTACCCCCTCGGCCACGGACTGTCGTACCGGAGCTAGGTACCTGGGTCGCGGGGAGAAGCCGGCGGGCCGTGCCCGCCGGGTGTGGACGACACCCGGCGGACACGGCCCGCTCCGGTCCGGTGCGTGTCACGGCCGCAGCGTGCCCCGGTCCCGCCGGAGTTCGTCGTCCCGCACGTCCAGACGTACGTCGAACTTCGCGAGGGGCTTCGCCTTCGCCGGATCGGCCTCGACGGCCGCGGGCGCGACCCCGGCCCAGCGCAGGACGGCCGCGGTGGCCTTCGCCTTCTCACCGGCGTCGAGGCCGGCGATCTTGGCGCCGTGGTTGCCGTCGGGCACGGTGTGGACGTAACTGTCCCGGGCGCCCTTGCCGAAACGGAAGGGCTCCGCGCCCCACGGGTCGTTCTCGCCGTAGACGTACAGCATGTGCCTCGCGTTGTTCCTCACCCAGCTGTCCACGTCACGCATGGCCGAGGGCTGGAACTTCATGGGGATGGAGCGCGGCACGAAGGAGCGCGGCGGCTGGTAGCCGTAGCGGCTCAGGTCCCCCAGCCAGGGCTGCTGGATGTCGGGCGAACCGAGCTGGGTGCCGGCCTGGTAGTAGTACGGCGTGTACGTGCTGAGGCCCTGGTCGGAGTAGGCGGAGAAGCCCGAGATCCCGTCGATGGAGTCCCAGATCTCCTGGTCGGTGGCGTCCGGGGCGTCGGCCGGGACGAACGCGCAGTCGGAGAGCGTGCTGTACTGCCAGAACGCCCAGACGTAGTCCATGACGACGGCCTCGTACGCCTTGTCGAGGGTGCCGACGGTGTCGAAGGCCAGGCCGTTCTCGGCGGCGTACGCCGCGTACTTCTCCTCCAGCGGCTCCCGGCGCACCAGTGCCTCGCGCTGCACACCGTTCAGCCGGTTCCGGCACTCCTCGGTGCCGACACGGGCGAAGAACCGGTCGTACGCCGAATCCTCGTCGTCGACCACGTCGTTGGGGGCGGCATAGGCGACGACACCGTCCATGTCCTTCGGGTAGAAGCGCTCGAAGTAGGTGGCGGTCATGCCGCCCTTGGAGCCTCCGGTGCTGAGCCAGTTCTCGGAGTAGATCTTCTTCAGCGCCTTGAAGACCCGGTGCTGGTCGCTGGCGGCCTGCCAGATGTCGAGCTTAGACCAGTCGGCGGGGGCCGGACGGGACGGGGTGAAGAAACGGTACTCCAGGGAGACCTGGTTGCCGTCGACGATCTGCGTCGGTTCACTGCGGCTGGGGTTCGTCGAGACGTTGTAGCCGCTGGTGAAGAAGACCGTGGGCCGGGTCGTGTCCTTGTGCAGCAGGGTGACGCGCTGCTGGAAGGTGCCCTTGGACGGGCGCCTGTGGTCGACCGGCTGGGTGTAGTTGAGGACGAAGAAGCGGTAGCCGGGATAGGGCTTCTCCTCGACCAGGCTCATTCCCGGGACGGCCAGGACACGGTCCTTGATGTCCTCGCTGCTGCTGGTGGAGTCGCTCCGCTTCGCGGCCGGTTCCGCGGCGGTGGCCGCCCCGGCCGAGGCTCCGGTCGCGCTTACCGTGCCGATGAGCACCGCGAGCGACAGAACGCCTCTGAGCACCTTGCGCATGCATCCTCCCCTGGATTCACGACAGTCGCCGTGAACCTAGCGGGGGCGGCACCTGCCACGCCAGACCCGCTCGCGTGTCAGCACAGGATCCACCCCGTGGAGCCGGAGGAGCTCCCGACGGAGCCCGAGGCACGGACACAGCGGTTCAGCGCGTGGACCGTGACCGGGCCGGCCAGTTCGGTGAAGCGGCCGCTGTCGACGACCGCCCGGCCGCCGCGCGGCTGCAGGGACACCCGCATCGCCCGGCGCGCGCCCGGCTTCCTGGCGACGGTGACGGCGCACGCGTAGGCGCGGCTCTTGTAGACCCGCAGGGAACCGGCGGGGAAGGTCACCGTCTTGACCAGCCGCCCCGAACAGGCCACTGCGGCCTGCGCCGGGGCCGTTCCGGTGGGGCCCAGCACCAGGCCGAGGGCTCCGAGCAACGGCAGGACGAGGAGCACCGTGACCAGGCGCCTGCCCACCCGCCGCCCCTGCTGCCCCTGCCGTCTCTGCTGCCTCTGCTGTCCCTGCCGTCCTGATGGCCTCAGCGGTCTTCTCGCGCCGTCCCCACCGAGCACACCCGTCACCCCGCCCGCCTCATCGAACACATTCCCTCTCACCGGACACACGTACGCACGGGGGTACGACGCGGGAAGAGGGCCGCGGGGTTGCAGGGTTCCGGTGGCGGGGCACGGGCGGGGAGCAGGTGCGGACGGCGGGCCGCACGGCGGCTGTCATACGCCTGCCGGGGCGTCCTTCCCTACGCCCTCCCCTATGTCCTCCCCTATGAAGGTGCGCCACAGCCGGGCGTACGCTCCGTCCCTCGCCAGCAGTTCGTCGTGCGTGCCGTCCTCGGCGACCCTGCCCCGGTCCATCACCACGACCCGGTCGGCGCGTGCGGCCGTCGTCAGCCGGTGGGCGACCACCAGGGTGGTGCGCCGGCCCGCCAGCCGGTCGGTCGCCTGGTTGACCTGGGCCTCACTGGCGAGGTCGAGGGAGGCGGTCGCCTCGTCGAGCAGCAGGATGTCGGGGTCGACCAGCTCGGCGCGGGCGAGCGCGATCAGCTGGCGCTGGCCGGCCGAGAGGTTGCGGCCCCGTTCGGCGACCTCGTGCAGATAGCCGTCCTCCAGGGTGGCGATCATCTCGTGCGCACCGACCGCCCGGGCCGCCGCCTCCACCTGCGCGTCCGTGGCGTCCGGGGAGCCGTACGCGATGGCGTCACGGACCGTGCCCTCGAAGAGGTAGGCCTCCTGCGGCACGACGCCGAGCCGGTGCCGGTACGCCGTCCTGTCGAGCCGGCGCAGATCCGTGCCGTCCGCCGTGACCCGGCCGCCCGTCGGGTCGTAGAAGCGGGCGACCAGCTTGACCAGGGTGGACTTTCCCGCCCCCGTCTCACCGACGAAGGCGACGGTCTGACCCGCGGGGATCCGCAGATCGATGCCGGTGAGGGCCTCCTCCTCGTCGGCGTACGCGAACGACACGTCCTCGAACGCGATCTCGCCGCGCAGCGACGTCACGTCCTGCGGGTCGTCGTGGTCGGCCGTGGACGTGGGCTCCCGCAGGAGTTCCTGGATGCGGCCGAGGGAGACGCTGGCCTGCTGGTAGCCGTCGAAGACCTGGGACAGCTGCTGCACGGGGGCGAAGAACAGGTCGATGTAGAGCAGGTAGGCGACCAGCGCGCCCGTGGTCAGCGTGCCGTCGTCGACGCGGCCCGCGCCGACGATCAGCACGGCGGCCGCCGCGACCGAGGCCAGCAGCTGGACGAAGGGGAAGTAGACGGAGATCAGCCACTGCCCGCGCACCCTCGCCCGGCGGTAGTGGTCGCTGCGCTCCGCGAAGCGCTCGGCGCCGTCGTGCTCGCGCCGGAACGCCTGGACGATCCGCAGTCCGGAGACGGACTCCTGGAGGTCGGCGTTGACGACGCTGATGCGTGTCCGGGCGAGCTCGTACGCCTTGACGCTCTTGCGGCGGAAGAAGAACGTGCCGACGATCAGCACCGGCAGCGTCGCGAAGACGACCAGGGCCAGCTGGACGTCGAGGACGAGCAGCACGACGGTGATGCCGAAGAAGGTGACGAGGGAGACGAAGGCGGTGACCAGGCCGGTCTGGAGGAACGTGGACAGCGCGTCCACGTCCGTCGTCATCCGGGTCATGATCCGGCCGGTCAGCTCGCGCTCGTAGTAGTCGAGGCCGAGGCGCTGGAGCTGCGCGAAGATCTTGAGGCGCAGGGAGTACAGCACGCGTTCACCGGTGCGGCCCGTCATCCGGGTCTCACCTGTCTGGGCCGCCCACTGCACGAGGACGGTGAGCAGACCGAAGGCGGCGGCCGCCCAGACCGCGCCGAGTGCCATCTTCGTGACGCCCTCGTCGATGCCGTGCCGGATCAGCACGGGCAGGAGCAGGCCCATGCCCGCGTCGACGGCGACCAGCGCCAGGCTCACCAGCAGCGGGGCGCCGAAGCCGCGCAGCAGCCTGCGCAGGCCGTACGACTGCTCCGGGCGCACCGCGCTCGCCTCGTCGACGCCGGGGGTGTCGGTGGCGGGCGGCAGCGCCTCCACCTGGGCGAGCAGCTCGGGGGTGGCGGGCATGCCGGCGGCCGCCGCGTCGCGCTGCTCCTCCTTGCGGATCCACAGCCCCGGGGTGACACCGCGCTCGGCGTCGAACTCGGCGTCCAGCTCCTCCTGGAGCGCGCGGTCGTCCTCGGGGGCGGCGGCCACCGAGGGCTGATGTCCGGGAGAGGTGCCGCCCAGCTCGTCCGGGTCGGTGAGCAGCCGGCGGTAGAGCGCGGAGCGGCGCTCCAGCTCCGCGTGCGTGCCGATGTCGGCGAGCCGTCCGTGGTCGAGTACGGCGATGCGGTCGGCGAGACCGAGCGTGGACCGGCGGTGGGCTATCAGGAGGGTCGTGCGGCCCTCCATGACCTGCGCCAGGACCTCGTGGATCTCGTGTTCGACCCGCGCGTCGACGGCGGAGGTGGCGTCGTCGAGGAGCAGCAGGCGGGGGTCCGTGAGCAGGGCACGGGCGAGCGCCACGCGCTGGCGCTGGCCGCCGGAGAGGGTGAGGCCGTGCTCGCCGACCTTGGTGTCGTAGCCCTCGGGCAGCGCGGAGATGAAGCCGTGGGCCTGGGCGGCCCGGGCGGCCTGCTCGATCTGTTCCCGGGTGGCGTCCGGGCGTCCGTACGCGATGTTCGCGCCGACGGACTCGGAGAAGAGGAAGCTGTCCTCCGGCACGAGCCCGATGGCGGCCCGCAGCGAGTCCTGGGTCAGCTCACGGACGTCGTGGCCGCCGACCAGGACCGCGCCGTGCGAGACGTCGTAGAAGCGGGGCAGCAGGAGCGAGACGGTGGACTTGCCGCTGCCGGAGGCACCGACGACGGCCACCGTCTCGCCCGGCTCGATGGTGAGGGAGAAACCGTCGAGGACCGGGCGGTCCTCGTCGTAGCCGAAGCGGACGTCGTCGAACTCGACCCGTGCGGGGGCGTCGGCCGGGAGTGTCCTGGTGCCGTCCTCCATGGACGGCTCGGTGTCGATCAGCTCCAGGACGCGCTCCACGCCGGCGCGTGCCTGCTGGCCGACGGTCAGGACCATGGCGAGCATCCGGACCGGGCCGACGAGCTGGGCGAGATAGGTGGAGAAGGCGACGAAGGTGCCGAGGGTGATCTCACCGCGGGTGGCGAGCCAGCCGCCGAGGGCCAGCATCGCGACCTGGCCGAGGGCGGGCACGGCCTGGAGCGCCGGGGTGTAGCGGGAGTTCAGCCGGATCGTGCGCAGCCGGCCCGCGAAGAGCTTGCGGCTCACCTCGCGGAGTTTGCCGGTCTCCTGCTCCTCCTGGCCGAACCCCTTGACCACCCGGACCCCGGAGACGGCCCCGTCGACCACTCCGGCGACGGCTGCGGCCTGGCTCTGGGCGTACCAGGTGGCGGGGAAGAGGCGGGCCTTGGAGCGGCGGGCGATGAACCACAGGGCGGGGGCGACGGCGAGGGCGACGAGGGTCAGGGGCAGCGAGAGCCACGCCATGATCACCAGGGAGATGAGGAAGAGCAGGATGTTCCCGATGGTCATCGGGAGCATGAAGAGGAGGCTCTGGATGAGCTGCAGGTCGCTGGTGGCCCGCCCGACGACCTGCCCGGTGGAGAGCTCGTCCTGCCGCTTCCCGTCGAGCCGGGTGAGGGTGCCGTACATCTCGGTCCGCAGATCGTGCTGTACGTCCAGGGCGAGCCGCCCGCCGTAGTAGCGGCGGATGAAGGTGGCGACGTAGACGAGGACGGCCGCCCCGATGAGCAGGCCGGTCCAGACCGCGAGGGAGCGGGTGCGGCTGCCGACGACGTCGTCGATGATCACCTTGGTGATGAGCGGGACGAGCGCCATGACGGCCATGCCCGCGAGCGACGATCCCAGCGCCAGCACGACGTTGCGGCGGTAGCGCCACGCGTATCCGCTCAGCCGCCGGCCCCACCCCTGCGGCCCGGCGTCCTGCTGCTCGGCGCCCTGTCCTTCCGCGACCCGTGTCCCCGCGTCCCGTTCTTCCGCTTTTTCCGCGCCCGCCATCGTGCCTCCAGCTTTCCCCGTGACCCCACCTGGCCTACCGCATGTCCCCAACGCGGTCAGCTGCGGATTTCATCCTTCCGCAACAGTTCCCGGCCGGTGGACGGAGGCGGAGGGCGGGTGGTCCCGGGACCTCCCGGGTAAGGATGCCCGCGCGCACCGGGACCACAGGAACAGGGAGACGATGGCGAACGACCTCAAGGCGGAGGCCTACCTCTGCGGCCGGCTGTACGCGGCACTGGCGGAGCTGGAGCGGCTCGGCGAAGGGGAGCACCACTCGCTCGGCCGGCCGGACGTCGTACGGAAACTGGCCCTGGAGCCGTCGAAGCACCTGACCAGGCATCTGCATCTGGCCGGGAAGTATCTGATGGCGGCCAGGACCAGAGGGAAGGGCGGGCCCGCGGCCGCGGTGTTCAGGTCCCTCCCGGATCTGCTGCCCTCCGGGAGGGACCTGCCGGGCTGCCTGCGCGCCACCGGGCTCCAGGAGCGCTTCCACGAAGGCCGCGCCGCGCAGGAGGCGACGTTCGGGAAGGCCGCCGGGGCCGGATGAGCGGGCGGGCGGCCGGGCCCCGGGCCCCGGGCTCCCGGTGAGGGGTGTGCGGCCGGGCCCCGGGCCCCCGGTGAGGGGTGTGCGGCCGGGCCCCGGGCTCCCGTCCTGGGGTCCGGCCGCGCAGGGCTTCCCTACAGGTGCGTCGGCTCGAACATCTTCAGCAGTGCGGGGAGCACCACCACCGACGGGCCGGGAGCCGCCAGGGCCTTGCCGAGGTCGGCGGCCAGGGACCGGGGCGTCGTACGGACCGCGGGTACGCCGAACGACTCGGCAAGGGCCACGAAGTCGGGCCGGGAGAGCTCGGTCGCCGTGGCTTCGCCGAAGGCGCCCGTCATGTACTCCCGCAGGATGCCGTACCCCCCGTCGTCGACGATCAGCCAGGTGACGGGCAGGTCGTACTGCCGCACGGTGGCGAGCTCGGCGATCGAGTACATCGCGCCGCCGTCGCCGGAGACCGCGAGCACCGGCCTGGTGCGGTCGGCCGCAGCGGCGCCGATCGCGGCGGGGAAGCCGTAGCCGAGGCCGCCCGCGCCCTGCGCCGAGTGCATCGTGTTCGGGTGGCGGGCGTCGAAGGCGGACCACGCCCAGTAGGCGAGGATCGTCATGTCCCAGAAGCTGGGCGACGTGTCGGGCAGGGCCTCGCGGACCGAGGCCAGCACCTGCTGCTCCAGCGTGAGGTCCTGGGCCGCGATCCGGTCGTGGACCTTCCCGAGCAGGGTCCGGACGCGTTCCGCCGCGCCGTCGTCCTCGCGGGGCTCCACGGCCTCCAGGAGGTCGGCGAGGGCCTCGCGGGCGTCGGAGTGGATGCCGAGCGCGGGGTGGTTGGACTCCAGCTTCCCGGCGTCGGCCTCGATCTGGACGATCCGGCCGCGCGGGGCGAACGTGTGGTAGTTCGAGGAGAGCTCACCGAGCCCCGAGCCGACGACCAGCAGCACGTCCGCGGACTCCAGGAAGTCCGTGGTGTGGCGGTCCTCCAGCCAGGACCGGAGCGAGAGCGGGTGCTCCCAGGGGAAGGCGCCCTTGCCGCCGAAGGTGGTGACCACGGGGGCGTTGATCTTCTCCGCGAGCGCACGCAGCTTGCCGGCGGCATCGGAGCGTACGACCCCGCCGCCCGCGACGATCGCCGGGCGCTCGGCGTTCGACAGCAGGTGGGCTGCCACGACCGTCAGCTCGGGACGCGGGTACAGCTCGCGCGGGGTGGCGTCCAGCGCGCTGACGACGGGCAGGACCGTCCCGGCGAGCAGCACGTCCTGCGGGACCTCCACCCAGACCGGGCCGTGCGGGACGGTCAGCGCGGACTCCCAGGCGGCGGCGATCGCGGACGGGATCTGTGACGCCGTGCGCACGGTGTGCACGGACTTGACGATGTCGCGGAAGGACGCCTTCTGGTCACGCAGCTCGTGCAGATAGCCGTGACGGCCGCCGCCGAGCCCCGCGGTGGGGATCTGGCTGGAGATCGCCAGCACGGGTGCCGATGCGGCCGCCGCCTCCTGGAGCGCGGCCAGGGAGGTCAGGGCGCCGGGGCCGGTGGAGAGCAGCAGGGGCGCCACCTCACCGGTGATCCGGCCGTAGGCGTCGGCGGCGAAACCCGCGTTGTTCTCGACGCGCAGCCCGAGGTACGAGAGCGAGGAGCGGCGCAGCGCGTCGAACATGCCGAGCGCGTGCTGGCCGGGCAGCCCGAAGACGGTGGTCGCGCCGAGACCCTGGAGGGTCTCGATCACGAGGTCGCCGCCGTTGCGTCCGGGGGCGGGGTGCAGGGCCGCCTCGGCCTGTGCGGCGGTGAGCTGCGGCCGGTCGTCGTGGTCGTGACTCACTGGGTACGGCCCTTCGCGATCTGGCGGGACATGATCGTCGTCAGCTCGTACGCCGTGTGCGAGGCGGCGACGGAGGTGATCTCCGCGTGATCGTACGCCGGGGCCACCTCGACCAGGTCGGCCGAGACGAGGTGGCAGGAGGACAGCCCGCGCAGGATCTCCAGGAGCTCGCGCGAGGTGAGCCCGCCGGCCTCGGGGGTTCCGGTGCCGGGTGCGTGCGCCGGGTCGAGCACGTCGATGTCGATGGAGATGTAGAGCGGGCGGTCACCGATGCGCTGGCGCAGCTGGTCGGCTATCTCGTCGACGCCGCGCCGCATGACGTCGGCGGAGGTGACGATGCCGAAGCCCATCCTGGCGTCGTCGGTGAGGTCCTGCTTGCCGTAGAGCGGGCCGCGGGTCCCGACGTGCGACAGCGCCTCCGTGTCGAGGATGCCCTCCTCGACGGCCCGGCGGAACGGGGTGCCGTGGGTGTACTCGGCGCCGAAGTACGTGTCCCAGGTGTCCAGGTGGGCGTCGAAGTGGAGCAGGGCGACGGGGCCGTGCTTCTTGGCGACGGAACGCAGCAGCGGCAGCGCGATGGTGTGGTCGCCGCCGAGCGTCATCAGCCGGGCCCCGGTTCCGAGCAGGTCGTCGGCGGCGGCTTCGACGGCCTCGACGGCCTCGTTGATGTTGAAGGGGTTCGCGGCGATGTCACCGGCGTCGGCGACCTGGGCGAGCGCGAAGGGGGAGGCGTCCTGCGCCGGGTTGTAGGGGCGCAGGAGGCGGGAGGCCTCGCGGATCGCGTTGCCGCCGAAGCGCGCACCGGGGCGGTAGGACACCCCGCTGTCGAAGGGCACGCCGACGACGGCGACATCGGCGGAACCGACCTCGTCGAGCCGGGGCAGCCGCGCGAACGTCGCGGGTCCGGCGTACCGCGGGGTGCGGGAGGAGTCGACGGGGCCGCGCGGCGCTTCGTTGCTGCTCATGGGTGCGGGTGCCTTTCGTTGGAGCCCATGCACGGCCTTGTGGGCGTGCATGCGCTGTTCGGTGTGTCAGGGGCCCCTCCGGGTCCCTTGTCCGGGGGACGGACGCTCAGACGGTGACCGGGTCCGGGGTGGCCGGGTCGTCGGTCCCCCGCCCCGCCAGCCGCTCGCGCCAGGCCGTCAGCACGGCCGCGTCGGTCGGCTTCGTCGCCAGCGAGACGACGACGTACACGGCGAGCGAGGCGAGCAGCCCGTAGTAGACCGGTTCGTTGGCGAGGATTCCGTGGGCCGCCATCAGTCCGATCACCGCGACACCGCCGACGGCCACGGCCGCCAGCGCACCCGCCGCGGTGCCCCGGCGCCAGAGCAGACCGCCGAGGATCGGCACCAGCAGCCCGCCGACCAGCAGGTTGTAGGCGACGGTCAGCGCCTCGACGACGTCGTTGAGCGCGATGGCGATCACGATGACGGCGACGCCCATGAGGAGGATGAACGCCCGGTTGCCCTTCACCTCGTCGCGCTCCTCGCCGCCCTCCTTGACGACCACGCCGCGCAGCCGCGACCAGATGTCGTTGTTGGCCACCGTCGCACAGGCGATCAGGGCTCCGGAGGAGGTGGACATCACCGCGGCGAGCGCGGCGGCCAGCACCAGTCCGCGTACGCCGACGGGCAGTTCGTCCTTGACGATCGTCGCGAACGCCGCGTCGGCGCTGGGCAGCTTCGGGTACATCACCTTGGCCGCCGTACCGATGACGGCGCCGGCGACCGCGTAGACGAGGCAGTACGTGCCGGCGACCGTGCCGCCCCAGCGTGCCGTCCGGTCGCTGCGGGCGGTGAACACGCGTTGCCAGATGTCCTGGCCGATCAGCATGCCGAAGGTGTAGATCAGGACGTACGTGAAGATCGTCTCGCCGCCGATGCCCAGCGGGTCGAAGTACTCGGTGGGCAGCTGCGCCTTCATCTCGCTGAAGCCGCCGGCCTTGACCACGGCGATCGGCAGGAGGAGGAGCAGCACACCGATCGTCTTGACGACGAACTGCACCATGTCGGTGATCGTGATCGACCACATGCCGCCCAGCGTCGAGTACGCGACGACGATGGTGCCGCCGAGGATGATCGCGACGGTCCGGTCCACGTCGAACAGGACGTCGAAGATGGTGGCGTAGGCGATGGTCGAGGTGACCGCGAGCATCAGCGTGTACGCCCACATGACGACACCGGAGATGACGCCGGCCCGGCCGCCGTAGCGCAGGTCGAGCATCTCGGAGACGGTGTAGACCTTCAGCCGGGCGATGCGGGCCGAGAAGAAGACGGACAGGGCGAGCAGCCCGAGCCCGATCGTGAAGACCATCCAGGCACCGGAGAGCCCGTACTGGTAGCCGAGGCCCACGCCGCCGATCGTCGAGGCACCGCCGAGGACGATCGCGGCCATGGTTCCGGAGTACATCCAGGGGCCGAGCCGCCGCCCGGCGACCAGGAACTCGCTCTTGGACTTGGCGCGGCGCATGCCCCACCAGCCCATGGCGAGCATGCCGGCCAGATAGACCACGATCACCGCGTAGTCGACAGCCATGGGCCTTCCTCCGTCTCGTTTCCGCTCAGGGGCCGGTCCGCTCAGGAGCCGGTGTGTCCAGGGACCGGTGTGTCCAGGGGCCGGTCCGCTCAGGGCCGGTCCGCTCAGGGCCGGTGTGTGAGGAAGACGGTAGGTGGCCGAAAGCCGACGCTGAAGTGTACGTTTCCTCCATCCTCACCCCACCGAGTGGATGGACCGTCCATGCCGGACTCCCCCGCCGGGCCTCCCGCCCCTCCCATTCCCCTGTCCGCGCTGCTGGACCGGGAGGAGCTCGGGCTGCGCCGGATCGCCGGGCCGGACCGTGCGGATCTGCTGTGGGTGCACACCTCGGAGATGGCCGACCCGTATCCGTATGTGCTCGGCGGTGAACTGCTGCTGACCGCCGGGGTCCAGCTCGTGGACGCGGACACCTATGTGGCCCGTCTGGTCCAGGCAGGGGTGTCGGCGCTCGGCTTCGGGGTGGCGCCGGTGCACGACACGGTGCCGGACGCCCTGGTGGAGGCGTGCGACAGGCACGGGCTGCCCCTGCTGGAGGTGCCTCCCGAGACCCGTTTCGCCGCGATCGCCCAGGCGGTGTGGCGGCTCATGGCCCAGGCGCGGCACCGGGAGCTGCGCCGGGTGACCCGGGCCCAGCAGGCCCTGGCGACGGCTGCGGCCCGCCCCGACCCGGTGCCGGCGGTGCTGCGGCAGCTCGCCGTACAGCTGGAGGGCCGGGTCGCGCTCCTCACGGCGGACG
>NZ_DATMVN010000127.1:0-6518 GCF_035563135.1 Streptomyces sp.
CTCCAGCCATGCCCGCGGCGGGCGGACGACGTCGCCGCGGAAGAGTGAGAAGCCGGACGGCACCTCGACCCGCCGGGCGAGCTGCGCGGGCGGGATGGCGGCGTTCGCGCGGTACATGCGCATCGACGAGCCGATGGTCTCCGTCAGCCAGTAGAGCGTGACGTTCGTCAGGATCTCGTCCTTCGTGAAGCTCCGCTCGATGTCACCGTCGCAGTCGCTCCACGCCTGGAGCTTCTCCACGATCCACGCCGCGAGCCCGGCCGGTGAGTCGTTGAGTCCGAAAGCGGCGGTCTGGGGCTTCGTACGGTGGATCGCGGCGTAGGCGCCCTCGGCCGCGCCCCAGGCCACGGCGCCGTCGATCCAGTCCCTCTCCTCCGGCGCCAGGTCGGCCGGGTCGCCGGTGAATACGGGCAGGCCGGCGTCGGTACGGTGGACGGCCACGACCCGGCCGGGGTGGTCCAGGGCGAGACCGCGGCTCACGTGGCTGCCGGCGTCTCCTCCCGCCGCGCCGAACCGCTCGTAGCCGAGGACGGTCATGAGCTCCGCCCACAGGCCGGCGACGGCGATGGAGTCGAGGGGCGGGCCGGCGGGCCGGTCGGAATATCCGTAGCCGGGCATGTCGGGCACGACCACGTCGAACGCGTCGGCCGGATCGGCGCCGTGCGCGCCCGGGTCGGTGAGCAGCGGGATGACCTTGGAGTAGCGCCAGAAGCAGTCGGGCCACCCGTGGCTGAGGATCAGCGGCAGCGCGGACCCGGCAGGAGCGGCGGCACGGGCGTGCACGAAGTGGATGCCGAGGCCGCCCAGCGGAACCCTGAAGCGGGGCAGCCTGGCGAGCGCGGCCTCCTGGGCCGGCCAGTCGAAGCCCTCCGCCCAGTACGCGACGAGCTCACGGAGGAACGCAAGGTCGGTCCCGAGCGACCACCCGGCGTCCTCGGGCGTGTCCGGCCAGCGGGTCGCACGCAGCCGCGCGCGCAAGTCTTCGAGCGCTGCGGGAGCCGTCTGCTGGATGAAGGGCTCGGGGCGTGGCTGGGCGTCCGGCATGGCCGCATCCTAAGCACCGTGCCGCGCTGGGGATCAACTCCTCCGGCCGTATTCCGCCAGGCGCCGGACCCCGGAATCACGGGGCGGCCGGCAGCTGGCCGAATACCGCTCCGGAGCGCGTGGCGCCACGGGAGTACAGTCGCCCTGCCCAGTCCCCGTTCACCAGGTGAGAGATGTCCAGCCACATAGATCAGAGACCCACGCAGGCCGAACCTGACGACACCGTTTACGCGCAGCGCGCGCAGCGGCTGCGACGGCGACTGGAACGCCTGATCGGAATTGCCGCGACCGAGGGCAACAAGCTCGTTCCGCTCCGTAACGGGGACGAGATCTTCGCCTCCATGCTGGAGTCCATCCGGGGTGCCGAGCACACGGTGGACATGATGACGTTCGTGTACTGGCGCGGGGACATCGCCTGCGAGTTCGCCGAGGCGCTGGCGGAGCGGGCTCGCTCCGGTGTCCGGGTGCGGCTGCTGCTGGACGGGTTCGGCTCCCGGCTCATCGAGAAGGACCAGCTGGCGCTGATGGACGAGGCCGGGGTGGAGGTGGCCTGGTTCCGCAAGCCGCTGTACCTCTCGCCGCTCAAGCAGAACCACCGCTGCCACCGCAAGGTCCTCATCACGGATGAGGAGGCTGCGTTCACCGGCGGGGTCGGGATAGCCGAGGAGTGGTGCGGTGACGCCCGCAACGAGCGTGAGTGGCGGGACACCCATGTTCGGGTGCAGGGCCCGGCGGTCGACGGCCTGGCCGCCGCGTTCGCCCAGAACTGGGCCGAGTGCCACGACGAGCTGTTCACCGAGCGCGACAGGTTCGTGGACGCCACGCAGCACGGTGACGCGGTCGTCCAGGTGGTGCGCGGTTCGGCCGGCTTCGGCTGGCAGGACATGCAGACCCTGCTGCGTGTCGTGCTGGAGTCCGCCGAGGTGCGGGTCCGTCTCACCACGGCGTACTTCGCACCCGACGCGTACTTCGTCCAGCTGCTGTGCGACGCCGCCCGCCGGGGTGTCTGCGTGGAGGTGCTGCTTCCCGGACCGCACACGGACAAGCGGGTGTGCCAGCTGGCCGGTCAGCACCACTACGAGGAGCTGACCGCCTGTGGCGTGAAGATCTACCAGTACCAGCCGACCATGCTCCACACCAAGGCGCTGACGGTGGACGGGGTCGCCTCGCTGATCGGTTCGACCAACTTCAACCGCCGCTCGCTCGAGCACGACGAGGAGGTGATGCTCACGGTCCTGGACCGGGAGTTCACCGCCACGCTGGACGCCCACTTCGAGGAGGACGTGGAGCGGAGCACGCTGATCGACGGCGAGCGGTGGAAGCGCCGCTCGGCCGTGCAGCGGATGCGGGAGGTGGCGGTCCTGCCGATCCGCCGATGGCTGTGAGGCACGGAGCCGGCGGTGGCACGGGCGAACTGCCGTGGTGCGGCATCACTCTCTTCCATCGGTTCGCCGTGCTGGGTGCTCGCGGTGCCGGGGGCTGCCCTCCTTCGGATCTGCCGTACGACTCGGTGCCCTGAGGTGTGACAGCTCCCGCCGGGGGCATACGGGCTGTCACCTGGCGCTTGTCAGGTGAAGGGAGTGGTCCATGAGCGAGTCTGTCGGGATACGGCCGGATACGACCGCGGTGATGACGGAGCCGGTGCCCGATCTGCAGCTTCAGCTGCTGATCCAACTGCTGGACAGAGAACAGCGCTCCAGCCTGCCGATCACCCTCGCTCTGGCCGGTGGCGTACTCCACGGAGACGTGATCGGCCACGAGGCGTGGAAGGCGGACTGGGCGCGGAGCCTTCGCCAGGTGGAGGGTGAGGGCGCGAACCTGATCGCGGAGTTCCCGGAGACGGTGGACCAGGGGATCAGAGAACTCAGTGGCCAGGACGGCACGACGCAGCTGCCGCGCTGGATCCATCTCAGGGACGCCACGCTGGTCCTCGGCGGGACGGGGTCACTGCGGCTGCCCCTGTGGCGCGGACGCCTGGCCGATGTGACGGGCTGGGCGCTCGGAAGACCTCAGTGACACGAAACGGGCAGGACAGCCGGCGGGGTGCGCAGGACGCACCCCGCCGGCTGTCTGCTGGTACGCAGGAGGGGCGGACACGCGCACGCGGAGCCTCCCCGGTGCCATGGTCCTCGGTATGGGGATACGGGTGACCGGGACGGTCGGCCGTGCCGCCGCCGGCGCGCCGGCGGCTTCTCATCAGGTCGTCAGGGCCTCACGCAGCGGCCCGTTCAGGGTGGATCCGGAAGCGTCCTCCTCCCTGGACGCTCTCGTCGACGAGGTGCCGGACCTTGACGCGCGCGTCCCGGTTCCATCAGCCCCGGCTGGATCAAGGAGGCCCTGGAGAGCACGGGTGCGGGCGGGGCGGACGGTACGCCGGTTCCCGAGGCCGCCCGCGCTCGTGCGAGGGCCGTGGAAGGCACCGTGCAGGGACAGGCCGTACGTCCGTGATCCCCCGGCCCCGCGCCCTCGCCCACGGGAGGCGGGGCGCCCCGGCCGTCCCTGGCTGTCCTACGCGGGCTGCGCCACCCCCGGCTGGGCTTCCAGCGCGGCGACGAGCCAGTCGTGAGCCGACCCGGGCGTCGGCTCCGGCCCACCGGCCCGGGGGCTGACCAGTTCGGCCGTCAGCTCCCAGTACCGGTCGATGCGCGGATCGGCGCCGAGCCGCCGGGCGAGCACGCGGCGGAATTCCAGGGTGTCCGCGGTCTTCCGGGCGCTCGCGTAGGCGTCCACGAACCCGTCCAGCGCGTCCCCGGGGTGCGGGTCCCTGGCCTGGCGCATCTCTTCGCCCGCCAGTTCGTACGCCCTCGCCAGGCCCGCGTACAGAATGGCCGACGCACGCGCTCCCGCGGCTCGGTGCGCATGCGGCTGGGTCTGCTCGTCCCTGCCGCAGGGGCGGGACACCAAGGCGTTCAGCCGGGCGAAAGCGAGCACCTGGCGGGGCTCGGGGTCCTCGGGAGGCTGAGGGATCGCCGCCTCCAGGAAGGCGGTGACGGACCGGGCCGGCATCCGCGGGGGCAGCCAGGCGCGCCAGAACCGCGCCAGGGGCGCGGTGTCCGGTGGCGCCGTCACCGCGCCGATCAGACGGAGCCGGTCGGCGCGTTCGGCGGCCGGGCACTCCTGCACCGAGCGGAGCGCTGCCTCTCTCCAGCGCAGCGCTCTCAGCTCGGAACCCAGTGAGCGCAACTGCCCGGCGACGGCATCCTCCAGAGCACCGCCGGCACGACCCGCGGTGTCCTCCTCCTCCAGGATGCGGCGCACCGCGGAAACCGGCAGGTCCATGGTGCGCAGGGAGCGGATCATCTGCAGCCGCCCGAGGGAGCCGGGGCCGTACCTGCGGTGTCCGCCGGCGCTGCGGGTGGTCTCGGGCAGCAGACCGCTGTCGGAGTAGAAACGGACCGTCTTGACGCTGACTCCCGCACGCTCGGCGAGCTCACCGATGCCGCACAGGCCGTCGTACGACGAGAACACTTGAACCTCCCTCAGGGGGAGTTCCTACGGTACCCGCGAAGAGGCCGGGCGATCGGGCCGGTCTGCGGACGACAGTGTGTCGAGGAGAGACCATGACCGTGTTCATCCTGGTGTCCGGTGTGTTCACCGGCCCGCACGTGTGGGCCGACGTGGCGGCGCGACTGACCGCGGCGGGTGCCGAGGTCCGTGCGGTGTCCCTGAGCGGACTCGGCGGACCCCGTCCCCCCGCTGGTACGGGCATCGATCTGGAGACGCACATCGCGGACGTCCTCGCGGTGATCGACTCGGTCGGGCGGACGGCCGGTCAGGAGATCGTGCTGGTCGGTCACGACTACGGCATCCATCCGGTGGTGGGTGCGGCCGACCGGCGGGCGGGGACGGTCGCCCGGATCGTGTATCTGGACTCGGGGCTGCCCCAGGACGGTGTCCCGGCACTGGCCTCGGTGGCCGACCAGGGCCTGCGCGAAGAGGTGCTGCGCGCCGCCGGGGGACGGGGGGAGGGGGCAGGCGCGGAGCTGCCGCCTCCGGCGCGCGATGCCTGGCAGCTCTGGGGCAGCACCGCGGGCGTCCCCGACGCGGCACTCGACCGCCTCACCGCCCTCGCCTCGCCGCAGCCGCTGGACACGCTCCTGCAGCCCCTGAGACTGACCGGCGCGGCGGCCACGCTGCCCATGGCCGGGATTCTGTGCAGCGGCAACGGAGCGAGCATCGCGATGGTCCAGGCCCGTGCGGACTTCGGTGAACCCACGCTGCGGGCACTGGTCGATCCCCGGGTGACCTTCTTCGAACTGCCCACAGGGCACTGGCCGATGCTGTCGAGCCCCGCGGCGCTGGCCGTGACGCTTCTGAAGGCCGTGGCAGGAGAGGGCCGACGGCTGACTCCGGTGGACGACGCCGCACGGGTGCAGCCGTTCCTGCTGGAGGTGCCCGAGCTCCCCCGTGAGCGGAGCGGCACCATCGACCTGTACGTGCCGCCCGCGGCGCGTGGACCCCGCCCGGCGCTGGTCTTCGTGCACGGCGGCCCGGTCCCCCGCGAGGCCCGCCCGACCCCACGGGACTGGCCGGTCCTGACGGGCTACGCCCGCTACGCCGCCGGCCACGGGGTGGTGGGGGTGACCCTCGACCACCGGCTGCACGCCGTGACCGACTACGAGCAGGCCGCCGCCGATCTGGCGGACGCGGTGGAGCGGGTCCGGGCCGATCCGCGGGTGGACGCGGACCGGGTCGCCCTGTGGTTCTTCTCGGGCAGCGGTCCGCTCACCGCGGACTGGATGGGGAAGACCCCGCCGTGGCTGCGCTGCCTGGCGGCCAACTACCCCGTCATGGCGCCTCTGCCGAACTGGGGACGGCTCGACAGCCGCTTCCACCCGGCGGAAGCGGTCGCCCACGCGGGTTCCCTGCCGATCGTGCTGGTCCGGGCCGGGCTGGAGGAGGCCTCTGTCGCGGCCACCGTGGAGGGGTTCCTGACCGCCGCGCACGCGTGCGGGGCGGACATCGAGGTGATCGACGTGCCGAACGGCCACCACAGCTTCGAGACGGCCGACCGCACCGAAGAGTCGAGCGAGGCCGTACGCCGCGCGATGCGCACGGTTCTGCGCCGTCTGACGGCCTGAGCGGGCCGTCCGGGCACGACACCGTCCCCGCCTCGTCATCCTTCTGCTCGCTGTGACCGGCTGCTGCTCAGGCCCCGGCGGGGACGGCGAGGTGTCCTGGAGGCACCATGGCCAGGACGTGACGGGCAGGGGCGCCAAGGGGCGCACGGACCGCACCGGAGCCGCGGGGCGGACCGTCGGCGCCTCCGAGGAAGGCCTCCGGTACGAGGCTGAGAACGACAGCTCCGGCCGCTCCGCCGTCCACGGGCCCGGCTCCCCGCGGAAGGAACGCGGCGGCTCCTGAGCACCGGGTGAGCGGGGCCCCGGGCGGGCATACGGGTCACCCGAAGAGGCGTTCTCGGTGGCGGCTGCTGGCTTCGGGGCCCGGAACGTGATCGGGTTGACACCCCGTCA
>NZ_DATMVN010000128.1:0-2806 GCF_035563135.1 Streptomyces sp.
GCGCAACACACCCCCCGGCATGGCCATCGCCGCGCTGCGATGGTCGCCCAAGCCGTCAGTCACGGCCGTGGTGGGCATCGGCTTGGTCGCTGCCGCCCGGCGAGCTCTGCTTGGCCCGGCTGCACAGAGTTCGAGGCTTGGCCGCTGATCGCCACCGCTGACATCGACGCCGGTGGCGGCGGGGCGTGCACGGGTGTCGAAGACGGCATCGCCAGGCACGTTGTCGAAGCCTCTACTCCCACACTGCCAGGCCGTCATTATCGAGTTCATGGCGATTCGCTGCCGTTCCATAAGCCTTACGAACTGCGGATATGAACGATGGCGAATTTCGGTACACGACCACGAACGCCGTCAAGTGCAACCACAATTGCAAGCACCCGGAGACGTGCAGCACCGCGACCGCCTGGTGTGCCGCTATGCTCCCGCCTGCCTTTGGCGGCCCTCCGGCCGGCGCTCGGTTCGCGGGTCTGCCATCCACCCGTGTGCCGCCGCGCAGTGAATCCCTCATCCGTCCAAGCCCGCACCGACCGCCGATCCGCTGTCCTTGCCGAGCAACGGCAGTGGGTGCGCCTTCGAGGTCAGCGGAGGCCTTTGGCCGCCTTCTTTCCCGCCTTGCTCTTCGCCGCCTTGCGCGCGCCCTTACCGCCCTTCTCTCCAGCCTGGTCCCGTGCCTTCTTGCCGGCCTTCTTCCTGCCGTCCGCAGCTGCGTTCGCGGCGACCACGACCGTCTCCGCAGGGGATCCGGACGCGGCGGCCTGCGACTTCTTGCCCTTGGCCTTCGCACCGCCGCCCTCGACGGCAGCCGATCCCGGGGACATCGCCACGCCGTCGGCTCGGGTGAGCAGGGTCTTGAACCCGGTGCCGGCGCGGAAGACGGGAACCACGGACGCGCCCACCCTGATCGTCTCCCCGGTCCGCGGGTTGCGGCCCGTACGTGGCGCCCGCTCGCGGCGGTCGAAGGTCCCGAACCCACTCAATGACACCCGCTCACCGCGGGCGACGCTGCCCTCGATCTCCTCCAACACTCCGTTGACGGCCGCCACGGCCGTCGTGTGATCCCCGCTGAGCCGCTCGGTCATCTTGGCGATGAGGTCAGACTTGTTCACAGGCGCTCTCCTCCATCTCGTGGCCAACACGGAGCAGTCCGGTGGGAGCGGACAGCGCATTCACCTAAACCGCGATACCCACCAGGCACAACACGGGGTCCGGCAGTCCCGCGGACACCCTCGACAGCCGCCACGCCTGACTGCTGCTGCCGGTGCGCGGGAACGCTCGACGGCCCCCGTGCCGCCACGATGACGTCGATGCCCACACTGCGTGGCATCGACGTCATGATCGGGTTCATGCCGGCTTCCCACCGTTCGGTGAGCCCGCTGAGCTGAACGCACGGACGGCGGCGCCACGGCGACCGAGCACCTGCTCGGGACGATCGACGACAGCGGCAGCACCCGGGGTGCCGGCCCGCCGTCCTGCTGTCCGGCTCGCGGTGCGGAGTCGACCGGGCAGCGCAACCGGCGGAGGACCCCACCGGCCTCCGAGACGAACGGCTCGCTGTCTGCGCAGGAGGCGGGTGGCCGTTCGGTGCTCACCAGCCCAAGCACTCGCGCCCTATGGCAAGCACGCTTTCGGTCCTTGCCGCCGTCGGAGAAGTCCTCACGGCGACGGCGCGCACTCCCCCGGGGACCTCTGAGCGCGATCTCAGGAGTCAGAGCCTGCCGCCTCGCCACGCGGAGGGGCCGGCGCCGACGCCGACCCGAGGAAGAACCTGATCATCTCAGCGCACGCGTCCGGCCCCCGGGGATCGGTGTAGGGACCGACAGGGTTTCCGCCATACCAGGCATGCCCCCCGCCGTGCACCGTTCAGGACTCGACGAGGACCGCCCCGTGGCCATCGGTGTGCACCGTCTTCGTGCACGCATGACCGCCCCCCGCCTCTACCCGCGTCGTCTCCGACGCCGAGGTTTCGGCCGAGACCAGCCGGGCAGCCACCAGCTTCCACGGCGACCGGGGCCACGACCGGGTCCCGGTCGCCGTGGAAGACGATCAACGGGATTTGACCCCCGGGAACGGGCGAGCCCCCGGTCCGCATGGCGGCCAACGGGGGCCCGCTGACCGGCCCGAACCCGGTCGACCGCGGCAAACCCGGCTCCAAACTGCACGTCCTCACCGACGCCGGCGGCCTGCCGCTGGCCGTGGCGGTCAGTGCGGCCAACACCCACGACAGCCTCGCACTGATCCCGCTGGTGCAGGCCATTCCCGCCATCCGCTCCCGACGGGGCCCGCGGCGACGCCGACCGGGCAAGCTGCACGCCGACAAGGGTTATGACTATCCGCATCTACGCACCTGGCTGCGCCGACGGCGCATCACTCCGCGGATCGCCCGCCGCGGCGTGGAGACCTCCACCCGGCTGGGCCGCCACCGCTGGGGCGTCGAGCGGTCCTTCGCCTGGCTGACCGGCAACGGCCGGCTGACCATCCGCTACGAGCGATCCGCCCGGCTGTTCACCGCATTTCTCACCCTGGCTGCCACGCTCACCTGCTACAAGAAGCTCGCCACGTGAGACGAGTTCTTAGGCCATTCAAGAGTCGAACCGTGAAGTACAAGCATTCCATGGGCGAATTTCTGGATCTGAGGTGAGAATCGCGACTCACTACCTGAGCGCCGAAACGGGACAGGTCGAACTCTTCATCGCGTCTGTGAGCAGCTGCCACAGCGATGTAAACCCCGACCCCGAGTGCAGCCAGCCAGTAGAGAGCCTTCCCTCGATGACCCAGGAACAGCAACACTGGTCAACGGGCCAACACA
>NZ_DATMVN010000129.1:0-5525 GCF_035563135.1 Streptomyces sp.
GACCCGAGCCTCTGCGGAGGCCTTCGACATCCGCGGTCACCGTGTGGCACAGACGCCGGCGGAACCGCATGGACCTCGCATTCGCGATCAATGACGCACGCGTAGATGCGCTGAATTCCGCTTTCCACGCGGGGCACCGCTGTGCCCAGACGGGACATTGTTGCAATTGTGACCGCGGCATCTCTGACTTCTGAATCCCGACTTCTTCCTCCTCCTGAACCACAGGCTCGTCCGCACCGATTCCGGGCCGACGTCCAAGGTCTCCGGGCAGTTGCCGTTCTGCTCGTGCTGCTCTACCACGCCGGCGTTCCGGGCGTGACCGGAGGATTCGTCGGTGTCGACGTCTTCTTCGTGATCTCGGGCTTCCTGATCACATTGGCATTGAAGGCGGAGGCCGACCGTGAGGGCCGGATCTCCTTCTCCCGCTTCTACGGTCGGCGCATGCGCCGGCTCCTGCCGCCTGCAGCGCTCGTCCTGGTCTTCACAGTCGTCATCGCGGCATTCGTGCTGCCGGTGACGCGGGCACAGTCGGTCGTGAAGGAGGTCTTCTACTCGGCGATCTACGGGATCAACTACCACCTCGCCCTCGAGGGCGTCGATTACCAGAACGCGACGGCTCCACCCTCTCCACTGCAGCATTTCTGGTCACTCGCGGTGGAGGAGCAGTTCTACATCGTCTGGCCGCTGCTCATCGCGCTGTGCCTGCTGGTCGGACGCCGGGAGCACTACAAGAAGCTGATGGTGGGCGCCATCGTCGTCCTGTCAGCCGTCACTCTGCTCGCGTCGATCCTGCAGACGCCTCAGGACCCGTCGCTGTCGTACTTCTCCATCCACACGCGCGCCTGGGAGCTGGGCGCCGGAGCGCTGCTCGCCCTGGCGCACAACCGGTTGGTCATGCCGCAGTGGGTCCGTGCGACGCTGGCCTGGGCCGGCCTGGCCGCGATCGTCGCGACGGCCTTCCTGTACACGGACCAGACGCTCTTCCCGGGCTGGGCGGCGATCGTCCCGGTGGCGGGCGCCACCGCGGTGCTGGCCGCCGGCACGCTCGGCACGGTGCCGTCGGCACAGCGGGTGCTCGGCCACGGGGTCATGCAGTACATGGGCAAGGTCTCCTACGCCTGGTACCTGTGGCACTGGCCGCTGCTGATCCTGCTGCCGGCGTGGGCAGGCCAGGAGTTCGGCTGGGGACTCAACCTCGAGCTGGTCTTCCTGGCCTTCTGGGCCGCGGTGCTCACCTACTTCCTCGAGAACGCCGCGGCGCGGCACAGCCTCTCCCTCCGGGGCTGGCTCGGGGCGGGGTCGGTCATGTCCGCGGTCGCGGTCGGCGCGGCGCTCGTGGTGCTCGTGACGCTGCCCAACCTCGTGGGGACGGGGCAGGCGCGCCAGGCGGCGCCCCTGCGGACCGCGGACCTGACCGGGGTCACCCAGGCAATCGATGCCAGTGTCGGCATCACGGAGCTGCCGTCCAACCTGACGCCGAGTCTGGACGTGGCGGCCGATGACACTCCTCGCTCGAGCAAGGACGGATGCCATCTGGACTTCGAGGCCACCGAGCAGCCGGTGTGCCAATTCGGCGACCCACAGGGCTCCAGGACCATGGTGCTCGTCGGTGACTCACATGCCCAGCAGTGGTTCGCTGCGCTGGACGAGCAGGCGCGTGCCCAGGGATACAAGCTCTACAGCTGGACGAAGTCGGCCTGCCCGATCGCTGACGTGGGCCCGGTCTGGAACGACCAGATCAAACGCTCGTACACCGAGTGCAGCACCTGGCGGCAAGACATCCACGAGCGGGTGCGGCAGTTGAATCCGGACGTCATCGTGTCCAGCCAGAGCGATCAGGTGGTCTGGAGCTCCTTGACCGACACCGAATGGTCCAGCGGCACCGTCGACGGATTGCGCGAGATGTCCGGAACCACCAGCCGGATCGTCTACCTCCAGGACACGCCGTACGTCGGCGAGGACCCGGTTGCGTGCCTGCAGGAGAACCTCGCCGATGCTTCGCAGTGCGTTGTCCCCGCCGATGAAGCCTTCTCGATTTTTCCCGAACGCCATTCGGCCGTGCGATCAGCGGTGGAGACGGCCGGTTTCCAGTTCGTCGACACCTTGCCGTTCTTCTGCACCGACACGTGCCCCTCCGTGGTGGGCAACATGACGGTCCGCCGCGACGCCGGTCACATCACGAACACGTATGCGGCGTGGCTCTCGCCCATGCTCGCCCCCATTTTCGAGGAGCAGTCATGACGGACATTCTTTCCTCCCCGTCGGTTGCGACGGTGTCGGTAAAGGAGCGGTCGACGTGGCGCCCGCTCCCGGGCCGGGCTCCCGTCGTCGACAACCTGCCACAGGCGCCGTCCGACGAGGACAAGTTCGCCTACTTCGGCAACCAGCACATCTGGTTCATCACGGCCCGCACCATCGCGGCGTGCTCGGCCGCGACGAGCCTCGTGCTCTTCTCGGCCACCACCCCGCTGCTGTGGCTGTTCTGGCCGATGGCGACGATCTTCATCGGCTACATGATCCTGACCCACATCGCCACGACCCGGCGCCGTCGGATCTCCCGCATGGACCACGAGCGCATCGTCCGGCTGTGGAATCCGGAGAGCATCCCGAGCATCGACGTCTTCCTGCCCTCGGCCGGCGAGCCCCTCGACGTCCTGCGGAACACCTACGAGCACGTGGCGCGCATGTCCTGGGCCGGGCGGCTCGTCGTCCGGGTCATGGACGACTCCGCTCGCCCGGAGGTGGCCGAGCTGGCCGCGGAGTACGGCTTCACCTACGACGTACGGGACAACCGGCCGCTGCTGAAGAAGGCCGGCAACCTCAAGTACGCGTTCGACCGCACCGAAGGCGACCTCATCGTCATCTTCGACGCCGACTTCTGCCCCCGAGCCGACTTCCTGACCGAACTGGTCCCGTACTTCGGCGACCCGACGATCGCCATCGTGCAGTCCCCGCAGTTCTTCGACGCGGACAAGAAGCGTCAGGGCTGGCTCGAGGAGTCCGCGGGGTCGGTGCAGGAGAGCTTCTACCGGTGGGCCCAGGTCTCCCGTGACAAGCTCGGCGCACCCATCTGCGTGGGCACCTGCGCCATCTACCGGCGTTCCGCTCTGCACGACTCCGGCGGCTTCGCTCAGATCGGTCACTCCGAGGACGTGCACACGGGCGTCAACCTGATGAAGGTCGGCTACAGGACCATCTACGTGCCCATCGTGGTCGCGAAGGGCCTGTGCCCCGACAAGCTCTCGTCGTTCATCTCCCAGCAGTACCGCTGGTGCCTGGGCTCGATGAGCCTGCTCGCCGACCGGGCCTTCCACGACGCTCCCCTGCGTTACCGGCAGCGCCTGTGCTTCTTCACGGGGTTCGGCTACTACATCAGCACCGGCGTGGGTGTGTACGTGCTCTCCCTGCCCACGCTGATCATGCTGTGGTTCCTGCCGGACCGGATCAACATCTCCAACTTCTACTGGCTGATCCCGACCTTCCTCCTGTACCCCCTCATCGCGCTCATCCACAAGACGCGGTGGCGTCCGGTGACCCTGCGGGTCTACACGATCTCCTCCTTCGCCCATGCCGCCGCGATCTGGCACGCACTGCGTGGGCGGGCCGCTGACTGGGTGCCCACCGGTCAGACCAGGAAGACCGGGATGACGACCCACGTGACCCGGCTGATGGTGGGCTGGACCGCGCTGACCAACGCCGTCATGGTGGCCGGCGTCGTGCACTGGTTCATGGACGGACGTTCGATCGTGGACATCTTCCCGGTCCTCCTGTTCAGCGCGTTGAACGCCTACACCTGGGTTCCGATCGCGTGGCAGGCATGGATCGAGCGTCAGCCCCGGGAGCGGAACGGCGGCCGCTTCCCGCTCCGGCTGCGCCGGGCGCAGGCCTGACCTCGCGTGGAGGCCCGCCGGTGAGAAGCCCGCTCGTCTCGCGGCGGTCACTGTCGACCGCCGCGAGATGGGTGCTCTGCCTCCTCCTGGTCATGACGATCGGAACCGCGTCGAGGGAGCTGCCGAGCACCGGCGTCGTCCTGTGGAACGGGCCGAAGCAGGTGGATCGGTACGTCGGCGAGCACCCGGCGTTGCAGGTCCTCGCGGAGCACCCCACGTTCAACTGGATCGGGGAGGACACCGAGCCGAGGACCGTCGCAACCTGGGCGCGAGCAGCGAAGGGCACACCTGTGCCGCTCGTCCTCTACGGCATCCCGAACCGGGACCTGGGCAGCTATTCCGCAGGGGGCTTCACGAACAGTGCTGACTACCTGGCCTGGGTCGGCGCGGTGGCCCACCACCTCGGGGATGCGCCGGCGATGATCGTCGTGGAACCGGACGCCCTGGCACAGTCCCTCGAGATGTCAGGCGAGGAACGAGCCGCCCGGCTGCGCACGCTCCGGATCGCGGTCGACATCCTCCGGGAGAACAGCCCGGAGGCGCGGATCTACCTGGACGCCTCGCTGTGGGTGTCACCCGGGGTCATGGCCGACCTCTTGCACCGCGCCAACGTGGGGCGTGCCGACGGCTTCAGCCTGAACGTCGCCGGCCACGCGGACGACCGGTCCGCCTTCGAGTACGGGGACCGCGTGTCCGCGATGACCGGGGGCAAGCAGTACGTCGTGGACACCAGCCGCAACGGAGCGGCCGGCGCGGACGAGACGGAGTGGTGCAACGCCAGCGGCCTCGGTCTCGGCCGGCGGCCTGGCACGCTGGTCGCACAGCATCCCCGGGTCGACGGGCTGTTCTGGATCAAGACACCCGGCGTCTCGGACGGCACGTGCAACGGCGGGCCCCCCGCCGGCACCTTCTGGCTCCCGAAGGCCCTGGAGCTGGCGTCCAACGCGGCCCTGTGACGGGACCGGCCGCGCACCCCTGCACCACCGACCGTCCTCCGACCGACCCGTTCCCTGCGGAACACCCCTTCTCTGCACTCCCGCCGGACACGCGTCCGCGCGAGCATCGACGACGAACTGGAGCAACACAATGAAGATCTCGGTCATCGGCTGCGGATACCTGGGCGCCGTGCACGCCGCCGCGATGGCGGAACTGGGCCACGACGTGGTGGGCGTCGATGTCGACCAGCGCAAGATCGAGGCCTTGTCCCAGGCGCGGGCGCCGTTCTTCGAGCCGGGGTTCGAGGAGCTGCTGGAGCGCACGCTGGCCACCGGGCGGCTGCGGTTCTCCACCGGCATCGCAGAGGCGGCCGGGGCGGCCGTGCACTTCGTCTGCGTCGGGACGCCGCAGAAGCACGGTGAGTACGCCGCGGACCTGCGGTACGTGGAGGCGGCGACGGAGTCGCTGCTCGACGTGCTGGCGCCCGGGCAGTTGGTGGTGGGCAAGTCGACGGTGCCGGTGGGCACGGCGGCGCGGCTGGCGGAGCTGGTGGTGGGCAAGGTGCCCGGCGCGCTGCTGGCGTGGAACCCGGAGTTCCTCCGGGAGGGTTTCGCCGTCCAGGACACCCTGCACCCCGACCGGCTGGTGTACGGCCTGCCCGCGGGATCGGACGGGGAGACGGCGCGGGCCCTGCTGGAC
>NZ_DATMVN010000130.1:0-8515 GCF_035563135.1 Streptomyces sp.
CGGGCGCACGGTGGGCCTGCGCCCGCCCACCACCACGGTGGACCGGGCGTCGGCACATACGGCGAGCACCCGGTCGAGCAGCGCACGGCCGCCCACACGCAGCCCTGGCTTGTCGGCTCCGCCCAGGCGCTTCGCAGCCCCTCCGGCAAGCACGATGGCGTCATACGCGGTCATGCTCCCGAGTATGCGGGCCGCAGGTCCATGGCGGTCCCCCGGGGAGCGGACTCACAAGAAACCCGGCCCCGGTCCGGCCCCGGTCCGGGTCCGGTCCGGGTCCGGGTCCGGGTCCGGGTCCGGGTCCGGGTCCGTTACAGCGTGCGCAGCAGCACCGCCGGCTGTTCCACACAATCGGCCACGTACCTCAGGAATCCACCCGCCGTGCCGCCGTCGCAGACCCGGTGATCGAAGGTGAGCGAGAGCTGGACGACCTGGCGGACCGCCAGCTCGCCCTCGTGCACCCAGGGTCTGGGCACGATACGGCCCACACCGAGCATGGCCGCCTCCGGATGATTGATGATCGGCGTCGAACCGTCGACGCCGAACACCCCGTAGTTGTTCAGCGTGAATGTTCCTCCGGTGAGCTGCGCCGGGGTCAGCTTCCCGTCCCGGGCAGCCTCGGTCAGCCGGGTGATCTCCGCCCCGATCGACTCCACGTTCCGTGTATGCGCGTCCCGGACGACCGGAACGACCAGGCCGCGCTCCGTCTGTGCGGCGAAGCCCAGGTGCACCCCGGAGAGCCGCACGATCTCCCGGGCTTCCGGGTCCACCGTGGAGTTGAGTTCGGGGAACCGCGCCAGAGCCGCCGTGCAGATGCGGGCCAGCAGGGCGAGCACCGACACCTTCGTCCCTGCGGCAAAACCACCGGCGTTCATCGCGGCCCGCGCCGCCATCAGCTCGGTGGCATCGGCATCGACCCAGCATGTGGCGTCGGGAATCTCCCGCCGGCTGCGGGACAGCTTCTCCGCGACCGCTCCCCGGACCCCGCGCAGTGCGATTCGCTCGACCGGCGCGTCCGGCTCCGTCCGGGCCGCCCGGTCCGCGACGGCGGTGCGCTCCCCGTCCGCGGCCCTGATCGCGGACTCCACGTCGGTCCGCAGGATCAGCCCGTCCCGTCCCGTACCGGCAACCTCTCGGAGATCGAGACCGTGCTGCCGCGCCAGCCTCCGGACCAGAGGGGAGATCACAGCTACGGGACCCCGCGGCTCCATCACGTCGGGAGCAGGAGCCGTGGTCACCGCCGGGGACGAGGCCGCGGCCGAGACCGGAGCGGGCCTGACCCGGCGTCTGCGCGCGGCAGGTGCGCCCGTGCCGTAACCGACCAGCACATTGCCGGACGAGCCGCTCCCGGTGCCCCCGACGACGGGCTCGTCGGAAGCCTTTTGCTCTCTCACCGGCTCCACCGATCCGACCGCCACCGTCAGCAACGGTGCGCCGACCGGGAGCTCGGTGCCCTCCTCACCGAATCGCGCCGTCACGACGCCCCCGTAAGGGCAGGGCACCTCCACCATCGCCTTGGCCGTCTCGACCTCGACGACCGGCTGGTCGACGGTGACGACCTCCCCCACCTCGACCAGCCAGCGCACGATCTCGGCCTCGGTCAGCCCTTCGCCGAGGTCGGGCAGCTTGAATTCGAGCACCTGCGCCATCAGCTCTCGGCCTCCCACTGAAGACGGGCGACCGCGTCGAGCACCCGGTCCACACCCGGCAGATGATGCCGCTCCTGCATCGGTGGCGGATAGGGGATGTCGAACCCGGCGACGCGCAGGACCGGCGCCTCCAGATGGTGGAAGCACCGCTCGGTGACCCGAGCCGCGATCTCACCGCCCGGTCCGCCGAAACCGGACGACTCGTGGACGACCACCGCCCGCCCCGTGCGGCGGACCGATGCGGTGACGGTCTCGTCGTCGAAGGGCACCAGCGAACGCAGGTCGACCACCTCGAGATCCCACCCCTCGGCCGTGGCGGCCTCGGCTGCCTCCAGGCACACGGGGAGAGACGGCCCGTAGGTGATCAGGGTCGCGCCGCGCCCCGGGCGCCGCACCACGGCACGTCCGATCGGCTCGACCGCGGGCGGGGCATCCGGTGACCAGTCGGCCTTGGACCAGTAGAGCCTCTTCGGCTCCAGGAAGACCACCGGGTCGTCGGACGCGATCGATTCCCTCAGCAGTCCGTACGCGTCGTCGACCGTGGCCGGCATGACGACATGCAGTCCGGGAGTGGCCATGTAGTACGCCTCGGAGGAGTCGCTGTGGTGCTCGACCCCGCCGATCCCGCCGCCGTAGGGCACCCGCACCGTGATGGGCAGCGGCATGGCGCCGCCCGTCCGGTTCCGCATCTTGGCGACATGGCTGACCAACTGCTCGAACGCCGGATACGCGAAGGCGTCGAACTGCATCTCCACCACGGGCCGCAGCCCGTACATCGCCATGCCCACAGCCGCGCCGAGGATGCCCGCCTCAGCCAGGGGTGTGTCCGTGCAGCGGTCGTCGCCGAACTCCTTCGCCAGACCGTCGGTGACGCGGAAGACACCACCGAGCGTGCCGACGTCCTCCCCGAGGACGTGCACCGTCGGATCCTCCGCCATCGCATCGCGCAGCGCCCGCCCGAGGGCGTGCGCCATCGTGGCCGGCCTGGCCCTGCCGGCCCGTACGCCGGCCGTCGCGGCAGCGGTGGTCATCGCCTCTCCTCCGTGCCGCTCTCGTCGTACCCGCCCCGCTCGGCGTCCAGCTCGTCCCGCAGCTGTGCCGCCTGCTCCCGCAACTGGCCGGTCTCTTCCTCGTAGACATGGGTGAACAGATCCATCGGGTCGAGCACCGGATCGGCGTTCATCTGCTCCCGCAGCCCCTCCGCCATCCGTTCCGCCGCCTCCCGCACCCTCTCGATACCGTCCTCGTCGAGCAGCCCGCGCCCGGTCAGCTCCCGCTCGAGAAGCCTGATGGGATCGTGCGCGCGCCACGCCTCCACCTCGCTGTCGCCGCGGTAGCGGGTGGCGTCGTCGGCGTTCGTATGGGCGTCCATGCGGTACGTGACCGCCTCGACCAGCGTCGGCCCGTCACCCCGCCTCGCCCGCGCCACCGCCTCGCTCAGCACCTGGTGCATCGCGGGCGCGTCGTTGCCGTCGACCAGGCGTCCGGGCATCCCGTATCCCACGGCCTTGTGGGCGAGGGACGGCGCCGCGGTCTGTTTGGCCAGGGGCACGGAGATCGCGAAGCCGTTGTTCTGCACGAGGAACACGACCGGGGCCCGCCATACGGCGGCGAAATTCAGGGCCTCGTGGAAATCCCCCTCGCTCGTCCCGCCGTCGCCGACCATCGCGAGGGCCACCACGTCGTCGCCCTTCAGACGCGCTGCGTGCGCCAGGCCGACGGCATGCGGCAACTGGGTGGCCAGCGGGGTGCACAGCGGGGCGATGCGGTGCTCACGCGGGTCGTAGCCGGTGTGCCGGTCCCCCCGCAGCAGCGTCAGCGCCTCGACCGGGTCCAGCCCGCGCGCCACTGCGGCGAGGGTGTCGCGATAGCTGGGAAAGAGCCAGTCCCGGTCCTCCAGCACGAGCGCCGCAGTGATCTCAGCGGCCTCCTGCCCGGTGCTCGACGGATACACCGCGAGCCTGCCCTGCTTGGTCAGTGCGGTGGCCTGCGCGTTGTAACGGCGACCGCGCACCAGCTCGGCGTAGAGCCTCAGCAGCAGCTCGGAGTCGGCACCGACCGCGGCATCCGTACCGAGCACGCGGTAGGGCTCGGGGTCCGGGAGCAGCGGCGCGGGATCGGTGAGCGGCTTCCAGGCCGGGGGCGGCGTGGGCCGGTAGGCGGCTGCGCCGGGCAGCTCCTGGACCGTCATGACAAGCACCTCCTGGCATCGGGGTGTATCGAGGGATGTCGAGAACTGCCGGAATGCGGGGTGTGAGTGAGACACCGGTGTGGTGTGTCTCACCTACCGATTGTTCGGTCGCGGGCGCAATTTGGCTACAGGCACCTCCACCCTGTGGACAAACGGTTATCCACAGCCTGGGATAGAGGCAGGTCGTCCACAACAGGGAGGCGCGGGCAGATGCCGTCTGAACAAATGGCCGAGGGGGATGAGGAGTCGGTCCGCACTCCGCCCGCACGACCGCTGGACTCCACCGACCGCGCCATTCTGCGGATCCTCCGGACGGACGGCCGCGCCTCCGTACGGGCCGTCGCAGAGCGCGTCCATGTCTCACGGGCCAATGCGTACGCCCGGATCAACCGGCTGGTCGAGGACGGTGTGATCCGCGGGTTCAGCGCGCGCGTGAATCACGAACGAGCGGGGCAGGCCGCCTCCGCCTACATCACACTCAAGATCGTCCAGAACTCGTGGCGCACTGTGCGTGAACAGCTTCAGGCGCTTCCGGGAGCCACCCACATCGCTCTGGTCAGCGGCGACTTCGATGTCCTGCTCCTGGTCCACACACCGGACAACCAGGCGCTGCGCGAGCTGGTCCTGACCAGGATCCAGGCCATACCCGAGGTGCTGTCCACCCGCACCCTGCTGGTGTTCGAGGAGACCGACCTGGGCCCGCATCCGGACCGTCCGGCCGAGCTCACCTAGACCCGCCCCGGGATCAGCCGGCCCGCATCCCTTCGAAGGCGAGCCGGACGACCGTGTCCGCGAGCTGCTCGGCCTCCGGGGAGCCGCCGGGCTGCGGCCGGTACCACTCGACCAGCGAATTCACCATGCCGAAGAGCAGTCGGGTCGCCAGGCGTATGTCCACGTCCGCACGGAGGTCTCCGTCCGCCGCCGCGGCCTTGAGCAGTTCGGACACCCGCTGGTCGAACTCGCGCCGGCGCTCCAGGGCCCAACGCTCCGTCTTCGTGTTGCCGCGCACGCGCAGCAGCAGCGTCACGTAGGGCAGCTCCGCCATCAGCACCTCGACCGTACGCCGCGTGACGTATTCGACCCGGGCGATCGCGCGCCCCTGCATCGCTCCCGGCTCGTCGAGGATGCCGAAGAGCCCGTCGAGAGCCCGGCTCACCGCACGCCGCAGGAGCTCCTCCTTGCCCGCCACGTGGTGGTAGATGGACGACTTGGAGATGCCCGCCGCCTTGGAAAGATGCTCCATGGACGTGCCGTCGTAGCCGCGCTCGTTGAATACGCGGACGGCGACGGACAGGAGTGTTTCCGGGGTGTACGTGTCCCGCTTGGCCGTGGTCATGACCGCGATCCTCCCCCATGACTCGTCCACAGGCCCTCCGGGGCCCCTTGTCCCGACCGATCGTTCGGTTACTCTGACTCCGTCAGCACATCCCTGCCCGGCTCGACGAGGAGTTGGTCCGTCATGGCCGCCGAGCTTTCCCCCGAGAAGCTGTCCGAGATCCACCGTCCGACGCTCGACCAGGCCCTCGACGCGATCCGCACGCGCGCCTACTGGTCCCCGCACCCCGAGCACCCGAAGGCCTACGGTGAGGGAGGTCTCCCCGGCAGCCTCAGTGCCGCAGAGGGCAAGGCCGCGTTCGACGCCGTGCTCAACACCCGCCTGGATCTCGGCCAGCCCGGCACCGACGGCTGGACGGGCGGCGAGCGCTCGCCGTACGGGCCGGAGCTCGGTGTCGAGTATCCACACGCCGATCCGGACGTCCTGCTTCCCGCCATAAGCGCCGCCATGGGCTCCTGGCGTACGGCCGGGCCGGAGACGAGGGCCCTGGTCTGCCTGGAGATCCTCGCCCGGATCAGCGCGCGTACGCACGAGCTGGCCCACGCCGTGATGCACACCAGCGGACAGGCGTTCGTGATGGCCTTCCAGGCGGGCGGCCCGCACGCCCAGGACCGGGGCCTGGAGGCCGTGGCGTACGCGTACGCGGAACAGACCCGCACGCCGCGCAGCGCCGACTGGTCGAAGCCCCAGGGAAAGCGCGACCCGCTGCAGCTGCGCAAGTCGTACACCGCGACCGGCCGAGGCATCTCCCTGCTGATCGGCTGCAACACCTTCCCCACGTGGAACGGCTATCCGGGCCTTTTCGCCTCACTGGCGACCGGCAATCCCGTCCTGGTGAAGCCGCACCCGCAGGCGGTCCTGCCGCTGGCGCTTACCGTGCGGCTGGCGCGCGAGGCCCTGGCCGAGGCGGGCTTCGACCCGAATCTCGTCGCCCTGGCGACCGAGCGGCCCGGCGAAGGCATCGCCAAGACCCTGGCGGTACGGCCCGAGATCAGGATCATCGACTACACGGGGTCCACCTCCTTCGGCGACTGGCTGGAGGCCAACGCCCGGCAGGCCCAGGTCTACACGGAGAAGGCGGGCGTCAACACGATCGTCCTCGACTCGACCGACGACTACCGGGGCATGCTTTCCAACCTGGCCTTCTCGCTCTCCCTCTACAGCGGCCAGATGTGCACCACCCCGCAGAATCTGCTCATCCCGCGCGACGGCATCACGACCGACGCGGGCGCCAAGTCCTACGAGGAGGTGGTGGCGGACATCGCCGAGGCCGTGAGCGGGCTTCTCGGCGACGACGCCCGGGCCAGCGGACTGCTCGGTGCCCTGGTGAACCCGGACGTCAAGGCCCGGGTCGAAGGGGCGGCGTCCCTGGGTGACGTAGCGCTCGCCTCGCGCCCGGTGGCCAACCCCGACTTCCCCGACGCCGTGGTGCGTACACCGGTTCTCGTGAAGCTCGACGGCACCAAGCCCGACGACGGGGCGGCCTACCTTTCGGAGTGCTTCGGCCCGGTCTCGTTCGCGGTCGCCGTCGACTCGACCTCTGACGCGCTGGACCTGCTGCGCCGCACGGTCCGCGAGAAGGGCGCGATGACCGTCGGCGCGTACACCACCTCACCCGAGGTGGAGCGCGCGGTGGAAGAGGTCTGCTTCGACGAGTCGGCTCAGCTCTCGCTGAATCTCACCGGCGGTGTGTACGTCAACCAGACGGCGGCATTCTCCGACTTCCACGGTTCGGGCGGCAACCCCGCGGCCAACGCGGCGCTCTGCGACGGGGCATTCGTGTCCAACCGCTTCCGGGTGGTGGAAGTCCGCCGCCAGGCCTGAGCGGGCCCCGGGCGTGGGCGACCGGCGGGGCGGGGACCCGCTCCACCGGTCATCCACCCCGCGGGTCCGGAATATCCGCGTGTCGCTGCACCCACGCGTGCATGGCGATGGCGGCCGCCGCACCGGCGTTGATCGACCGCGTCGAGCCGAACTGCGCGATCGAGCACACCATCGAGGCATGCCGGCGCGCTTCCTCCGTCAGCCCGGGCCCTTCCTGTCCGAACAGCAGCACACACCGGCGCGGCAGTTCCGTCCGCTCCAGCGCCACGGCCCCGGGAAGGTTGTCGATCCCGATGATCGGGATCCCTTCGGCCTCCGCCCAGGCAGTCAGATCCGCCGTGTCCGGATGGTGCCGCACATGCTGGTAGCGGTCGGTGACCATTGCCCCCCGCCGGTTCCAGCGCCGCCGGCCCACGATGTGGATCTCCTTCGCCAGGAAGGCATTGGCGGTGCGCACCACCGAGCCGATGTTGAAGTCATGGCCCCAGTTCTCCACCGCCACATGGAAGTCGTGCCGCCGGAGATCCAGGTCGGCGACGATCGCCTCCCGCGTCCAGTACCGATAGGCGTCGCCCACATTGCGCCGGTCGCCGTGGGCAAGGAGTTCGGGGTCGTACCGCTCTCCCTCGGGCCATGGCAGCGGGTGCGGTCCGACGCCGATCACGGTGCCGTACCCGTCGTCGTACTGGATCGGTTCCGCGGACGGATCGGGCGCGGCTGCCTCGCGGGGCTCTTCTGTACTGCCGGTCTCGCTGGTCACCCGACGAGCGTATGGCCACGGTCTCCGCCGCTGCGCGTGGCCTCCTCGTCGTCCGCCCCCATCCGCCGCTGCCCGGGAAGCCGGAACCTGTCCGGCATCCGGGAGAACAGACGTTGCCGACCGTGCGACACCCTGCGCCCCAGCCACACCAGGAAGACCGTCGGCAGGAAGACGGCGTCGGCCGCGATCATCGCCATGGAGAAGAAGGGAAGCCCCAGCAGGACGGAGATTCCGGCATGCTCACCGATCATGACGACCAGAAGGACGTTCTTGACCCGCCGGTTGAACAGCGTGAAGGGGAAAGCGACCTGCACGATGACCGTGGCGTACGTCAGCACCATGACCGCCAGGGCGCTGGATGCGAGCAGGCCGGAGAGCTCGGGCCACGGGGTGAAGTAGTCCAGTCTGAGCGGGTAGTAGATCGCGGTGCCGTCCTGCCAGCGGGACCCCTGGATCTTGTACCAGCCGGCGGTCGCGTAGATCAGGCACACCTCGGCCATGATCACGAGAAGAGCGGCGTTGTGAGCCAGGTTGGCCAGCACGTCGGACAGAGCGCGCATCTCATGGTCCGGCGCATAACGGTTCAGCGCCCACCAGACCCCGTTCCCCAGCCAGAGCACCCACAGGAGGGACGGCAGCCACCACGTGCCGCCGAGGCCCCCCATGACGGTGGCGGACAGGAGAACGCATCCGAGCACCGCCCACAGGGCCGGCCCCGCGGCGTCACGGCCCGGCCGGCCGGCCTCCGCGAGACGTTC
>NZ_DATMVN010000131.1:0-2251 GCF_035563135.1 Streptomyces sp.
GAGCGGACGCAGGTCGACCTTCCCGCTCCGGTGCGACCACGCCTGGCCTGGACGACCCGCGCCGTCGGGCGCGGACCTCACGCCGAGCGGTCCCGCGGGGAGGGGATCGGCTCCTTCCACGGCCGGATCTGGTGCTCGACGACGGCCGGACCCAGGCGGAAGTGCTGGGCCTCCTCGTACGTCTCGACCAGCGGGAGGTTGGGGTCGTAGTAGTCCTCCGGGGACAGTGGCAGCGGGCCGGTCTTCGACGTGCGCCCGGGCGTCGCGCGGCCCAGCACGCCGTCGAGCTTGGCGACGAAGCCGATGAGCCGGTCGAGGTCCACCCCGGTGGGGATGCCCATGGCGTTGCACATGTTGACGACGTCCTCGGTCGCCGCCATACCCGTCGCCCGGCCGTTGCCGCAGTAGGGGCAGCCGCCGATGCCGCCGGCCGTCACGTCGAAGCTGACGTCGAAGCTCTCGTCCAGGGCCTTGATCGTCGCGTACGTGCTCGCCAGCGCCATGCCGCGGGAGTCGTGGAGGTGCTGGGCGATGCGCCGCACCTCGGGCCACTCCTGCCGGACCGCGGCGATCGTCTCCTCGACCCAGTGCGGCATGCACCAGCCCATCGGGTCGGCGAAGGACACCGTGGTCACCGTGATGCCGGCGTCCGCCCAGGCGTCGTGCTGCCGCCGCAGCATGTCCATCCGCTGCTCCGTGCTGAACGGGCCCTCGAAGTTGGAGCCCCACGCGGCCCCGACCATGATCCGGGCCTCCGTGGCGCCCGCGTCGACGGCGCGCTGGATCGTCCGGCTCCAGTTCGCGATCTCGTCGGCCTGGCTCCGGTTGGCGTTGCGGCGGATGAACGTGTCGCACAGGTGGGCGCCGGTCGAGAAGCCGTCCCTGCCGGGGACCTGCAGCCAGGGGAACTCCGACGCGCGCTCGATCCCCTTCTGGTTCATCGCGAGGCAGTAGTACCGGGGGCCCTCCACCGGCTTGAACCGCTCCAGGACCTCGCCGATCTTCGCCATCTGCGGCGTGTACCGGGGACTCACGAAGGAGCCCACGTTGATCTCCGGCAGACCGCACTCGGCGAGCTCCTGCAGCAGGTCGGCCTTGACCTCCACCGGGATGTCGACCGACTCGATCTGCATGCCCTCGCGCATGACCTCTTCGCGGAGCAGTACGCGTGGATATCCCATGTTCCCGTCCTCCTCGGACTGATCGACCTGCGTCATCCTTCGTCGACGGGCGGCCGCACCCGGGCGAGGACCTCGTCCACGTCCTTCGCGATCTCCCGGTACACACCCGCTCGGACCAGCGCGTCGAGGTCCTTGGCCCGTGGCGGCGCGATGTTCAGCGGCGTGTCGACCACGACGGCGTCGCGCCGCAGCGCCTCGATCTCCTCCGCGGACAGGCCCAGCGAGCCGAGCACCACGTCGTTGTCCTCGCCGAACAGCGGCCCACGGCCGCGGCTGGTGACCGCCGTGGAACCGGTCCAGACGAACGGCGTCCCCGGGATCGGGCGGGTCACACCCTTGATGTCCACCCAGTCGAAGAACTGCCGGTGCTGCATCTGCGGGTCCAGCAGCATGTCGCGGACCTCGGCCACGGCCGCCGCCGCGACGCCGTGGCCCTGCAGCGTCTCCGCGGCCTCCTCCGGTGTCCGGGACGACGTCCACTCCCCCAGGCCCCGGGCCAGCTCGTCGAGGTCGGGGGCGTCGCCGGACAGGTGCTCCCGGACGAGCTCGACCACCCGCGCCCGTGCCGCGTCGTCCTCGATGGCGACGGCCACCCACGCCTCGACGCCCTGGCAGGCGAACACGTCGGACAGGAGGGTGTCGTCCTCGGCGTTGCCCCGGCGCGACGGCTGCTGGGCGCCGGCCTGCGCCGCGATGAGCGCCTCGGGGATGACGACGGGCCCCAGCTGGTACATACCCAGGTCGATCCACTGCCCCCGACCCGAGCGGTGCCGCTCCTCCAGCGCCGCCAGGATCGCGTAGAGGCCGGTCCACGCGGCGAGGAAGTCGGGATAGGACTGCCCGACCTTGCGCGGCTTGTCCCCCGGGTACCCCGAGTACTCGACGAGGCCCATGGTCGACTCCAGCGAGGTGCCCTGTGCCTTGAAGCCCGACCAGGGGCCGGTGGCGCCGTAGCCGGTGTTGGACAGCATGACGAGCCCCGGGTTGGTCGTCACGAGATCGGCGTGGGTCATGCCCCAGCCGCGCAGCACCCGGGGGGTGAAGTTCTCGACGACGAGGTCGGCGGTGTC
>NZ_DATMVN010000132.1:0-3500 GCF_035563135.1 Streptomyces sp.
CCCAGCCCCAGGCACCCCAGCAGCCCGCCGCACCCGGCTACCCCGGCCAGGGCCACTACCCCCAGCAGCCCCAGCAAGGCGGCGCCGCACCCGGCATGCGCTGACCGCCGCCCAGGGACACAGGGACACCCAGGGACACACTTCCCGGCATTCCCCACGAGGCTGGCCCCCGAGCCCCCGCACAGGCCCCAGGGACACGCAGGGACACACCTTCCGCCTTCACCACCCGAACCGCGCCCTACACCGCCCCGGCCCCCTCAGCCCCGTCCTCCTCCACCGCGACCGCGCTCCCCACCGGCCGCGGTCCGCCCGGACCACCGGAGGCGACCGGCCGGACCTCCTGCCGGGCCCCGCCCGCCATCGCTCCGTCCCCCGCACCCGGAGCGTTCCCCACCCCGGTGCGCCCCGGGACCCCGACGCCCGGCTCCACCGCCGGCCGTACCTCCCTGCCCCGGCCACCCGGCCCCTGCACCGGCTCCTGCTCCCGGACCAGCCGCCGCAGCTCCTGCACATCGGTCCGCCGCAGCCCCAGCCGCTCCGCGACCGCCCCCACCGGCTCGTCCTCACCCAGCATCGCCACCACCGCCGCCCCGGCCTCCACCCGCGCCGCCTCCACCTGCTCCACCACCCGCTCCCGGACTGCCCGGATCTCCCGCTCCCCCTCCTCCCGCGCCAGATCCTGACGCTCCGTCGCCAAGAAGAAGTCCGTCGCCCGCTCCACCAGCCGCTGCTGCCGCGCCATCGGCGCCATCGCCAACTGCTGCGCCCGCTCCCGCGCCGCCACCACGTTCGCCGCAGCCGACGCCTTCGCCTTGGGCTTCCTCACCATCTCAACTCCGAACCGGCCCCGAACCGTGGGCTGCGCCCGGACGGCACCCTGCCGCCCTCCCCGGGAACCCGCACAGGCAGCCTCACCCACCCTCCCGCCCGATCGAAGCGCTCGCCCGACCGAGCTGCCCGCGCTCCCGTCCCACGGGCCACGACCATGTTTTCTGCCCACCCAGCGGGAGGAGGGAAAAGTCGTCCCACCCCCGTTCTCCGGACAACCGCCCCACCCCGCTGCTCCTTGCTGCTGATGTCTTTGCAGGTCACCGGGCTGTAAGAAGAGACAGAGGCAGGGAACAGGAGAACGGAATGACATCTCTTGCAACTCTGATCGCCTCGTAGCGTCGATGTCGTGGCAGTGGAGCTTCGCAAGCTGACGGCGGCCGCGGGGTACCGGTATCTGCTCGCGCAGACGGTCCGCGCGGAGTCTTTGCCTGCCGCCGACGGCTCCCTAAACGCCGGCGCCCCACCGGGAGTGTGGATGGGACGAGCCGCCGAGACCCTCCAAGTGGCTGGGCAGGAGGTACTGCGGGCACAAGCGGAATCCCTGTTCGGCCTCGGCCGGCATCCGCGTGCGGCTGAGATAGCCGCCGATCGGATCGCGGCCGGAGACAGCGAGAAGAAGGCCTGGCGGGCCGGGAAACTCGGCGCCGCCTACTCCCAGTTCAGCGACCCGACCGCCACCGACCCGCTGCTGGAGCGCATCGAGGAGGCCCTCGCGGAGGCCACCGCGCGCAGCGGAGGACCGCTCACCGACGCCCAGCGCCGGGCGATCCGCCGACACGTCGCGGCCCAGTACTTCCGCGCAGAGTTCCACCGCGGCCCGGCCTCCGTAGAGGAGCTCGACGGGTACCTGAGGATGCACACCCAGCCGGTGCGCCAGCCCTGCCTGGGCTGGAGCTTCGTGGCCGCCCCGCAAGGCTCGCTGCAGGCCCTGCGGATCCTGGGAGGCGAGGAGACACGCGAGGTCATCGACGCGGCGCACACCGAGGCGCTCGAGACGGCCCTGGCCTGGATCGAGGACCATGTGCTGGCCACCCGGGCCTCCAGCAAGGGCAGCATCGCCCAGGAGCAGGTGACCTCCGGCCTGGTCGCCGCCCGGTGGCGGCACTACACCGCGCGCGGGGATCCGGGCGACCCCCATCTGCACGATCACATCATCGTCGCCAACCGCGTCCAGGGCCCGGACGGGAAGTGGCGCACGATCGACGCGCGGCCGCTGCTCGCACACGGAGTGACCATCAGCGAGCTCTACAACACCACCGTCATGCGGCTGGTGTCCGAGCGCCTGGGGCTCGCGGTCCGCGAGCGAGTCACCGCCCCCGGCCGGCGGCCGATCCTCGAGATCACGGGTCTGCCCGACGAGCTGATCGACGCGTTCTCCACCCGCGGCAAGACCGTGCGGGCCGAGTTGGAACGCCTGGTCGCCGACTACTACACCCGCCACCAGCGCACCCCGCCCCCGGCGGTCTGGTACGCGCTCGCGCAGCAGGCCGCAGTCACCAACCGGCCCGAGCTCAGTGCCGCACGGCCGCTGCGTACCCTGCAGAAGATTTGGTTCACCGCCGCCCGCGCGGCCCTCGGCGACGTCGACGCACGCCCCGACGAAGCCGTCACCCAAGCCTTGCTGGACGCCGTGCGCCAAGCCGCCGCCGACGCCGAACCGGCCCCGCAGGACACCGATCCGGACACCTTCGAGCGGCAGGTCGCCATCGCCGCGCTGGCCGAAGTCGCCGAACGCCGCAGCGTGTTCGCCGCCCAGCACGTGCGCGCCGAGGTGCTGCGCCAACTCGGCTACCACCTCGCCCGGGGTCCCCTGACCCAGGACCTGGTCCTGGCCGAGGCGACCGAGCGCATCACCGCCCGCGCACTGTCCGACCCCACCCTTGAGGACCCCGTCGTCGACCTGCGCCCGCCCTCCCTGGTCGACCTGCACCCCGAGCAGCAGCGCCCCGACGGCAGCAGCGTCTTCCTGCGCGTCGAGGCCCCCGCCTACACCACCCGACGGCTCATGGCTGCCGAGGACGACCTCCTGGCAGCCGCCGACACACTGGTCATTCCCGCCGCCGAAGAGGCCGACTTCGCACGTGCCACCCGCCGCCATCCGCACCTGGGCACCGCCCAGTTGGCCCTCGCCCGCTCCTTCGCCTGCGGCGACAAACTGCTGTTGACCGGCATCGGCCCGGCCGGATCCGGTAAGACCTCCGCGATGAAGCTGGTGGCCGACACCCTGGCCGCCTCCGGGCGCCGCCTGGTCGCCCTGGCCCCCTCCTCCCGCGCCGCCCAGGCTCTTGCCGATGACCTCGGTGCGCCCGCCACCACCCTGCATGCCTGGCTGCACCACCGCGACCAGAACGCCAAAGGCCTGGCCGACCAGCGGTTCCCCCTCGCACGCGGCGACGTGATCGTCGTCGACGAGATGGGCATGGGCGGCACCCTCAACCTCCAACGGATCCTGGCCGAGGCCCGCGCCGCAGGCGCCCACGTCCGGCTCCTGGGCGATCCGCTGCAGCTGTCCGCCGTCGACGCAGGAGGCGTTCCGCGCCTGCTCGACCGCCACCCCGACACGGTGCGCCTGGACGAACTGCACCGCTTCACCACCCCGGGAGAAGGCGCCGCCACCCTGGTACTGCGCGACGACGACCCGGCCGACGTCTTCACCTTCCACCGCCAGC
>NZ_DATMVN010000133.1:0-2359 GCF_035563135.1 Streptomyces sp.
CGCGGGCTCTCGGGGTAAAGATCGACTCGCCAAAGACCGATCTCCTCTTCCCCGGGAGCCCGCTGTGTCTCATCGTGCCAGCCTGGATGTGTCCGCACCGGTGTTGAGGGCGGTGACCGGCTGGGTCGCCCGGTACCGCCGTCGGCCGGGGACCCGTCCGGCGCAGCGGGTCGGCACGGTGCACGCCCAAGTCGTGCTGGCGCTGCGCTGGCTGCGCCACCGTCTGGACGTGCGCACCCTGGCCGGCGAGGCCGGGGTCAGCATCGCCACCGCCTACCGCTACCTGCACGAAGCGCTCGACGTGATCGCCGCGCACGCTCCCGCCCGGGGCGCCGTGCTGACCCATGCTCGCGCCGTCGGCCTGCCCTTCCTCTGCCTGGACGGCACGCTGATCCCGACCGACCGGGTCGCCGCCCGCGCCGAGCGCGGCCATCACCTGTGGTACTCCGGCAAACACCACGCCTTCGGCGGCAGCGTGCAGGTCCTGTGCGACCCCGGTGGCTTCCCGCTGTGGGTCTCCGACGTCCGGCCTGGCTCGACCCACGATCTGACCGCCGCCCGCGAGCTGGTCCTGCCGGCGCTGTACCCGCACGCCGCCCGGGGGCTGCCGGTGCTGGCCGACAAGGGCTACACCGGTGCCGGCATCGGGGTGCACGTCCCGATCAAGCGCCAACCCGACGGTCCGCTGCACACCGACAACCGCTGCTACAACTCCCTGATCACCGCACTACGCGCGCCCACCGAGCGGGGCCATGCCCTGCTCGGCCGCTGGCGCGCCCTCGACCGGGTCACCGTCAGCCCGCACCGCATCGGCGCAATTGTCGCCGCCGCATTGGTGCTCACCTCACTCGACCGCGGAACCAGGTGAGAAAACCTCACTGATCGCTTACGACCACTGACCCTTGGAATCGGTCATCTAGAGCAGGAGCCTTCCGCTGCAGCGAACCGGCGTCCAGCTGGTGCCGTTGCTGCTGGTCTCCGTGCAGATCTCCACCTGGACGACCTGGAGGTGGTCCGGCGAGTGGAGGTCCACCGACCAGCTCCTGTGGCTGTTGTTGTTGGGCGCCCGCACCTTCCCGCCGTGGATGACCCCCATGGAGTTCCCGGCGCCGTCGAAGTACTCCATGTGCATGCGGCCGTACTCGAGCGGGGCGTTGTCCAGGTGCAGGTACCCCCTCAACGTCGCTTGGTAGAAGCCGTTCTGGTTGACGCTCCATTCGACGGAACCCGACCCGAGCGGCGCTCCCAGAACCCACGCATCGTTACCGAAGTCGACGACCTGGGCTGTGAGGCGGACGGGGTCAGGGGGGAAGACGGCCGCCTGGGCCTGCCCGGGCGTAATGACCGCGAGCACCACGGCGGCGACGAGGGCAACGGCAGCCCGACGAATGGTCGATCCGGTTCTCATGTCGTTCTCCTCGATGGGTGTCGCCCGACGCGGACGGACCCGACCGATCCCGTCGGTGACACTCGAGTCATCGCATCCGCCTCGGGATCGGGTGGGTACGAGGAGCAGCGTGGCGGTGGACCGGAGGCGTCCTCCAGTTCAGGACCTGGAGCAACCCGGTACACGATCTGTACTACCGGCGGTGCTCTGCGGCCGTCTACCGTGAGGTGTGCCCACCACCTACGGGCAGTTCTGTCCGATCGCCAAGGCGATGGAAGTGCTGGACGAGCGGTGGATGATGCTCGTCCTCCGAGAACTCCTGCTGGGCAGTCGACACTTCAACGAGGTGCGCCGAGGCGTGCCGAGGATGTCGCCGACCCTCTTGTCCAAGCGGCTGCAGACCCTCGTCAGAGCCGGAGTCGTCCAGCGGCACTGCGAGGGCAAGCAGGTGACCTATCACCTCACGCCGGCCGGCCAGGAACTCATGCCGATCCTCGAAGCCATCGGCCGCTGGGGACTGCGCTGGATGCAGGACCTGTACGACGACGACCTGGATCCCTATTACCTGTTGTGGGACATCCGGCGGAACATCGACCTGGAGACGGTGCCGGACACCACCACGGTGCTGGGTTTCCACTTCTCCGACGTCGACTCCCGGGTGCGGCACTGGTGGATGGTCATCCGCCGAGAGGGCGTCGACGTCTGCGACTTCGACCAGGGCCATGACGTGTGGGCGCACGTCCACACCACGCTGCGCACCCTCACCAGGCTCTGGCGGGGCGACTTCGGCTGGAGCGAGACGTTGCGGTCAGGTGAGGTGGTCATCGACGGCCAACCGGCCGCCCGCCGCACCGTGCCACGATGGCTCGGACGGTCCTTCCTCGCCGACACTCCCCGGCCCGGCCCGCCGGCACCTGCAGCAGGCGCCGACGACCCTGCGGACGCCCCCGTTGCCACGGGATCGAGGCTCGA
>NZ_DATMVN010000134.1:0-5890 GCF_035563135.1 Streptomyces sp.
GCCAACGTATCACCGGTGAGACGTGACCCCAGGGGGCGAGGGCCGGAGTGCACATCCCCGGCCCTCGCTTCGGACGCCGCCCCCGGCCGTTGATTCCACTGGCGGCGGGCCTCGTTCGGCTCCGCCGGCGGGCTGGTGCAGGTCATCTACGCCACCCAGAAGCGGACCGTGAAGACGAGCGGCCGGCGCTACGCGGAGATCATCCGCAGCCACCGCCAGATCCGCGTGCAACGGGGCCTCGTAGCCTAGCGACCCCGGTGGCCGGGGCCGCTCGTGCGCAGTGGCAGGAAGCAGACGTCCTTCCGGGCGCTCCGGCTGCGGCCCGTCCGCCACCAGGCCGACGGGCCGCAGCCGTACCCGGGCGCACGGCGCGGCCGCCGTGTCCGGCGTATGCCGTCCGGCGGCGGCTCAAGCCGAGTCGCGCACCACGAGCTCGGCGTCGAAAAGCACTGATACAGGCTCGGTGTGCATCCCTTGGATGTGCTCCGAGAGAAGTCGAGCCATCGCTCCGGCCATCTTCTCCACCGGCTGGCGCACCGTGGTCAGAGGAGGGCGGCACGTCACAGCCACGCTCGAGTCGTCGAAGCCGATGACAGCCACATCCTGAGGGATCCGCTTGCCTTGCTCACGCAGAACCTGGCAGGCTCCCTGGGCCATCAGATCGTTCGCGGCGAATACGCCGTCCACGTCCGGGTGGTCCCTCAAGAGCTCCACCATGGCCGCGGCACCGCTGTCGACCGTGAAGTTGCCTTCGGCAACAGGAACATCGGGCATCCCGGCGGAGGCCAGCGTTGCGCGGAAGCCGTCGAGACGGTCACGGGCCGCGGGGATCGACTGCGGGGCCGAGATCGTCGCGATCCGTCGGCATCCTCTGACCAGAAGGTGCTCGGCGGCCAGGCGGGCTCCTTCGGCATGTGCGAGGTCGACATGGCTGGCGAGGTGCGGATGTTCGGGGCGGGCGAAGAGCACCACGGGGATCCGGGCCGCGGTCAGCATCTCCGGCAAGGGGTCAGCGACCTGGATGGATACCACCAGTGCACCGTCCGCGGTGCCCTGGCTCAGATAGTCGACAACCTGTTCCCTTGCGGCGTCGGACTCGGCGACCAGGAGTACCGGATGCATCGAGTGCGTCCGCAGGTACCCGACCACGCCGCTGACCACCCGGCCGAAGAACGGGTCGGTGAAAACGCGTGAGGCGAAGGTGTCGCCCGCTCCGGAGATGATCAGCGCGACCGTCTCCGTCCGCTGGGTGACCAGCGACCTGGCGGCACGGTTGGGCCTGTATCCCGTCTGCTCGATCACATGGCGTACGAGCTCCTGGATGCCGGGGTCCACATTGCGGATGCCGTTGACGACCCGGGACACCGTCGCCCGCGACACTCCGGCCTGTCGTGCGACATCCTCCAGCGTCGGGCCCTTTCTGCTCATACCCGGAACCCTAGCGTGCTGTTCCGCTCACGAAGCCGCCGAGCCGACGCGAGCACGGGGAGATCCGGCCCTCGCGCGCGACGGACCACCGCCATGTGCCGCCGCCCGGCACAGCCCGCCCCGGCGCGCCGGCGCCAACCGCGTGCTGCGGAGCAGCTGTTGACCACCGCCGCGTCGCTCGTCCACGCGCAGTCTTCAGCTTAATGGAAGGCTAAAGAAAAGTTGGTTCGAGTCCTTGACCGCACTCACAGGAACAGGCCAAAGTCTGGAGAGCGCTCTCTCGTTTCAGGTTTGTTAAGGAGCCCTTCATGCCTGTTGGCATACCTTTTGCAGCCCCATCCCGCAGATTTCGTCCCCTTCCGGCCCGTAAGGGCATCGTCGGGGCGATGGTCGCGGCCCTGACCAGCAGTCTGCTCTCCCTGGTCCCGGCCACGACGGCACACGCCGCTCCCACCATCCTTTCGCAGGGGAAGACGGCCACCGCTTCCTCCACCGAGGGCCCCGCCTTCGCCGCGAGCGCCGCGGTCGACGGCAACCTCACCGGCACCCGCTGGGCCAGCTTGTGGCAGGACGCCCAGTGGCTGCAGGTCGACCTCGGCAAAAGCGCCACGCTCAGTCACGCCGTCCTGACCTGGGAAGGCGCCTACGGCAAGAGCTACCAGATCCAGGCCTCGGAGAACGGCACCGACTGGCGGACCGTCACCACCGTCTCCGCGGGCGACGGAGGCACCGACGACATCACCCTCTCCGGGACCGGCCGCTACATCCGTATGAACGGCCTCACCAGGGCCACCGGATACGGCTTCTCCCTCTGGGAGTTCCAGGTCTACGGCTCCAACGACGGCACCGGCCCGACCCTGCCGGGCGGCGGTGACCTCGGTCCCAACGTGCACGTCTTCGACCCGTCCACACCCGGCATCCAGACCAAGCTGGACCAGGTCTTCAAGGAGCAGGAGTCGGCCCAGTTCGGCTCCGGCCGGCACGCCTTCCTCTTCAAGCCGGGCACGTACAACAACCTCAACGCGCAGATCGGCTTCTACACCCAGATCGCCGGCCTCGGTCTGCGTCCCGGTGACACCACCATCAACGGTGACGTGACCGTCGACGCGGGCTGGTTCAACGGCAACGCCACCCAGAACTTCTGGCGCGGTGTGGAGGGGCTGACCCTCAACCCGGTCAGCGGCACCAACCGGTGGGCGGTCTCGCAGGCGTCCTCGTTCCGCCGCATGCACGTCAAGGGCGGTCTCAACCTGGCGCCGAACGGCTACGGCTGGGCCAGCGGCGGCTACATCGCCGACTCCAAGGTCGACGGGCAGATCGGGAACTACTCGCAGCAGCAGTGGTACACCCGGGACAGCTCCATCGGCAGCTGGTCCAACAGCGTCTGGAACCAGACCTTCTCCGGCGTCGAGGGTGCTCCGGCCACCTCGTTCCCCGAGCCCCGCTACACGACGCTCGACACCACGCCGATCTCCCGCGAGAAGCCCTACCTCTACCTCGACGGCAACGAGTACAAGGTGTTCGCGCCCGCCAAGCGCGTCAACGCCCGCGGCACCAGCTGGGCGAACGGCACTCCTCAGGGTGAGTCCATCCCCCTGAGCCAGTTCTACGTGGTCAAGCCCGGCGCCACCGCCGCCACCATCAACCAGGCACTCGCCCAGGGCCTGCACCTGCTGTTCACACCCGGTGTCTACCACGTCGACCAGACCATCAACGTGAACCGGGCGAACACCATCGTGCTCGGCCTCGGCCTCGCCACGATCATCCCGGACAACGGCGTCACCGCGATGAAGGTCGCCGACGTCGACGGCGTCCGGCTCGCCGGCTTCCTGATCGACGCCGGGCCGGTCAATTCCCCGACCCTGCTGGAGATCGGACCGCAGGGCGCCGGCGCGGACCACGCCGCCAACCCCACCACCGTGCAGGACGTCTACATCCGCATCGGCGGCGCCCACGTCGGCAAGGCCACCACCAGCATGGTCGTGAACAGCGACGACGCGATCATCGACCACACCTGGGTGTGGCGCGCCGACCACGGCGAGGGCTGGGGCTGGGAGACCAACCGCGCCGACTACGGCGTCCGCGTCAACGGCGACGACGTGCTCGCCACCGGCCTGTTCGTCGAGCACTTCAACAAGTACGACGTCGAGTGGTACGGCGAGCGCGGCCGCACGATCTTCTACCAGAACGAGAAGGCGTACGACGCCCCCAACCAGGCCGCCATCCAGAACGGCACCACCAAGGGCTACGCCGCCTACCGCGTCGACGACTCGGTGAACACCCACGAGGCATGGGGCCTCGGCAGCTACTGCAACTACAACGTGGACCCGACCATCGTTCAGGACCACGGCTTCAAGGCGCCCGTCAAGCCGGGGGTGAAGTTCCACAGCCTCCTGGTGGTGTCCCTCGGCGGAATGGGCCACTACAACCACGTCATCAATAACACCGGGGCGTCCACCATCCCCGCCGGCACCTCGACCGTGCCCTCCACCGTCGTCTCCTTCCCCTGACGGACCATCGCCTCTCCACCGGCCTCCGGTAACGCGACGGAGCCGACCGCAACTCCCCGGGCCGGGTGAACAGTCCCCGCACCCCGGCCCGGGGCACTTACCGCACCACCCAGCCGGCCAGGACGTCCTGGCCCAGGCCCGTCACTAAAAGTGACAGGGCCATGCCACACCCGTCGGATCCGGGAGAGCGCTGCATCGGCGGGTGAGCCCTTCCGGAAGCTGGTCGCACGTCACCGCCCCTCACCTCAGGAGCCGCAATGTTCCATCCCCCCTCCATGACCGCACCAGCCCGCCGCAAGCGCGGCGCGGCGGCTGCCCTCACCCTCGGAGCGCTTCTCGCCTCCTCCCTCACCACCCTCGCCACCGCCCCCGCCGCGAGCGCTGCCGAGTCCCTGCTGTCCCAGGGCAAGCCGGCCACGGCCTCCTCGCAGGAAGGCGAGGCCTTCTCCGCCGCCGCCGCGGTCGACGGCAACCTGACCGGTACCCGGTGGGCGAGCCGGTGGAGCGACGCCCAGTGGTTCCAGGTCGACCTCGGCGCGAGCAAGAACCTGAGCCGCGTCGTCCTGACCTGGGAGGGCGCGTACGGCAAGAACTACGAGATCCAGGTCTCGGACAACGGCACCGACTGGCGTACGGCGAAGACCGTCACCGGCAGCGACGGCGGCACCGACGACCTCGCGATCTCCGGTTCCGGCCGGTACGTGCGCATGAACGGCCTCGTCCGCTCCGGTGGCTACGGCTACTCCCTGTGGGAGTTCCAGGTATACGGCGCCGACGGCGTGACCGAGCCTCCTCCGGGCGGCGCGGTCAAGGTGACCGGCTCGCCGGGGAACTGGCAGCTGACCGTCGGCGGCCAGCCGTACACCGTCAAGGGCCTCACCTGGGGCCCGGCCATCGCGGACGCCCCGAAGTACATGCCGGACCTGAGGTCCATGGGCGTCAACACCATCCGCACCTGGGGCACGGACGGTGGCACCAAGCCCCTGCTCGACGCCGCGGCCGCCCAAGGGCTGAAGGTCGTCAACGGCTTCTGGCTCCAGCCCGGCGGCGGCCCCGGCTCCGGTGGCTGCGTCAACTACGTCACCGACACGACGTACAAGAGCACCATGCTCACCGAGTTCGCCAAGTGGGTCGACACCTACAAGTCCCACCCGGCGACGCTGATGTGGAACGTCGGCAACGAGTCCGTCCTCGGCCTGCAGAACTGTTACGGCGGTACCGAGCTGGAGGCCCAGCGCAACGCCTACACGACCTTCGTCAACGACGTCGCCAAGAAGATCCACTCCATCGACCCCGACCACCCCGTGACCTCGACGGACGCGTGGACCGGAGCCTGGCCGTACTACAAGCGCAACGCCCCGGACCTCGACCTGTACTCGATGAACGCCTACGGCGACATCTGCGGTGTGCGCCAGGACTGGATCGACGGCGGGTACAACAAGCCGTACATCATCACCGAGACGGGGAACGCCGGTGAGTGGGAGGTGCCTGACGACGTCAACGGCATCCCCGACGAGCCGACCGACGTCCAGAAGGCCGAGGGCTACACCAAGGCCTGGAACTGCATCACAGGGCACCGGGGCGTCGCGCTGGGCGCGACGATGTTCCACTACGGCCTCGAGCACGACTTCGGCGGCGTCTGGTTCAACCTCCTCCCGGATGGCCTCAAGCGCTTGTCGTACTACGCGGTGAAGAAGGCGTACGCCGGCTCCACCACGGGCGACAACACCCCTCCCGTCATCACCGACATGACCGTCACCCCGGCCACCGCGGCCCCGGCGGGACGTGAGTTCACGGTGCGCGCCGACATCCGCGACCCCGACGGCGACCCGATCACACCCAAGATCTACCTGAGCGGAAACTACGCCAACGGCGACAAGCGTCTCGTCGACGCGCAGTACCGCTCCCTGGGCAACAACACCTTTGCCGTCACCGTGCCCGAGAAGCTCGGC
>NZ_DATMVN010000135.1:0-5500 GCF_035563135.1 Streptomyces sp.
GGCCCCACACCAGCGCCCAGAACGGCACCTCGTCCCCGCCCCTGGCCGCCAGCGCGGTCTCGGCGAGCTGAACGTCGGCGAGAGCATGGCGGGTCTGGCCGGTCTTGGCGAGCGCGTGCGCGTGGGTGATGGCGAAGAGCGCCTCGACCTGCTGGCCGACGCAGCCCCTGGCGCGCTCCCAGCCGGATTCGGCCAGGGCCAGGCAGTGCTCGGGCCGGTGCAGCTTCATGCCCTGCTGCGACATCGTGCGCATCACGAAGCCGTCCTGACCGGGGACGCCGGACGCCCGCGCGAGGGCGAGGGACTGGAGATAGTAGCGCTGGGCGAGGCCCTGCTCGCCGCTGTCGTACGCCTTCCAGCCGCACAGGTGGGCTGCTGCTGAGGCGACCGAGAACGCCTCGGCGCGGACATCCTCATTGGCGAACCGGCCCCGGCACAGCTGCGCGACGTCGGTGATGAGGTATTGCACGAACGCGGCCCGTCCGTGCTGACCGCCGTGGCGCTCGTCCCTGTCCATGAAGAGCTTCACCATGTCGCGGACCGCAGCAACGTCGGCGTGTCCGACGAGGCCGCCGCCGCTGACCGAGCGGGTGCGGGCGGCGGCTTCCTGGACGGTCTGGAGCGGGAGGGTTGCCGCGGCCATGGAGTAGGCGGAGGCGGCCAGGAATCGGCGGCGGTTCACATCGGCCTCCCCGATGGCGGTGAGCGTCTCGATCGGATCGAAGTCCAGCGTCAGCCCGATGCTGTCATCTTCACCACCGCCAGGGGAACCGAGTCCGAGAAGGTGTTACCGCAGGGTGGGTCACAGGGTCACGAGGTCTGCCCGGGGGCGGAAATGAAGCGGAGGTGGGCGAGGGCCTTGTCGTCGTGGCACTTGTAACGGGGCCAGCGTCGGCCGTCGGAATCCGTGGCTTCGGCCTCGTGGATGGTCCGCACGACGTGGCCGGGCCCCTGGGCCCGGCAGGCGCCGGCCATCTCTTCCCAGGAGGAGTAGAGGCCGTAGTCCTCGACGCCTGAGCTGACGCCGTCCGTCATCACGAGGATGTCGGTGATGTCGGAGGTGGGCCAGGAACGCACGACGGCGTGCCGGGCGGCCTCGGGGACGGCTTCGGCGACCCAGTACCCACCGGGCACCTGCTGGTTGACGTGGAGCATCTGGTGGGCCCGCAACTGCTGAAGAAGGACACGGTGTCCAGGGTTGTCGAAGCCCCGTCCGGAGCGCAACGCTGCCTGGTATGCCGTGAGCTCGGGGCGGTCTGCGACTAGCCGGGCGAGCCGGTCGTCGCGGACTTGGCGGATCTGCCCGCTGGTCGTGAAGGCCACGACAGGGCTGTCGGCCAGCACGAGGGTGTCGATGCGATCACCGCAGTGGCGAAGGATGGAGACGGTCGCAGCCGGTGAGGCTCCCGGAACCAAGCCGTGGTCACGGACCATGGTGGCGATGGCGCTTTCGAGCAGCTGCCGTAGGTCGACGTCGGGGGCGTCGTTGAGGCCGGCGACCAAGTGCTCGCCGAGCATCTGGGCGTACCAGCCTCCGCGGGGCTGGTCGTCGGAGACCGTGGAGACCCCGTCCAGGACAATGACGGCTTCAGGTGCTTGGTGGATGCGGTCTTCGCTCGGTCGGCCGCCGCCAGGGAGCTCCCCAGTCGTGACCGAGAAGCCGGTGTGAATCACAGGGGTGGGGGACGTCATGGCGGGATCATTCCAGCCGTCGGACCCGCGATGACCACGTTCCGGTCAAGAGCCTCCTGCACGCACAGTCACAAGGTGTGGCGTCCCTGAGTATCGGAGTGCTCATGATCAGCGACCCTGCCGCTGCCCATCCCGCCCGAATTCCGGTATCTGCCCAGCACCGAATGCTCGGGAAGCGACGGACCCTACACACTCGCAAGACGGCCTGAACGAGGCGAAGTCACTGGTCTGACTGCAGCCCGGGCGGTGGTGCCTGCTGAATCATTCCGCAGGCCAAGGGGCTGGCAGCGTTGGGTCATCACGTTCCTCACGCTGCCGGTCGATCGCTCCAGCCTCATGAAGCCGGCCAATGTGTGGGTCTGCCTCATGTCCGCTTGGTCTGCGGCACCGCTGGGACGGCCGGGCGTCGCATAGAGGGCAGCTCAGGCTCAGCGGACACGTGAAGCCGTCGATGAGGCCACCGCACGCCCAGCCGCACTCCGCGGTGCCCAGGGCGAGACCGCGGCGGTCGATGAGGATGCCGGCGCCGAGCAGCTTCAGGTAGTCAGCCTGGTAGAGAGGAGCTGGCACCGGCTGAGTGGTCCCATCAGCGCCAAGTCGAGCGCGGTATTGAAGCACAGTCCCTCCTCTAGTTCGGGTCTCGTAGGTGCCGTCACGCGGCCGTGAGCTCCGCTTCATCGAGCAGCAGCATGGCCTGATCGAGCACGGTGAGCCTGACGTTGCGGTAGAAGAGGGCGGGCGGCCAGAACAGCTCAATCGGTTCCTGCATCCGCGTGGTGAACCACAGCGCCTCACGCATGCTCTCCAGCACGTCGCGCGTCTGGCGGCGTCGCCACGCTCGGCCCGCCCACGTTCGCGCTCCGGCAACGTAGGTGTCCACCAGCTGCTGGAACTGCACCAGCGCCCGACGCAGGTGGTCCTCCGCGACCCAACCGGCGCTGCTCCGACTCAGGCCGTATGCCTCGTAGCGGTGCACGAGGGCGGTGGCCGCCTGGATCTCCCGCACGACGTCGCTGGACGCCAGAGCGTGGGTGAACTGCTGAGCCGTGATGCGGCGGGGGCGAGCGTGGCGGGCCGTGAGCACGAGGTCCTCCGAGGCTGGGGCGGGGTGAGGGCCACAGCTTCGGGCGGTACCTCGCAGAAGCGAATCTCTCGCGAGAACCGCCTCGGCGCCATCCACCGTCCGCGGGGTCTGGCGCTCGGTCACAGGGCGTTGAGTGCTTCCTCCGTAGCTGCGGCGACCCCGCCCACCTTCTGCGCCAGCTCCATCAGTTCCTTCTCCTCCGGCTCATCGGCGTTATCGAGGATGCCGGGGAGCTCGCCACCCGTCGCGGCGATCACACGCATCGCGCGCAAGAACTCCTCGTAGCGGTCAGCTTCTGCCAGAGCGGCCTTGCTCGGGGGTGCGACGGCAGGCTGGACAGGCTCCTGCGGCTCGTCGTCGAAGCCGTCAGAGTCGAAGTCGGTTTCAGCGCCCCAGCCTTCGCTGTCGTCACGCCGCGAGGCGGGGGCCGCACCGCCCTGCCGGGCCTGGGGCTCATCCTCGCCGGCCCACATGTCCTCCTCCGACGGCGCGTTCCGAGAGTGCGCACGGAGCGTCTCGTTCACCGCCTCATCCATTTCCTCCGGGCTGTCGGCATCGGCCAGGCGGCTCTCCAGAGCGTTGATCACTTCGGCGTCCCGGCTCGGAGCGACCTGGCGCAGGGCGCGCTCGGTCAGCTGCAGCTCCAAGGCGTCGTCGCCGAGCCGTTCGGTCAGCTGGTGGGCGAAGGCGGCGAAGCGCGCCAGCCGGTAGCGGTGCGCTCGGGAGGAGTTGGTGAATTCCTTGAGTACGTACTCGCGCGGGTCTCGGTAGCCCAAGGGCTCCCACGCCTTCACACGGACGATCTCCGTCATCGTGCCGTCCAGCTCATCGGCCAGATGCAAAGCGCGTTCCGTCAGAGTCCGTGCGTACTCCGGAGTGCAGGGTGTTCCCGGGTCGTCGACGACGACGCCGGTGATGACGCTCGTCTCAGGCTTAGTCGCCTTCTCAAGGCTGGTGTCGGAAGTGTGGTCCATGGTGATCTCCGGGGGGTCCGCCGCTGAAGCTGATGCACGGAGCACTGTGCCGAGCAAAGCGGACACCCTCCTCGGCCGGGAACCGAGCGGTCGCTCTGGTGGGGCGTGGGGGTGCTCTGGCGGTTGCGGCAGGTGTCGGCCGGGCACCGGTGCACGCCGGCAGGGTGGTGGCATCGACTCGGAAATGCTCTGCGCGGTCGCTGTTTCTCTTGCGGCGTGGTGGCCGGAGCCGGGACGATACCGTCACTGCGGTGGCAGCCCGCACGGCCCCCGGTGGCCGCGGAACTGCGGGCAGATCCGGCTGAGCCGGTCGATCCACCGGCAGCAGTAGACGGTGAACGCCCCCTCGGCTGGGATGTGCCAGAGCGCCTCGTTCTGTTCCCGCTGTCGTTCCGAGGGCTGCTCGGGGACGCGGAAGACATCGCCCTCGGTAAGGCCCAGCTCGACGTCGTTGTCGAAGCGAATGCAGTACGGGAACGGGGTGACGTACTGCCGGACCAGCATCACGCGGCCGAGCGCCCCGGCCGGCACGTCATGGGTGACGGAGTAGTCCGCGGGCTCCGCCCCCCATCCCTCCTCCGCCTCCAGGTCCTCGTCCGGGTGCGACCCCCGAAGGCGGTGGCTGGCCCTCACCCGGTCGCCGACGTGCAGTGTCAAGGAGCCCACCCGCACCCGGCGCACCAACTCCAGACGGTCCAGCAGCGAGAGCTTCTCCAGGAGGTCGTCGAGCTGCGTGTTCATCCGACCGCCGCCCCATCGGTGCTCTTCTTGGTGGGAAGGGCGGCGAGCGGGGATCGGTGGCCCTTGGGCGTCGCGTGGACAGCCGGCCAGTCGATGCGGCGACTTCGGACCAGCCGGTCCAGGTCGGCTTGGCGGTAGAGGCGTACCAGGGTGTGGTGCCATCCCTCGACGATCTCGGAATGGGTGAGCAGGCCGGCCCGTAGGAGGTTGTCGAAGTCGCTCTCCCTCACGCCGAGGGCCTTCGCCGCCGCGTCGCGCATGTGTAGGCGGCCCGCGGCCGAGGCGCGTTGGACCGTACGGCGGTCGCGGAAGGCTTCCAGAGCGAGGCCGCAGTAGAGCGGGCGGGCGCGGTACTCCCCCCTGACGGGAAGGTGCCCTCGGCGGGAGAGCTCGGCGGCCGTGCCGGAATGGACAGTGATCGAGAAGCGGTCGGCGAGGTGTCGTTCGGCCCGGGCGGCGCCGACGTCCGGGAGTGTCCCGGTGGCCTGCTTGATGGTGTCGATGCGGGCGATGGCGTCGTCGAAGACGGCGCGCGACCAGCGCTCGCCGTTGACGTCCGGGCCGGGGATCAGGCCGAGGCGCTGGGCGCGTTCGAACTGCCACAGGTGCAGGCCGGAGCGGCCGGGGAACTGCATGGGGCCGTAGGACTTGAGCGCGGTAGCGGTCGTGGTCACGTCGGTTCTCCGTCCGTGGTGTTGCTGCTCTGCGGGACGATCACCGCGTACATGGCGTTGCCGGTAAGCGCCAGGACTCCGGTGATGGCTGACGAGTCGCCACGTAGCTCGAAGAAGATGTCCAGCATCCGTGCCCGGCCCTCCGCGCCGTGCGGGACCTGCTCCAGTACGCTCTGCACGGCCACTCGGGCGCGCGCGGTGGCCGACACCAGGTCCTCGACGTGCTCGAGAGCCTCGTCGAGCCGCATGCCCCGCATGGCCCGCAGATCTTCGGCCACGCTGAGCGTGGTGACTGCGTCGGCGCTATCGAGCACCAAGCGCTTCAGGTCCGGAAC
>NZ_DATMVN010000136.1:0-19127 GCF_035563135.1 Streptomyces sp.
AAGATGAGCAACTGGCACCTCAAACACACCCACCACCGCAACCCACCCCAACCACCCACCAGGGCAATCACACTCGTCCCACCCACCAAAGCAACCAGTAGACGCCAGAAAACCACCTAAATCACCGGTATTGCACCTAGACGTCATCGCCCAAGCCCGCACCCACCGGTTCGGTCTGCAAGAAGGCGACCGTGCCGGCTTCTTCCCTGCAAGGCGGGAGAGGCGGTCAGGTCCGTGAGCAGTTGCAGTCACGAGCTGCGAGCCACGGGAGCGACGATCTACGTGCGGGCCATGGCAGGCGTCCTCCCCCGCGCGAGCGGAGGCGAGCCACCTATTGCCACGGAGGAGCAAAGCCGACCTCCAGCGCACAGCCCCGCCCCGCTGCCCTACGTCGAGTAGAACCGAAAGGGCGTCTGTCAGCCGTGGGAGTCCTCTGGGACTTTTCTGGGACTTCCGGCTTCATCAATCGGCACGATCAGGAAACAAGTGAAAGATCATTCGCGCAGGTCAGAGCCCGAGCCCCCCTCACCATTGCAGCTCAGCGCGCTGGCTGGTCTCTTCCAGGACATCTGATCAGCACGACTCAGTAGGTCTGCGCTCAGCGTCGCCTGCCCTCGGCGCCCCATCGATGCTCGCCATCTCGACAGGGTTTGACCTGCCGACAAGGCGCCTGACACCCATCAGAACGAGCGTCAAATGAGCGTCATTTCAACGTCAAGATATCGCCCGTAACGCCCACACCGCACATAATGCGCACGGGAGAAACCGCAGGTCAGGAGCCCTTCGCGGCCGGTTCAAGGATCGCCACGCACTCCACATGGTGGGTCATCGGGAACAGGTCGAACGCCCGCAGCGTCCGCACCTTGTACCCCCCGTCCCGGAAGTACGCCAGGTCCCGCGCCAGCGCCGCCGGGTCGCACGCCACGTACGCGATGCGCCGGGCCCCCAGCGCGGCCAGCTGCTTGACCGTCGCCTTGCCCGCGCCCGCGCGGGGCGGGTCCAGGACGATCAGGTCGCACTCCGTGATGCCCGTGCGCGGCAGCACCTGGTCGACCTTGCCGTGTTCGATGCGGACCCGGTCCAGGTCCTTCAGGTTGTGCCGGGCGTCCTCGACCGCGCGCTTGCCGGACTCGATGCCCAGCACCGCGCCCTTCTCGCCGATGCGCTGGCCGATGGCTCCCGCGAACAGGCCGACGCCGCAGTAGAGGTCCAGCGCCGTGTCGTTCTTGCGGGGCAGCAGGCCCTGCATGACCGCGCGGACCAGGGTGTCGGCCGCCTGCGGGTGCACCTGCCAGAAGCCGCCCGAGCCGACGCGGTACGTGCGGTCGTCGGCGCGCTCGCGGACGAAGGCGCGGCCGTGGACACGGTGGACGCCGCCGTCCTTCTCCTCGACCCGGAGGACGGAGACCGGCTTGTCCAGCTCCACGAGCGGCAGCCGGCCGCCCTCCCGGGGCGTCAGGATGACCTGGCGGTCGTGCGAGCCGGTCGCGGCGATGGCCTCCACCGCGGCCATCTGCGGCCAGTCCTGCTTCTCGATGCCGAGTTCGGAGACCCCGGGGGCGGCGATCAGGCAGCGGTCGATCGGCTGGACCTCGTGCGAGCGGTGCTTGCGCAGTCCGGCCAGGCCGTCCTCGCCGATCGCGTACTGGACGCGCGTGCGCCACGCCGGGACCTCGCCCGGCGGGAGCTTGTCACCCTCGGCCGGCATGACCGTGCCGTCCCAGCCGGCCTCCTCGGGCGTCAGGCCCGCCAGGCGCTGGAGCTGTTCGGTGATCACTTCGCCCTTGAGGCGGCGCTGGGCGCCGGGCTTGGCGTGCTGCCAGTCGCAGCCGCCGCACTTGCCGGGGCCGGCGTACGGACAGGGGGCCTCGACCCGGTCCTTGGAGGCCTCGACGACCGTGACCGCGTCGGCGCGCAGGAAGCGTGAGCCGCTCCCGCCCTCGGTGACCCGGGCGACGACCTTCTCGCCGGGCAGGGTGTGGCGCACGAAGAGGACCTGGCCCTCGTCGGTGCGGGCGATGCAGTGGCCGCCGTGGGCGACGGGGCCGACCTCGACCTCGTACTCCCGGCCGATCAGGGACTCCCCGGCCTGCGTCTCCCCGGTCTGCGACGAGGTGGATTCGTTCTGCATGAGGGGGTGGCTCCAGAGGTCAGGAAGAAGGAAACGGCGAGCGGCCGGACAACAGCCCACCAGTCTACGTGGGCCTGAGCCGGCCGCTTACCACAGACGGACCGCCGCGTCAGCCCTTGTGGCTGGGCTCCTTGTGCTGCCGCCGTTCGACGGGGCCGCGGCGGACCGATCCCGGGGCGTTCCAGTCCGCACGCTTCCTGGCCCGGACCTTCGCCGCCTCGGAGGATTCCAGCTGGTAGGGCACCGAGGTCACCATCACGCCCGGTGTGAACAGGAGCCGGCCCTTGAGCCGCAGCGCGCTCTGGTTGTGCAGCAGGTGCTCGTACCAGTGGCCGACCACGTACTCGGGGATGTAGACGCTGATCACATCGCGCGGGCGGTCCTTGCGCAGGCTCTTGACGTACTCGATGACCGGCCGGGTCACCTCGCGGTAGGGCGAGTCGAGGATCTTCAGCGGGATGTCGATGCCCCGCCGCTCCCAGTCCTCCTTGAGCGCCTTGGTCTCGGCCGGGTCGACGCTGATGGAGAGCGCCTCCAGCTGGTCCGAACGCACCAGCTTGGCGTAGGCGAGCGCACGCAGCGTGGGGCGGTGGATCCGGGAGACCAGGACGATGGAGTGGACCCGCGAGGGCCGGACGGTGTCGTCGGACGGGGTGTCGGACGCGGCGATCTCCTCGGCGACCCGGTCGTAGTGCCTGCGGATCGCGGTCATCGTGCCGAAGAAGATCACCATGCCGAGCAGCGCGACCCAGGCGCCGTGGGTGAACTTGGTGGCCAGGACGACGACCAGGACCAGGCCGGTGAAGAACGCGCCGAAGGTGTTGATCGCCCGGGAGCGGATCATGTGCCGTCGCTGCGCCGGGTCCTTCTCGGTGCGCAGGTGCCGGTTCCAGTGCCGCACCATGCCGGTCTGGCTGAGCGTGAAGGAGACGAAGACGCCGACGATGTAGAGCTGGATGAGCCGGGTCGAGTCGGCCCCGTAGATCCAGACGAGCAGGATCGCGGCCCCGGCGAGCAGCACGATGCCGTTGGAGAAGGCCAGCCGGTCTCCGCGGGTGTGGAGCTGGCGGGGCAGGTAGCGGTCCTGGGCGAGGATCGAGCCGAGCAGCGGGAAGCCGTTGTACGCGGTGTTCGCGGCGAGGAAGAGCACGAGGGCGGTGGCCGCCGCGAGGAAGACGAAGAGGAACGTGCCTTCGCCGAAGACCGCTGCGGCGACCTGGGAGATCACCGGGTCCTGGACGAAGCTCGCGCCGACCGCGACGCCGTTGTGGATGAGGTCCTTCGCGGGGTTCTCGGCCATCTTCACGTCGGTGGCCATGGCGAGGCCGATGATGCCGCAGAACATGGTCACGGCCAGCAGGCCCATCGCGGCGAGGGTGGTCGCGGCGTTCTTGCTCTTCGGCTTGCGGAAGGCGGGGACGCCGTTGCTGATCGCCTCGACACCGGTGAGCGCGGCGCAGCCGGAGGAGAAGGCGCGCAGGAGCAGGAAGACGAGTGCGAAGCCGGCCAGCCCCTGGTGCTCGGGCTTGATCTCGTAGTCGGAGGTCGGCGCGTGCATGGTGTCGCCGAGGACCAGTCCCCGGAACGCGCCCCAGGCGATCATCGCGAAGACGCCGGCCACGAAGAGGTACGTCGGGATGGCGAAGAGCTTGCCGGACTCCTTGACGCCGCGCAGGTTCATCAGCGTCAGCAGCACGATGGCCCCTATGGCGCAGAACGTCTTGTGCTCGATGACGAAGGGGATGGCGGAGCCGAGGTTCTCCACGCCCGAGGAGATCGACACGGCGACGGTGAGGACGTAGTCGACGAGGAGGGCGCTGGCGACGGTCAGACCGGCCTTGGGGCCGAGGTTGGTGTTGGCGACCTCGTAGTCACCGCCCCCGCTCGGATACGCGCGGACGTTCTGCCGGTACGAGGCGACGACGGTGAACATCAGGACCACGACCGCCAGCGCGATCCACGGACTGAAGTGGTACGCCGACACGCCCGCGATGGACAGCACGAGGAGGACTTCTCCGGGTGCGTACGCAACGGAGGACAGTGGGTCGGATGCGAAGACGGGGAGCGCGATGCGCTTGGGGAGGAGCGTTTCCCCCAGCTTGTCGCTGCGCAGCGCCCGGCCGATCAGGATCCGTTTGGGCACGTCGGTCAGTTTGGACACGGTGAGGATCGTAAGCGCTGCCGGGACACGCCGCCGAAGCACCACCCCCTCGGCGCCCGGAAAACCTTCATAATTACCCGCCCTCACCGGAAAAGTCCATGGAATCCTTAACGAAATCCTTGCGGCACGGACGGGCCGGAGCCTGGGCCCGCCCCCTTCCGTCCCCGCAGCCGCCCCCACCTCCGCGTGGCGACCGCTCCCCCGGCCCGCCGCTCCCCTTTTGCTCATCGGCCTGTGGGGTACGCACACTCGGATGAGGCGGCGTGCACGTGGCCGCATAAGCTCATCCACGGGCGGCCCCGAAGGTGGTTGCCCCATTGTGTGCGCCGCAAGCGGAGAGAGAAGTGTGAGCAGGGTGTTTTCGCAGGTCATCCGGACGACCAGGACGGCGGGGTAGGCGCAAGGTGCACATCGTCATCATGGGCTGCGGGCGCGTCGGAGCCGCTCTCGCGCAGACCCTGGAGCAGCAGGGGCACACGGTCGCCGTGATCGACCAGGACCCCACGGCGTTCCGCCGGCTCGGTTCCGGGTTCGGCGGCAGGCGGGTCAGCGGGGTCGGCTTCGACCAGGACACCCTGCGCGAGGCGGGGATCGAGGAGGCCGGAGCGTTCGCGGCCGTCAGCAGCGGGGACAACTCCAACATCATCGCCGCCCGGGTGGCCCGCGAGATGTTCGGCATCGAGAACGTCGCGGCGCGCATCTACGACCCGCGCCGTGCCGAGGTCTACCAGCGTCTGGGCATCCCCACGGTCGCCACGGTCCGCTGGACGGCGGACCAGATGCTCCGGCGGCTGCTGCCGTCGGGCGCGGAGCCGCTGTGGCGCGACCCGAGCGGTGGTGTGCAGCTCGCCGAGGTGCACACCACGCCGTCCTGGATCGGGCACAAGATCAGCACACTGCAGGAGGAGACGGGCGTCCGCGTCGCCTTCCTCACCCGGTTGGGTGAGGCCATACTGCCCACGTCGCAGACGGTTCTGCAGGAGGGCGACCTGGTCCACGTGATGATGCGTACGGACGAGATCGCGAAGGTCGAGGAGGCCTTTGCCGAAGGTCCCGAGGAGGGCGGTCACTGATGCGCGTCGCGATTGCCGGGGCCGGTGCGGTGGGCCGTTCCATCGCGGCCGAGCTCCTGGAGAACGGGCACGAGGTGCTGCTGATCGACAAGGCGCCGACCGCCATCTCGGTGGAGCGGGTCCCGATGGCCGAGTGGCTCCTCGCGGACGCCTGCGAGATCACGTCCCTCGACGAGGCGGCGCTCCAGCGGTGCAACGTCGTGATCGCCGCGACGGGTGACGACAAGGTCAACCTGGTCGTCTCGCTGCTCGCCAAGACCGAGTACGGCGTCCCGAGGGTCGTCGCCCGGGTGAACAACCCGAAGAACGAGTGGCTGTTCAACGAGTCCTGGGGCGTCGATGTGGCGGTCTCCACTCCGCGTCTGATGTCCGCCCTGGTCGAGGAGGCGGTGAGCGTCGGCGATCTGGTCCGGCTGCTGCGCTTCAGCCACGGCGACGCCAACCTGGTCGAGCTGACGCTGCCCCCGGAGTCGGCGCTGGCCGGCACCCGGGTGAGCGATGTGGCGTGGCCCGAGGACACCTCGCTCGTCACGATCATCCGTGGCACGCGCGTGCTGACGCCGAGCCCCGAGGAGACCCTGGAGGCCGGGGACGAGCTGCTGTTCGTGGCCGCCCAGGCGCGCGAGGAGCAGCTGGAGGACCTGCTGTCGGTCCGCCGCGAGCCCGCCGGGGACTGAGCGGGCACACCTGCGCGAGGGGCCCCGGACCTGTGACTCGGTCCGGGGCCCCTCGCGTACGTACCGCGGGTGGGTCAGAGGTCGTAGGTGCGGGCCTCCGCGGCCCGGGCGCTCTGCTCCGCCTTGCGGTCCTTCTCGGCCTGTTCCTGCGCCTCCATCTCGGCGAAGACGTCGATGGGCGGCGGCGCCTTGGCGAGGAAGACCCAGGTCAGATACACCGCGAGCAGGAACGGCGGGATCTTGAGCGCGACCAGCACCCAGCCGAGCTGGGTGGTGTCGGCCCACCAGTACAGCGGGAAGAGGATCGCGCACTTGGCGAGCAGGATCAGCCCCCAGGCGTAACTGGCCTTGGCGTACGCCTTCTTGCGGCCGGGGTTCCTGGTCCGCCAGGAGAGGTTCTCCTTGAAGACCGGGCCGAGGACCAGTCCGATCAGCGGCACCCCGGCGAGTGTCGTGATGAGGTAGGCGAGGGCCAGTCCGAGCGTGTAGACCATGCCCGGCAGGTAGAAGTCCTTGGCGTTGCCGGTCATCATCGCGAAGACGACACCGAAGCCCACGCCGAAGACGCCGCTGAAGGCGTGCTTGACGGTGTCCTTGCGGATCAGCCGTACGGCGACGAGGGCGAGGGAGACCACCAGGGCGGCGACGGCCGAGGCCTTCAGATCCTTGTTGACGGTGAAGATCGTGACGAAGAGCAGTCCGGGCAGGACTGTCTCCACCATGCCGCGCACGCCGCCGAAGGCCTCGAAGAGGGCGGCTTCCGTGACCGCCTTCGCGTCGGTGTCCTGCTGGTCGGTGCGGTGGGGCTGGTCCGTGTCGGACGTCGGCTTGTCGAGAGACGTCACCGGCTACTCCTTGCCGAGCGGTCGGAGTTCGTATTTGGGGTTGAACAGCACCCGGCGCCCGTGGCTCATGGCCACGCGGCCCGACGCGATGAGCTTGCGGCCCGGTTCGATGCCGACGATGGAACGCCGGCCCAGCCAGACCACGTCGAGCGGCGCGGTGCCGTCGAAGAGCTCCGCCTCCAGGGCGGGCACTCCGGCCCGCGGACGCAGGGTGACCGTCCGCAAGGTACCAGTGACCTTGACGATCTGGCGGTCCGTGCACTCGGAGATCCGCGTGCAGCCCGATGCGTGCGCGTCCTCCCGCAGCTCCTCGGACTCGAGGTCCTCCTGGGAGCTGGACAGCCGGCCGAGCATGCGGCGGAAGCGGCCGGACGGCCTCTCCGCCCTGCCTGGCTTCTCCGGTCGGGGAACAGCGCTCATATCCGAAGGGTACCGGTCTCCCGCGGTGGGGGCGGGCCCGCTCACATGCCACCCGGACGAGTGACCCGGATCAGTCCGGGACGGGCCGTCCCCGCTCGAAGCGGTAGCCCATGCCCGGCTCGGTCACGAAGTGCCTGGGGTGCGAGGGGTCCGCCTCCAGCTTGCGGCGCAGCTGCGCCATGTAGACCCGCAGATAGTTGGTCTCGGTGCCGTACGAGGGCCCCCAGACCTCCTGGAGGAGCTGTTTCTGGCTGACGAGCCGCCCCGCGTTGCGGACGAGGACCTCCAGGAGGTGCCACTCGGTAGGCGTGAGCCGCACGTCGCGGCCCTCCCGGTGGACCTTCTTCGCCGCCAGGTCGACGGTGAACCCCTCGGTCTCGACGATCACCAGGCCGTCGCCGCCGTCCTGACCGACCGGTTCCGCACGGCGCACGGCCGCGCGCAGCCGGGCCAGCAGCTCGTCCATGCCGAACGGCTTGGTGACGTAGTCGTCGGCGCCGGCGTCCAGCGCCTCGACCTTCTCGTCGGAGGTGTGACGGGCGGAGAGCACGAGGACCGGCACCCGGGTCCACCCTCGCAGCCCCCTGATCACCTCGACGCCGTCCATGTCCGGCAGCCCCAGGTCGAGGACGACGACGTCGGGATGGCGCGCCGCCGCGAGCTGCAGGGCGGTCGCCCCGTCGGGCGCCGCGTCCACCTCGTACCTGCGCGCCTTCAGGTTGATCACGAGCGCGCGTACGATCTGCGGCTCGTCGTCGACCACGAGCACCCGGGTCATCGCGGACCTGCCTTTCCGGAATACGTGTACGGGGCGGGCCCCGGGGATCTCATGAGGTGAGGCGTACGGACGGCACGGGGCCGGCCCGCACCTGTCCCGGAGCGGCGGTGAGGGTGAGGACCATGGTGAGCCCGCCGCCGGGGGTGTCCTCGGCGTCCAGGGTGCCGCCCATGGACTCCACGAAGCCGCGGGCGACGGCGAGCCCGAGGCCGACCCCGGCACCGCGCGGGGCGTCGCCGTACCGCTGGAACGGCTCGAATATGCGTTCCTTGGCCTCGTCGGGGACTCCGCGGCCCCGGTCGGCGACGCGGAGCTCGACGCGTTCGCCCAGGGCGCTGGCGGCGACGGTGACGCGTTCCCGGCCGGGGCTGTACTTGACGGCGTTCTCGACGATGTTGGCGACGGCCCGCTCCAGCAGCCCCGGGTCGACGGCGACCATGGGCAGCGTCTCGGGGATGTCCAGGTCGACACTGCCCTCCGGTACACCGCCGAGGGCCATCGGGACGACCTCGTCGAGGTCGAGCTCGCGGATCAGCGGGGTGACCGTGCCGGTCTGCAGGCGCGACATGTCGAGCAGGTTGCCGACCAGGTGGTCCAGGCGGTCCGCGCCGTCCTCGATGGCCGCGAGGAGCTCCGCCTCGTCCGCCTCGGACCAGGAGACGTCGTCGGAGCGCAGGGAGCTCACCGCGGCCTTGATGGCGGCCAGCGGGGTGCGCAGGTCGTGGCTGACGGCGGCGAGCAGCGCGGTCCTGATGCGGTTGCCCTCGGCCAGCCGCCTGGCGGCCTCCGCCTCTCCCACCAGGCGCTGCCGGTCGAGCACGACGGCGGCCTGCGCGGCGAAGGCGCCGAGGACCCTGCGGTCCTCCGCGGGCAGCACACGGCCGGAGAGCGCCAGCGCCATGTGGTCGCCGACGGGCATGTCCACGTCCGCGTCGTCGGGCCGGGCCACCGGCGCGGGCCCGACGGAGCCGGCACACGTCCAGGGGTCGACGTCGCTCTGCCGCTCCAGGAGGGCGACGGATTCCATACCGAAGGTCTCACGGACCCGGCTCAGCAGGGCGTCCAGGGCCGTCTCGCCCCGCAGGACGCTCCCGGCGAGCGTCGAGAGGATCTCCGACTCCGCGCGCAGCCGCGCCGCCTGATGGGTGCGCCGGGCCGCGAGGTCGACCACGGAGGCGACCGCGACCGCCACCGCGAAGAAGATCACGATGGCGACGAAGTTCTCCGGGTCCTGGACGGTCAGGGTGTGGGTCGGCGGTGTGAACCAGTAGTTCAGGAGCAGCGAACCGGCGGCGGCCGAGGCGAGCGCGGGCGCCAGGCCGCCGAGCAGGGCCGCGGCGACGGTCAGGAAGAGGAAGAGCAGGACGTCGTTGGCCAGGCCGGGCCCGTTCTCCAGGCTGTGCAGGAGGAGGGTCAGGAGGGCCGGTCCGCCGACCCCCGCCACCCAGCCGGACATGATCCGGGTGCGGCTGAGCCGGGCGCCGCGCGCGATGGGCAGCCCGCGCCCCTTGGCGACCTCTTCGTGCGTGACGATGTGCACGTCGAGGTCGGGGCCCGACTCGCGGGCGACGGTGGCGCCGACCCCGGGGCCGTAGACGTACTGCCAGGTCTTGCGGCGGCTGGAGCCCAGGACGATCTGGGTGGCGTTCACACCCCGGGCGAAGGCGAGGAGAGCGAAGGGGATGTCGTCGCCGATGACGTGGTGGAAGGTGCCCCCGAGGTCCTCGACGAGGGTGCGCTGGACCGCGAGTTCCTTGGGCGAGGCGGAGGTCAGTCCGTCGCTGCGGGCGACGTACACCGCGAGGATCTCGCTGCCGGAGCCCTTGGCGGCCATCCGTGAGGCGCGGCGGATGAGGGTGCGGCCCTCGGGCCCGCCGGTCAGCCCGACGACGATGCGCTCGCGGGCCTGCCACGGGGCGCTGATGTCGTGTTCGCCGCGGTACTGCTGGAGGTATTCGTCGACCCGGTCGGCGACCCAGAGGAGGGCCAGCTCGCGCAGGGCGGTGAGGTTGCCGGGGCGGAAGTAGTTGGACAGGGCCGCGTCGACCTTGTCGGACTGGTAGATGTTGCCGTGGGCCATGCGGCGGCGCAGTGCCTGGGGCGACATGTCGACGAGTTCGATCTGGTCGGCCCGGCGGGCGACCTCGTCGGGGATGGTCTCCTGCTGGCGCACGCCGGTTATCGACTCCACGACGTCGCCGAGGGACTCCAGGTGCTGGATGTTGACGGTGGAGACCACGTCGATCCCGGCCTTGAGCAGCTCCTCGACGTCCTGCCAGCGCTTGGCGTTGCGGGAGCCCGGCACGTTGGTGTGGGCGAGTTCGTCGACGAGGGCGACGGCCGGCGCCCGTTCCAGGACGGCGTCGACGTCCATCTCGGCGAAGACGGCCGAGCGGTGTTCGATGTCGCGCCGGCGGATCTGCTCCAGGCCGTGCAGCAGCACCTCGGTGCGCGGCCGGTCGTGGTGCTCCACGAACGCCACGACGCAGTCCGTGCCCCGCTCCACCCGGCGGTGGGCCTCGGACAGCATCGCGTACGTCTTGCCGACGCCGGGTGCCGCGCCCAGGTAGATCCGAAGCTTGCCGCGTGCCATGGCCCCATTGTCTTCTCTGAACCGGCCGCCGCAGATGCGGGAGCCGGTCTCGAAGCTACCCCGAGAATTTCCGGCATACGGTGCCGGGGCCGGGCGCCGGGTCCGTATTGACGGGATTCTGACGCGGGGCCGGTGCCCACGGCCGCCAGGCCCTACGCCTGCTCGACGATGTGCCCGTCGCTGAGCTCCAGGACCCGGTCGGCGAAGCCGAGCAGCTGGGGGTCGTGGGTGGCGACGAGGACGGTGACGCCCTCGCTGCGCACCACGGCCCGCAGCAGCTGCATGACCGCGAGCCCGGTCTCCGCGTCGAGCTGCCCCGTGGGCTCGTCGGCGATCAGGAGGGCGGGCCGGTTGGCGAGCGCGCGGGCGATGGCGACACGCTGCTGCTGGCCGCCGGAGAGCTCCCCGGGGCGCTGCCCGGCGTGGTCGCCGAGGCCCACCAGGGAGAGCAGCAGTGCCACCCGCTCCTCGCGCTCGTGAGGGCCGGTCCTGCGCAGGCGCATGGGTATGCCGACGTTCTCCGCCGCGGTCAGGATCGGGATCAGACCGAACGACTGGAAGATGAAGCCGATCCGGTCCCTGCGCAGCTCCAGCAGCCCGTCCTCGCCGAGCCCGGAGAGGTCGGTGCCGCCCACCGTGATCCGGCCCCTGTCCGGTGCGTCGAGGCCGCCGACGAGGTTGAGCAGGGTGGTCTTGCCCGAACCGGAGCGGCCCTTGAGGGCGACGAGCTCTCCGCGCGCGATCTCGAAGGAGACCCCCCGCAGGGCGTGCACGGCCGCCGTGCCGGCCCCGTACGAGCGGTGCAGATCCTCGATCCGCACCATGGGGCCCCCGGCGGGGCTCCCGGCCGGGGCGGTGCCGTTCCGTCCGCCGGTGCTCCGTGTCATCGCTCTCCCCCGTGCGTACCGCTCCTTCGGCAGCCGCCAGTATGTGCATGAGGCACCCGGTGAGGCAATGGAAAGGCCGGCGGGCCGCACCCCCTCCCCGGGGTGCGGCCCGCCGGCCTGGAAGATCCGGGGTGCGGTCAGCGCACCTCGGTGATCTCGGGTCCGCGCTGGAGCTGGCCCATGCCTCCGGAGAACTTCGAGCCCTCCTGGTCCTCCTGCTGCACGCCCTCGGGCACCATCTGGGCGTCGTTGGGGAGCTTGAGGACGATCGGGTCACGCGGGGCCATCGGGCCCTCACCACGGACGACGACCGTGTCCCGGAAGATGGTCTCCAGCAGCCCGGCGGCCTCCGGCTGCACCGCGCCCTGGCCGGAGATCACTCCGCGCAGGAACCAGCGCGGCCCGTCGACGCCGACGAAACGCACCAGCTGTACGCCGGTCTTGCCGTCCGGGAGCTGTACGGGGACCTGGGCGCGCAGTTCCCAGCCCAGCGGCCCCTCGACCTCGTCGATGACCCCGCCCTGCTGGGTGATGCCGGAGGCGATCTCCTCGCGCACCTCGCCCCAGATGCCCTCCTTCTTGGGGGCTGCGAAGGCCTGCAGCTGGACCGCGCTGTCGCGCAGCACGACGGTGGCCGCGACGATCGCGTCACCGGCGACCTCCACCCGGAGCTCCATGCCCTCGACCCCGGGCACGAAGATGCCGCCCAGGTCCACCCGGCCCTCGCCGGGCCGGGAGACCTCGGAGATGTCCCACGGCCCGTCGGGGCGGGGGACCGGCGGAAGGTTCGTGCGGCGCGAGCCGTTCCCGGCCGCGGTGTCGTCGAGCTCGTCGGCGACCTGCTCGGCCTCGCGCGCTTCGTCCGCCGTGTCCTCGGCGGAACCACTGTTCTTGCGACGTCCGAACACGTCAACGTCCTTCCCGGTCGGATACGACCGAAGCGTAGCTGTTCCCACCCTGGGTGTTACCGCCCGTGACGCCGTCCACGGCGGCGTGACCGCCGGTGGATCCGAAGCCCCCCTCGGCCCGCGCCGAACCGGGGAGCTCCGTCACCTCGTGGAAGCGCACCTTCTCGACCTGCTGGACGACCAGTTGGGCAATCCGGTCGAACCGTTCGAACCTCACGGTCTCGCGTGGGTCGAGATTGACCACGATGACCTTGATCTCTCCACGGTACCCGGCATCGACCGTCCCTGGGGCGTTCACGAGGGCCACTCCGCAGCGGGCCGCGAGGCCCGAACGGGGGTGCACGAAGGCTGCGTAGCCGTCGGGCAGCGCGATCGCCACCCCGGTGGGGAGCACCGCCCGTTCGCCCGGCCCGAGTTCGGCGGCCTCGGTGGTGACCAGATCGGCGCCCGCATCGCCCGGGTGCCCGTAGCCGGGGACCGGCACGTCCGGGTCGATCCGGCGGATGAGCACGTCGACGGGGTGCCGCATCAGGGGTTCACCTCGAAGGCGCGGGCACGCCGCACCTGGTCCGGGTCGGACATGGCCGCCTGGATCTCCTCCGGCCGTCCGTTGTCGATGAAGTGGTCCACCTTGACCTCGATGAAGAGGGCTTCCGCACGGACCGCGACGGGCCCCTCGGGGCCCCCGGTCCTGCCCGTGGCCCGGCAGTAGATCTTCCGGCCGTGGACGGCGGTGACCTCGGCCTCCATGAAGAGCACCGTGCCCACCGGCACCGGCAGGACGTAGTCGGTCTCCAGCCGTCCGGTCACCGCGATGACCCGCAGCAGCCAGCTCAGCGCGCCGAGCGTCTCGTCCATCGCCGTGGCCAGGACACCTCCGTGAGCCAGCCCCGGAGCGCCCTGGTGGGCGGGCTTCACGGTGAATTCGGCGGTGACGTCCACGCCCTCTCCGGCCGTCGCCCGCAGGTGCAGTCCGTGCGGCTGTCCGCCACCACAGCCGAAACAGTGTTCGTAGTGGGAGCCGAGGATCTCTCCGGGCGCGGGGGCGTCGGGATGCCGGACCGGCTTCACCGCTCCGGCCGGGGGTGTCAGACGTGCAGATGTTCCACTCACAGGCGCAGACCTTACCCGCGCCGCCTGCCGCGGGGCGCGCCGTGCCAAGCTTGTTTTCATGCAGCCTTCCGCACCCCCCTTCGACGAACGTCTCACCGCACCCCGTTCGTGGTGGCTCATCGCTTTCGGGATCGGCGTCGCCTGTGCGCTGATGCTCCTGCCGCTCGGCGCCCTGCCCATGCTCGGCGGTCTGGTCGCCGGCACGGCCGCGGCCTGCGCGGGCGTGAGTTCCTACGGCTCCGCGCGCATCCGGGTCGTGGCGGGCGCCCTCGTCGCGGGCGATGCCCGGATCCCGCTGGAAGCGCTCGGCGACGCCGAGGTGCTGGACGGGGAGGAGGCACGCGCCTGGCGTTCGTACAAGGCGGATCCCCGCGCGTTCATGCTGCTGCGCAGCTACGTCCCGACGGCGGTGCGGGTGAAGGTCACGGATCCGGCCGACCCGACGCCGTACGTCTATCTGTCGACCCGGGAGCCGCAGGCCCTGGTGGCGGCCCTCGCGCCCGTGCCCGCCTGAGCAGCGGTCAGCGGCCGGGGTCGTCCAGGCCCTCGGGGAGCTCCTCGGCGGGCTTCGCGGGCTGTTCCAGCGGGGGGAGCTCCGGGAGGCGGTCCCAGGGGACCTGCTGGCGCCGCAGGTCGTTCCTGACCCGGTCGGCGAGCTTTCTGGTGTCCCGTCGGTTCATCAGTGCGCCGACGACGGCACCGACCATGAACGGGAAGAGGTTCGGCAGGTCGCGCACGGTGCGCTTCATGATCTGCTGACGCAGTTCGCGCTTCATCTGCCCGCCCAGCGCCGCGTTGAGCGTGGTGGGGCGCGAGACGTCGATGCCGCGTTCCTCGGTCCAGGACGTCAGATACGCGGTGCTGCGCTGGCCGAGGTTCCCCGGCGGGCGCCGGCCGTAGACCTCGTGAAGCTCGGCGACGAGCTTCATCTCGACGGCGGCCACCCCGGTGATCTCGGCTGCCAGCTCGGCGAGCATGGCGGGGGGCACGGGCATCATCGCCGCCGCCCCGATGCCGGCGCCGACGGTCGCGGTGGCCTTGCACGCGCCCGCGACGAGCTTGTCGGCGAGCTCTTCGGGGCCGAGCCCCGGGAACTGTCCGCGCAGGGTGGCGAGATCCCGCACGGGGATGCGGGGAGCCGTGTCGATGATGCGGTCGGCCACCATGGCGACCGCGGCGGTGGCGCTCTTCCGGCTCTTGTGTACGCCTCGTTTCAGTGTGTGCAGGCGGGCGGAGCCCTTGGAGGGCCCGGCCGGTCCGGGCTCGGGCGGGGAACCGTCCGCCGTCACCGCTTCGAGCGAGGCCTGGAGGCCCCGCTCGTCGTCAGGTGTGCTGCCGGGAGAGGCCGGCAGGGCGGCCCGGTGTTCGGCAGCGGGGTTTTCGCCCTCTGCCGGGCCTGCGCCGCCCTGATGCGCCTCCGACGACTTCGTGCGCCGCAAGCGCCGCTTCCGGAACGGTTTGTCGCCTGCCACGGCCGGCCTGCCTCAGTCGCAGTCGCGGCAGATGGGCTGGCCGTTCTTCTCCCGCGCCAGCTGGCTCCGGTGGTGCACGAGGAAGCAGCTCATGCAGGTGAACTCATCGGCCTGCTTGGGCAGAACCCGCACGGCCAGCTCTTCGTTGGACAGGTCCGCGCCGGGCAGCTCCAGTCCTTCTGCCGCGTCGAACTCGTCCACGTCGACGGCGGATGCCGTCTTGTCGCTCCGACGAGCCTTGAGCTCTTCGAGGCTGTCCTGGTCCACGTCGTCGTCGGTCTTGCGTGGGGTGTCGTAATCCGTTGCCATGTCGCTCTCCCCCTCATGGGTGTCTGCGGTGTCTCAGCGCACGTAACGCGTGAGAGGCCGGACTTGTGCCCGACCTGAGGCGGAGATTTTGCCTCACATCAAGGTCTGTTACTCAATCGACACCCAACCGGATCCCTCGTGAGCGATCAGCTTGGGTGGCGATGGGGACCGTACACGGTCCGATCACTGCGGTTCACGGGCGCCACCCCGTGTACTTCCCGTGATACCGCCCCCCGGAAACCCGGACGTTTCCAGGCTTTCGGGCAGAGATGCGGTCACGGAGAGTGGAGGGAGCGAGATTTGCTTCTGTGATCGATCACACAAGGGCGGAACGCAAGCGGTGTGCAAAAATTCCGCCCACCGCGAACAAGGCGCTCCCGTGCGGTTTCACACCGTGAGGCCTCTCAGGCCGGCAGGGTGACACGCATCACGAGACCACCGCCCTCGCGGGGCTCCGCGATGATACGGCCTCCATGGGCCCGCGCGACGGATCGCGCGATCGACAGGCCGAGCCCGACCCCCTTGTCGCTGCCCGTGCGCTCCGTGCGCAGCCGCCTGAACGGTTCGAAGAGGTTGTCGATCTCGTAGGCGGGAACCACGGGCCCGGTGTTCGTGACCACCAGGAGCGCCTGCCCGTGCTGGAGCTCGGTGACGACCTCCACCCAGCCGGCCTCCGCCACGTTGTAGCGCACGGCGTTCTGCACGAGGTTCAGCGCGATGCGCTCCAGGAGCACCCCGTTGCCCTGGACGACGGCCTGGGCACGCTCGCCGCGCACCTCGACGCCTTTCGCCGCCGCCTCCGCCCTGGCCTGGTCGATCGCACGGCCGGCGACCTCGGCCAGGTCCACGGGTTTGCGCTCGACGATCTGGTTGTCGCTGCGGGCGAGCAGCAGCAGCCCTTCGACCAGCTGCTCGCTGCGCTCGTTGGTCGCCAGGAGCGTCTTGCCGAGCTGCTGGAGCTCCGTGGGGGCGTCGGGGTCGGAGAGGTGCACCTCCAGCAGGGTGCGGTTGATCGCCAGCGGGGTGCGCAGCTCGTGCGAGGCGTTGCCCACGAACCGCTGCTGAGCGGTGAAGGCCCGCTCCAGGCGGTCCAGCATCTCGTCGAAGGTGTCGGCGAGCTCCTTCAACTCGTCGTCCGGCCCGTCCAGCTCGATCCGCCGGGTCAGGTCCGTACCGGCGACCCTGCGGGCGGTACGGGTGATCCGGCCCAGCGGGGACAGGACCCGGCCGGCCATGGCGTAGCCGAAGGCGAAGGCGATGATGCTGAGGCCCACGAGAGCCAGCAGCGCCCTGTTCAGCAGGCTGTCGAGGGCGTGCTGCCGCTGCGCCGCGGTGCAGTCCTTGATCGCCTCGTTGAGCTGGCTGTTGTTCAGCGCGGAGCCGAGCTGCGGGCACATGTCGCTGGAGATCTGCACGTTGGTGCCCTTGACCTGGAATTCCAGGCCGCCCGCGTCGTTCAGGGCCTGGGCCGCCAGCATGTAGATGATCGACAGCAGGAGGATGCCCGCGATCAGGAACATGCCGCCGTACAGCAGCGTGAGCCGTATCCGGATGGTCGGGCGCAGCCACGGGTACGGGGACTCCTGCGCCTTGGGTTCCCAGGTCGGTTTCGGAGGCGCCTTGACGGGGGCGGGGGAGGCTGCCATCACGCCCTCAGATCCGGTATCCGGAGCCGGGGACGGTGACGATGACGGGCGGCTCGCCGAGCTTGCGGCGCAGGGTCATGACGGTGACACGCACCACGTTGGTGAACGGGTCGGTGTTCTCGTCCCATGCCTTCTCCAGCAGCTGCTCGGCCGAGACGACCGCGCCCTCGCTGCGCATCAGGACCTCCAGGACGGCGAACTCCTTCGGGGCGAGCTGGATCTCCTGCTCGCCCCGGAAGACCTCGCGGCGGTTGGGGTCGAGCTTGATGCCGGCCCGCTCCAGCACGGGCGGCAGCGCGACCGTGGTGCGGCGCCCCAGGGCGCGGACCCGTGCCGTCAGCTCGCTGAAGGCGAAAGGTTTGGGCAGGTAGTCGTCCGCGCCGAGTTCCAGGCCTTCGACCCGGTCGCTGACATCACCGGAGGCGGTGAGCATGAGCACCCTGGTGGGCATGCCGAGTTCGACGATCTTGCGGCAGACGTCGTCCCCGTGCACGACCGGCAGGTCCCGGTCCAGCACGACGACGTCGTAGTCGTTGACCCCGACACGCTCCAGAGCCGCCGCTCCGTCGTAGACGACGTCGACGGCCATGGCCTCCCGGCGCAGCCCGGTGGCCACCGCATCGGCGAGCAGCTGCTCGTCCTCGACGACGAGTACGCGCACGGCGCAGTCCTTCCCTAGATCTTCGAAAAAACGGTGAGCGGCCTCGTTCCGGCCGCTCGCTGCACGTCAGCGGCACCGACTGTGCGCGTCCATCCTGCCCGTAACACGCATAAACCGGCGGTAAGACGGCACGGCACGGCCGCCGCTCCAGGGAATCGGCCGGATCTCCGGGTCAGTTGAGGTTTCTCGCGGACCGGCGGTGGGGAGGACGCTCTCACACCCGCGATCACGCCTGCACATGGCGTACCACAGCCCGTCCTGCATCCAGAGGGACTGCGTGATCACCCGCACTCCGGCCGACGTGCCGGAGGACCACCGGGCACACCCCCGTGCCACCGACCCACGACGAGGGGGCGCTTCATGGACGCTTTCACCGCAGGTCTGCTGCAACGAATCAAGACCACCGAGTCCGACCTCACGAGGGCTCGCGAGACGGGCGACGACTTCCTCGCGGATGTCGAGCAGGGAGAGCTGGACGACCTGCACCGCCTCGCCGCCGAGCACGGCGTGGAAATCGGCGCCACGAGCGTCTGAGCCGTCGCGGGAGGGCCCCGGGGAGCCATGGCTCCCCGGGGCCCTCCCGTGTGCCGCCCGCCCCTTCCTGGGCGCCGCAGCCGGCTCGGGAGGGCGTACGTCAGTCGTGCCAGGCTCCCAGTTCCTCGAGGAGGGCCTGCAGCGGTTCGAAGACCCCGGGTGTCGCCGCGACCGTCAGGTCACCGTCCGCAGGGCGTCCGGGCCGGCCACCGGTGAGCGCGCCGGCCTCCCGGGCGATGAGATCACCCGCCGCGACGTCCCACGCGTGCAGTCCGCGCTCGTAGTAGCCGTCGAGCCGGCCGGCCGCCACGTCGCAGAGGTCGACGGCCGCCGATCCCCCGCGCCGGATGTCACGCAGCTGCGGAATCAGCTGCTGGGCCACGGCCGCCTGGTGGGTGCGGACCCCGGTGACGTAGTTGAAGCCGGTCGACACGAGGGCCTGGTCGAGAGGGGCCGTGGGACGGCACTTCAGCGTGTCCCCGTTGCCGTACGCGCCGCCGCCGAGCACCGCGTGGAACGTCTCACGCCGCATCGGGGCCTCCACCACGCCGACGACCCGTTCGCCGTCGCGCTCGGCAGCGATGGAGACGGCCCACGTCGGAAGGCCGTAGAGGTAGTTCACCGTGCCGTCGAGCGGGTCGATGACCCACCGGATGCCGCTGGTGCCCTCGGCACTGGCGCCCTCCTCGCCGAGGAAACCGTCGGCGGGACGGTGCTCGGAGAGGTAGCCGGTGATCAGCTTCTCCGCCCGGATGTCCATCTCGGTGACGACGTCGATCGGGCTGGACTTCGTCGCGGCCACCCCGAGGTCGGCGGGACGGCCGTCGCGCAGCAGCGCGCCGGCCCGGCGGGCCGCCTCCAGGGCGAGGTCGAGCAGGTCGGACAGCAGGGGGTCGGTCACGGCGCTCCAGACGTGGTC
>NZ_DATMVN010000137.1:0-2210 GCF_035563135.1 Streptomyces sp.
GGTCGGGCACCGGACGCGCCGGAGGCGGTCCCCGCCGACCCGGCCGACGGCTCCGGGGACGGTCCATCCCGCTCTGACGTCATGGGCAGATCGAGCGCCGGCAGTTCTCCCGCGCCCGGTGTGACCTACGGCACACCGCTAGCCGAAATGCTTGCGGTGTCAAGTAAGTTGTGAGGAGTGCGCGCCCGAGGGCGAGCACCGACCGGGCGACCGTCCCGCAGCCACCTGCGAGCAGCCGCTCACCCACCTGCGAGGGAGCAGCGCGATGAACCAGCAGATGCACGACCTCCTGAACCCGGCTGCGCCGGCCGGCGCCTACGACGACCTGCTCGCGCGGGTCCTGCCGCAGGCGCGCGCCCACCGGGGCTGGACTCCGGACGACGGGCCGCTGCCGGCGCTGTTCGTGAGCCACGGCGCGCCGCCCACCCTCGACGCTCCGGAGTGGCTGGACTCCCTGTTCACCTGGTCGCAGTCCATGCCCAAGCCCCGGGCCATCGTCGTGGTCTCCGCGCACTGGGAGAACGCCCCGCTGGCGATCTCCGGCGCCGCCGCCGGCACGCCGCTGTACTACGACTTCGGCGGCTTCCACCCGCGCTACTACACGTTGCAGTACGCCACACCGGACGCCACCGGGCTGGCCCAGCGCATCGCGGCGACCTTGAGCGACACCACCCCGCTGCACCACTACGTCGACCGGGGCCTGGACCACGGCGCCTTCATCCCCCTCATGGCCATGTACCCGGCCGCCGACGTGCCGGTCGTGCAGGTGAGCATGCCCAGCCTGGATCCCGAGGCGCTGCTGGCGCTGGGCCGGCGCCTGCGCTCGCTCCGCGAGGAGGGCGTCCTCGTCATGGGCTCCGGCTTCATGACCCACAGCTTCGCGGTCTTCCGCCGTCCGGAACTGCAGGGGTACACCGAGGCCTTCGACGAATGGGCCACCGACGCCCTCGCGCGCCACGACGTCGACGCGCTGATCGACTACCGCACCAAGGGCCCGGGCGCCGCCGTCGCCCACCCGACCGCCGACCACTTCGTGCCCCTCCTGCTCACCCTCGGGGCGGGCACCACGCCCGGGCAGTCCGTGACCACGGCCTTCGACGGCATGTGGCACGGCAACTCGATCCGCTCGATCCAGGCGGCCTGACCGGAGCCCCCGGTCGCCCGACTCCAGACAGGAGGCACCGATGACCACCTTCTCCTCGCGCGCTGACGTGCGCACCGATGCCCCGGCCCGCTACGCCAAACAGCTGGTCTCGCACCTGGGCCGCAAGGTCCCGTTCACCGAGGACGCCGAGGGCGCCTGGACGACGCTCGTCGGGGACGCCCGCGGCCGGATCATCGTCGGCGACGACGTGCTCACGTTGCGCGCCGAGGCGCCCGACGTCGAGACGTTGGACCGCCTCGAACACGCCCTCGGGAGCCACCTCGAGCGCTTCGGTGCGCGTGCCGGCCTCACGGTCACCTGGCACCGCGACAGCCACTGACAGCGGACGTCCCGGACGCGGGGCCCAGCCCGGGTCCGGGCCCAGCGCGCCCGGCAGCACCGCACCACCCACCCACAGAAGAGGACACCGCCATGATCGTCAACGCCATCACCTGGCACTCCATCACCGTCGAGCCCGAGAACCTCGAGGCCCAGAAGGCGTTCATCGGCGAGACCCTCGGTCTCCCCCTCGCCATGGAGATGAACGGCGTCTTCGTGTACGCGCTCCCGGACGGGGGGATGCTGGAGCTCTACACGCCCCAGACCGCACCGGACTTCGGCTACAACGGCTCCATCGCCTTCGGCTTCCGGGTCGACGACGTCGAGGCGGCCAGTGCCGAGATCGCCGCAGCCGGCGGGGAGCTCCTGGGCGAGATCAACCGGGTTCCGGACCTGGACTACGCCTACCGGCACTTCCGCGGTGTCGACGGCCGTGTCTACGGCCTCAACGAGAGCAAGCCGCAGCCCCGCTGACGTCCGCCTGCCGGTCTGCCGCGACCGCTGTGGACCGGCAGCCGACAGGCCTCGTCGGTGGACATCTCGGCGACGGCCCCTCTCCGGAGATGGCGACTCCGGTTCTGGCCGAGACGTCGGTGGGGATCGTGGGCGCATCCGACGGCGGTCGAGGCCGTGTGGCGGGACGGCGTGTCGTCGGACCGCAAGCCGGCCAGCCCCATCCGGTTTCGCACCCGTCATGGTCCGGCCAGCCGCCGGGGGGCGAAGGCGT
>NZ_DATMVN010000138.1:0-3163 GCF_035563135.1 Streptomyces sp.
GTTCGTCGCTGGTGACGTCTGCGGGGCCGGGGCCGATCCGGATCTCGAAGTCCCCGTCGTACTTGGCGTGCCCCTGGATGACCGCGGTTTCCACGGCTTCCACACCGAACTCCCTGCGGACGATCATCGGGTCCTGCCGCAGGTCCCGCATCAGGGACACACACATGCCGATCATGACGACGGTGAACGGCGCGGCCACGAGGATGGTCAGGTTCTGCAGCCCTGCCAGCGCGTCCCCCTGGCCGTCGCCGACGAGCAGCATGACCGCCGCGACGGCGCCGGTGACCACGCCCCAGAAGATCACGACCCACTTGCCGGGTTCGAGGACGCCCTTCTGCGAGAGGGTGCCCATCACGATCGACGCGGCGTCGGCACCGGAGACGAAGAAGATGCCGACGAGGACCATCACCAGGATGCTCATGAGGGTGGCGACCGGGAACTGCTGCAGGACGCCGAAGAGCTGTGCCTCCGGGGTGTCGCCGACGTGGGCGAGCCGGCCCGCGTCCTCCAGCCGGATCGCCGACCCGCCGAAGACGGCGAACCAGACCAGGCTGACGGTGCTGGGCACGAGGATCACGCCGCCGACGAACTGACGGATCGTCCGGCCCCGGCTGATCCTGGCGATGAACATGCCGACGAAGGGCGTCCAGGAGATCCACCACGCCCAGTAGAAGACCGTCCAGCTGGCGAGCCAGTCGGCCACCGCCCCTTCGCCGGTGGCCTCGGTGCGCCCGGCGAGCTGGGCGAGGTCACCGAAGTACGCGCCGATGGAGGTGGGCAGCAGGTCGAGCACGATGATGGTGGGCCCCGCGACGAAGACGAAGAGCACCAGGATCAGGGCGAGCACCATGTTGATGTTGGACAGCCACTGGATGCCCTTCTCGACACCGGACACGGCGGAGATGACGAAGGCGACCGTCAGCACGGCGATGATCGCGACCAGCAGGCCCGTGCCGGTCCTCTCCATCCAGTCGAGCTCCTGGAAGCCGCTGCCGATCTGGAGCGCACCGAGGCCGAGCGAAGCCGCGGAGCCGAACAGCGTCGCGAAGATGGCGAGGATGTCGATGATCCGGCCGGCCGTTCCGTGCGCGCGTTTCTCCCCGATGAGCGGGACGAAGACGGAACTGATCGTCTGCCGCCGGTGCCGGCGGTAGGTGCTGTACGCGATGGCGAGCCCGACGACCGCGTAGATCGCCCAGGGGTGCAGGGTCCAGTGGAAGAGGGTGGTGGCCATCGCCGTCTGCATCGCCTCGGCGGTGTCGGCGGGGCGGGTACCGGGCGGCGGATCGACGAAGTGGGCCAGCGGCTCACTGACGCCGTAGAACATCAAGCCGATCCCCATACCGGCGCTGAACATCATGGCGACCCAGGAAACCGTGCGGAATTCGGGTTTCTCGCCCTCCTGCCCGAGCGAGATCTTCCCGTACCGGCTGATCGCGAGCCAGAGAGCGAAGACCACGAAGCCGGAGGCCGCCAGCATGAAGGCCCAGCCGCCGTTGTGGATGAGGCCGTTGAGCAGCTTGTTGGAGACGCTCTCCAGCGAGCCGGTGGCGGTGGAACCCCAGACCACGAAGGCGACGGTGAGCACCGCCGTGACGCCGAAGACCACCCGGTCGGTCGTGGCGCGCCGGCCATGGTGCGGGTCGGCGGGTAGATCGGCCGTGACGGGGAGATAGTCCCCCCGTCCGCCGGTTCCCTGCTCGTCGTGTGACACAGATGGCACCTTTCACGCAGTGCGAAATTTCGCTCTCCGTAGGCAGTACCACATGCGGTGTGCGTCTTGCGGGACCAACAAGCCGTTCCCCGTCGACCGCGTGGACGGCGCATGTGCTGTGTCACGAGGGTGGTGATCCGTCCGGTCGCCCGGCCCGGCCGGTTAGGCTGACGGCATGCGTGCCGAACCGCAGTCCGTTCGTGCCGAAACCCGCCGGTTCCAGCCGTTCCCCGTCGGGGCGCGCGTGTACGAGGAGCGACCCTTGCCCGAGCCGATCCCTGATCCGCAGCGTGATGCCCGGCCCACCCTGGAGGCCGTGGCGGCCCGTGCCGGTGTGTCCAGGGCGACGGCGTCCCGTGTCGTCAACGGCGGTGCGGGTGTTCGGCAGCCCCTGGTGGAACAGGTGCGCAAGGCGGTCGACGAGCTCGGCTACATCCCCAACCACGCGGCGCGGACGCTGGTCACCCGGCGCAACGGCGCGGTCGCCGTGATCATCGACGAGCCCGAGTTCCGGATCTTCTCCGACCCGTTCTTCTCCCGTCAGATCCGCGGGATCAGCCGGGAGCTCAACGCGCACGACGCGCAGCTGGTACTGCTCCTGGTGGAGGGCAGCGGCGACTTCGACCGGGTCACCCGCTATCTGGCCGGTGGTCACGTGGACGGCGTGCTGGCCTTCTCGCTGCACACCGACGACGAACTGCCGGCGATCATCCGGCGGTTCCGGGTCCCCACGGTGTACGGGGGCCGCCCGGAGGCCCCGGCGGCGGGCGAAGAGGCTCCGCAGGTGCCGTACGTCGACTGCGACAACCGGGGCGGTGCGCGCGAGGCCGTACGCCACCTGGTCTCGCTCGGCCGGCGGCACATCGCCCACATCGCCGGGCCCCGCGACCAGACGTCGGCGCTCGACCGGATCGACGGGTACCGCGACGTGCTCCCGGACGCGGGGCGGGACCTCGTCGCGGACGGCGACTTCACCTCGGAGGGCGGGGCCCGGGCCATGGCGGGCCTGCTCGACGCCCATCCGGATCTCGACGCCGTCTTCGTGGCCAACGACCTGATGGCCTCGGGTGCCCTGCGGGTGCTGCGCGAGCGGGGCGTCCGGGTGCCTCAGGACGTGGCGGTGGTCGGGTTCGACGACATGGCCTCGGTGGCGGAGGCGACCGACCCGCCGCTCACGACGGTCCGTCAGGACGTCGAGGGAATGGGCCGGTTGATGGTGCGGCTGCTGATGGAGCGGCTGAACAGCAGCACGGACGTCTGGACCGGGTCCGTGATCACCCCGACCGAACTGGTCCGCCGGGCCTCGGCCTGAGCCCTCCCACGGTCAGGCGCGCGCCGCTTCATGGGGCGTGCCGCCCCGGCCCGGCCGGCCGCCGCCGGCCCGCCACTCGGCCCGTGCCGACCTGGCGAGGGGCAGATAGCGCAGCCGCTCGGGGAGCAGGGGCACGA
>NZ_DATMVN010000139.1:0-3072 GCF_035563135.1 Streptomyces sp.
ATCGTGAAGTCCTCGGGCTCGGCCGGCCTGGTGGTTCTGGGCAAGCGCGGACGCGGCGGGGCGCTGCGCGGGCGTCTCGGATCCGTCTCCGCGGCGGTCGCCGCGCATGCGGTGTGCCCCGTCATCATCGTCCCCGGGCGGAAGGATCGACCTGCTGACCCGTCCGACGGGTTCGAGGATTTCGCGCTCGAGCCCGCCGGCCCCATCGGTGTCGAGGATGTCGACTTCACCGGACGCGTGGTCGTGGGCATCGACGCCCTGGGATCCCGCCACCCGGCTCTACGGCAGGCCGTCGACTACGCCCGGGACCACGGCCGAACCCTGGTCCTGGTGTCCGCCAACGTGGTGCTGACCCAAACCCCGAGCTGGTTCCAGGAGGAGTTCGACACGGACCGGTACGTCCAGGCGTCGGGGCAGAAGCTGGCCGACATCGCCGACGAGATCGTGCAACAGCATCCGGAGCTGACCGTGGAGCACCACATCTACGTGGGACGCCCGGCCGCCATTCTGACCCATGCCTCGCGCACCGCAGACCTCGTCGTAGTCGGCTCCCGCGGCATCGGCGGATTCCGGGGGCTCCTGCTCGGTTCTGTCTCCCAGGCTGTGCTCCACGACAGCGAAGGCCCGGTGATGGTCGTGCCCGCACCCACGGGGCACTGAGCAGCGCACCCGATGAAACCATCCATCCGGGCATCCCATGCCGAGGATCGCGGGTGCTGAGCTCGGCGAACCTCTCCCGGCGCCTGGCCACGGTCCAGGAGCGACTTGCGCTGATTGCCCCTACCAGGTCGATGACCGCGGTCCGGGTGGGGCTGCGCTGGGCTTGGATCGCCTCCAGCGACTCGTTGGCCGGCTCGTCCTCGGGACCGGGTGCGCGGGATGTCGTAGTCGGTGGCCATGATGCGGTGCGTCCTCCTGGGGTGCTGCCGTGCAGGGGCTGCGTGCATGGCAGGTAGAGAGGGCATCCACACGACACGGGGACCTGCGGGATCGAGGGTGACTCTTCCCATTATTCCCTGGTTGTCGACCTCGGCTGAGCTCGTGGACCCAGCGCCCCGTCCCCGCACCCTCCGCCGCCTCCGCCGCCTCCGCCTCCGCCTCCTTCGCGGCCTCCGCCGCGGCCTGCTTCGCGGCCTGCTTCGCGGCCTGCTTCGCGGCCTCCTCGGCCGTGTCCTGGGTTCGGTGGAGGGGGCGGGGATGCGGGTGCCGGGCTCAGGTCGAGGAGACCGGGACACGACCTCCCCGATGGGTTCGATGGTTTTCACCGTGATGGTCGCCCTGGCGCAGAGGAAGCGAGAGGTCGAGCGGGAGCGGCGCACCGGCTCGGTGGCCGGACCTCGGGCCGCCGGCAAGGACCTGGGCGGGCGGCGGCTGATCGTCACCGATACCTGGATCGGCAACACCGTGGGCCTGATCGCGGCGGGGGCCGGCCACTCGGGTGGGCTGCGCCCTCGGCAAGTCGCGGGCCGCCCTGCGTCGGCGGGTCCGGGAGGTATTGACACCAGGACGCCGCACCGGGTGAGCGCGGCGGCCGAGCCCGCCACCGAGCTGCTGTGGGCGCGCGGATGACCGCCTCAGGAGTGGGCGTCAGCCGATGCCGCCGGCTGCTCCGGGCATCGTCGTGGGTCGCCACCGGCGCTGGTTCGTGCATGCTGTGCGGCGGCGGTGCGCGCATCGCCCTTAGGGGCGAGGGACCCGATGCTGCCCCGTCCCGCGGCGGTCGGGCCGTCGTGGGGGACGGCTGCCTGGAACGCGGCGATGCCGTTCTTCCCCGCCTCCTTGAGCGTCTCGAGAGCGTGCGCGTGCAGTCGGGACTGTGTACGGCACGGTGGGGTCGGGCGTCTGTGCGGTGGGCCAGGTGGTGGGCGCGGCGCCCGTAGAGCCGTGCGGCTGCTGGATCAGGCGGCGCCTTCGGCCGGGATCATCGGGTGGGCGTGCGGAGGTGGCGTCCTCCAGCGCCGCGCCGGGGACAGACCCCGGCCCGCTGTGCAGGGGCGGCCCGCGGGCTCAGGAGGCGCGGTCAGAAGGCGCAGAGCAGCACGGTGGTCGCCAGGACGGGCATCATCACCGCGGTGGGCCCTTCCAGGCCCTGCCCGGTGATCGGACGGGTGAAGGCGGGTCTGAGCATCCCGATGCCGTATCCCACCGTCAGGAACCACACCGTGCTCGCGGTGACAGCGCCGAGGCCGAACCACCACTGTCCCGGCGTGCCGCAGGAGGTGGCGGCGGTGCCGAGCACCACCACGGTCTCCAGCAGGACGTGCGGGTTCAGCCAGGTGATCGCGGTGATCGCCGGCGCCGTTCTTCCCGCGCTCGCGGGGCCACCCGTCGGTGTGCTCGTCAAAGCGGAGGAGGGGCGCAGGGCCCGTCGGGCCGACCGGGCCGCGTAGCCGTAGAGGACGCCGGCTCCACCGGTGGCCAGCGCGGTGGGGAGCCACGGGCGGGTGGCTACGACCTGGGTCATTGCGGTGGTCCCGGAGCTGATCAGTACCGCCTCGGAGGCGGTGCAGAGGGCGGCGACCAGACCGACGTGGCGGTGGGCGAGGCCTTGGCGGATCAAGAAGGTGTGCTGTGCTCCCAGCGGGGTCAGCAGCGCGCGGTTCGCCCCGCACCCGAGCAGGACCGACGTGGCGGCAGTGGGGGCAGGCATGATCCACACCTTGTGGAGGCGTGCTGATGGCAGCGTCGGCCGAGTGGGCTGTCGTCACCGGGGTCCTGTGGTGCGCGCCCGCTCGTGACTGCCGACCCACGAGGCCAGGGCCGTACCGTAGGTGGCGGCAACCGGTGCCACCCACGGTGGCACTGGCGGCCGTGAACTGAAGACAGTGCCCCGTCGAGCCTGCACTCGTGTCGTACTCCCCGTGGGAGTATGCTGCTGGTCGTCCTCTCACGAGGAGGAACACGTCAATGCCCCCGTCCACGATGACGACGACGTCGTATGCGATCCTCGGGCTGCTGGCCATCAAGGCGTGGACCACCTACGAGCTGGCCCAGCAGGTGCGCGTGCGGATGCGCCGGTTCTGGCCCCGGGCCGCGAGCAATGCGCCGGTTCTGGCCCCGGGCCGCGAGCAA
>NZ_DATMVN010000140.1:0-4023 GCF_035563135.1 Streptomyces sp.
CGCCTCCACCGGCATCGGGGAGGCCACCGCCCGGGAGCTGCGCCGCAGCGGCTGGACCGTCTACGCCGTGGCCCGCCGGGCCGAGCGGCTCGAGGCGCTGGCGGAGCAGACCGGCGCGATCCCCGCGCCCTGCGACGTGACCTCCGACGCCGAGGTCGAGGCCCTGCGCGACCAGGTCCTCGAGGAGCAGGGCCGCGTGGACGCGCTGCTCAACATCTCCGGCGGGGCGCGCGGCACCGACCGGGTGGCCGAGGCGCGCACCGAGGACTGGGCGTGGATGTACGAGGTCAACGTGCTGGGCACGCTGCGCATGACCCGCGCGTTCCTGCCCGCCCTGCGCGAGAACGGCGAGGGCACCGTCCTGAACCTCACCTCGCTGGCCGCCCACCGCGCGTACGAGGGCGGGGCCGGCTACAACGCCGCCAAGTTCGCCCAGCGCGCCATGACCGAGGCCCTGCGGCTGGAGGAGGCCGAGCACAACGTGCGGGTCGTCGAGATCGCCCCCGGGCTGGTGCACACCCCCGAGTTCTCCCTCAACCGCCTCGGCGGGGACCGGGCCGCGGCCGAGCAGGTCTACGCCGGGGTGGAGAAGCCGCTGACCTCGGAGGACGTCGCCGGCGTGTGCGCCTTCGCCGTGAACCTGCCCCACCACGTGGACCTCGACACCGTGACGATCAAGCCGGTCGCCCAGGCCGCGCCCCACAAGATCGTGCGCTCCTAGCCGTCCTGGCCGTCCTGACCGAGGACCGGGAGCGGCGGCCGCCGGCGACCGGGCCCTCCCCGGGTGCGCCGGCGTCCGCCGCCTCCGCGCACCCGGGGAGGGTGGGTTAAGATGGGAGCAGTCACATCGGCGCCGATCCGGCCATCACCGGGGAGCCTCCGGAAGAACGGGACCCGCGGGTCCTCAGTAGACCCGGACGGGTAAGCCCGTCACAGCAGTCAACGAGCGGCGGCCCCGCGCCCGGTGAGGGAGGCGGGACCGCAAGCGAGGTGGTACCGCGTTGTACCCGGGCGACCGGCCGGCAGCGTCCTTGCACCCTGACCCGCACGAGCAGCACCGACGTCAGAACGAGGATCCCGTGTCAGACCAGCCCGTCTACCCCAAGGCGACCACCGACCCCGAGGCCCGCGGCGTGCCCGCGGCGCCGACGTTCCCGGCCGTGGAGGAGCGCGTCCTCGCCTACTGGCAGCAGGACGGCACCTTCCAGGCCAGCATCGACCGGCGCGACCCGGGGGAGGACGGCGCCAACGAGTTCGTCTTCTACGACGGCCCGCCCTTCGCCAACGGCCTGCCGCACTACGGCCACCTGCTCACCGGCTACGTCAAGGACCTCGTGGCCCGCTACCAGACCCAGCAGGGCCGGCGCGTGGAGCGCCGCTTCGGCTGGGACACCCACGGGCTGCCCGCCGAGCTCGAGGCCATGAAGCAGCTCGGGATGGCCGACAAGCAGGAGATCGAGCGGATGGGCATCGCCGCGTTCAACGACGCCTGCCGCAGCTCCGTGATGAAGTACGCCTCCGAGTGGCAGGACTACGTCACCCGCCAGGCGCGCTGGGTGGACTTCGACAACGACTACAAGACCCTCAACCCCGACTACATGGAGTCGGTGATCGCGGCGTTCAAGGGCCTCGACGACAAGGGCCTCGTCTACTCCGGTTACCGCGTCCTGCCGTACTGCTGGAAGGACGAGACGCCGCTGTCCAACCATGAGCTGCGCATGGACGACGACGTCTACAAGGACCGCCAGGACCAGACCGTCACCGTCTCCTTCCCGGTCCTCGACGACGCCTCCTGGGCGAAGCACCCCGAGGTCGTCACCGCGCTCGCCGGGGTTGAGGCGCTCGCCTGGACCACCACGCCCTGGACGCTGCCCACCAACCAGGCCATCGCGGTCGGCCCGGAGATCGTCTACGCCGTGGTCCCGGGCGCGGGCGAGCTCGCCGGGCGGCGCTTCCTGATCGCCGAGGACCTGCTGGGCGCCTACGCCAAGGACCTCGGCTGGGGCGGGGAGGAGGACCCGGCCGCGGCGGCCGCCGCCGCGGTCACCGCCCGCCACCGGGGCGCGGAGCTCGAGGGCCTGCGCTACCGCCGGCTGTGGGACTACTTCGCCGACGCCGAGCGCTTCGGCACCGGCACCTCCTGGCAGTTCGTGGTGGCCGACTACGTCACCACCACCGACGGCACCGGCCTGGTCCACCAGGCCCCCGCCTACGGCGAGGACGACCAGACCGTGTGCGCCGGCTACGGCATCCCCGTGGTGCTGTCCCTCGACGAGGCCGGGGTGTTCTACGACCTGTTCGCCGACGGGTCCCTGGCCGCCGGCGCCCCCCTGGCCGGGCTCGCCGGGAAGAACGTCTTCGACAAGGACGTCGCCCGCACGGTGGTCCGCGACCTCAAGGAGCGGGGCCGGCTGATCCGCCAGGCCAGTTACGAGCACGCCTACCCGCACTGCTGGCGCTGCCGCAACCCCCTGATCTACCGCGCCGTGTCCTCCTGGTTCGTGGAGGTCACCCGGATCAAGGACCGGATGGTCGAGCTGAACCAGCAGATCAACTGGATCCCGGACAACGTCAAGGACGGCCAGTTCGGCAAGTGGCTGGAGAACGCCCGCGACTGGTCGATCTCCCGCAACCGCTACTGGGGCTCGCCGATCCCCGTGTGGGAGTCCGACGACCCCAACCACCCGCGCCGTGACGTCTACGGCTCCCTGGCCGAGCTCGAGGCCGACTTCGGCCGGCTGCCGCGCAACGACCGCGGCGAGGTCGACCTGCACCGGCCCTGGATCGACGAGCTGACCCGCCCCAACCCGGACGACCCGACGGGGCGCTCCACCATGCGCCGGGTGCCCGAGGTGCTCGACGTGTGGTTCGACTCCGGCTCGATGCCCTACGCCCAGGTGCACTACCCCATGGAGAACCGGGACTGGTTCGAGACCCACAACCCGGGCGACTTCATCGTGGAGTACATCGGCCAGACCCGCGGCTGGTTCTACACCCTGCACATCCTCGCGACCGCGCTGTTCGACCGGCCCGCGTTCCGCAACGTCATCAGCCACGGCATCGTGCTGGGCTCCGACGGGCAGAAGATGTCCAAGTCCCTGCGCAACTACCCGGACGTCAACGAGGTCCTGGACCGGGACGGCGCCGACGCGATGCGCTGGTTCCTGATGTCCAGCCCCATCCTGCGTGGCGGCAACCTCGTGGTCACCGAGCAGGGCATCCGCGACGGCGTGCGCCAGATGATGCTCCCGCTGTGGAACGTGTACCACTTCTTCGGCCTCTACACGAACGCCGCGAACGGGGGCGCGGGCTACGAGGCACGGACCCGCCACGACTCCGAGAACGTCATGGACCGCTACGTGCTGGCCATGACCGGGCGGCTGGTGCGGCAGACCAAGGAGGCGTTCGACGCCTACGACATCTGGGGCGCCGCCGAGCACCTGCGCTCCTACATGGACACCCTGACCAACTGGTACGTCCGCCGCTCCCGCGACCGGTTCTTCGCCGAGGACACCGTCGCCTTCGACGTGCTGCACACCTGCCTGGAGACCGTCTGCCGCGTGGCCGCCCCGCTGCTGCCGCTCGTCACCGAGGAGATCTGGCGCGGGCTCACCGGCGGGCGCTCCGTGCACCTGACCGACTGGCCGGACGCCTCCGGCTTCCCGGCGGAGACCGAGCTCGTGGAGCTCATGGAGACCACCCGCACGATCTGCTCCAACGGCTCCGCCCTGCGCAAGGCCCACAAGCTGCGCGTGCGCCAGCCCCTGGCCGGGATGACCGTCGTCGTGCCCTCGGGCGCGAAGCTCGCCGGGACCTTCGAGCACATCGTCGAGGACGAGCTGAACCTCAAGGCCGTCACCCTGCTCGACGCCGCCGAGGCCTCCCCGGAGCAGTTCGGCATCTCCCAGCAGCTGAAGGTCAACGCCCGCGCCGCGGGCCCGCGCCTGGGCAAGGGCGTGCAGGCCGCCATCAAGGCCGCGAAGGCCGGGGACTGGCGGGTCGACGACGACGGCACCGTGGTCG
>NZ_DATMVN010000141.1:0-7386 GCF_035563135.1 Streptomyces sp.
TGACGGGGTCGTTGTGGACGATCGTCAGCCAGGGCACGTCGGGCTCGGGTACGGCGAAGACCTCCTCCGCCGATTCGGTCTTCTCGATCTCCATGGGTGCGGCTGCCGTCACATGGCCCATGCTGCCACCACAGGGGGGCACCCGCACAAACGGGCCTGTGGCGGGCGCCACGGAACCACAAATCGTCAGACTGACGAAATGGGGGTAGCATCCTCGTCATGAACACAGCGGACCTTGGGCTGCCGGTGGACGTTCCCTCGACGGCGCTCTTCACGGACCAGTACGAGCTGACGATGCTGCGGGCCGCCCTGAAGGCGGGCACGGCCGGGCGGCGGAGCGTGTTCGAGGTCTTCACGCGCCGGCTGCCCGACGGGCGCCGCTACGGCGTCGTGGCGGGCACCGGACGGGTACTCGACGCGGTGGAGAACTTCCGCTTCGACGCGGATGTCCTGCGTTTCCTGCGCGAGAAGGGCATCGTCGACGAGGAGACCCTGGACTGGCTCGCCGAGTACCGCTTCGGCGGCGACATCTGGGGCTACCCCGAGGGCGAGGTGTACTTCCCGGGCTCGCCGATCATGCGGGTGGAGGGCAGCTTCGCCGAGTGCGTGCTGCTGGAGACGGTGATCCTGTCGATCCTGAACCACGACTCGGCGATCGCGGCCGCCGCGTCGCGGATGGCGTCCGCCGCGCAGGGCCGCCGGCTCATCGAGATGGGGGCACGGCGCACGCACGAGCTGTCGGCGGTGGCGTCGGCCCGCGCCGCGTGCATCGGCGGCTTCCACACCACCTCGGACCTGGCGGCCGGCTTCCGGTACAACATCCCGACCGTCGGGACGAGCGCGCACGCCTTCACGCTCCTGCACGACAGCGAGCGGGACGCCTTCCGGGCGCAGGTGGACTCGCTGGGCCGGGGCACCTCGCTGCTGGTCGACACGTACGACGTGACCGAGGCCGTCCGTACGGCGGTGGAGGTCGCGGGGCCGGAGCTCGGGGCCGTACGGATCGATTCGGGCGACCTGCTGCTCGTCGCGCACCGGGTCCGGCAGCAGCTGGACGAGCTGGGCGCCACGGAGACGAAGATCGTGGTGACCTCCGACCTGGACGAGTACGCGATCGCCTCGCTGGCCGCCGCGCCCGTCGACACCTACGGGGTGGGCACGCAGCTGGTCACCGGGAGCGGGCACCCGACGTGCTCCATGGTCTACAAGCTGGTGGCGCGTGCCCGGACCGCCGATCCGGCCGATCCGCTGCTGCCGGTGGTGAAGAAGTCGCTGGGCGCGAAGTCGTCGAGGGGCGGCCGCAAGTGGGCGGCACGCAGGCTGGACGAGGCCGGGGTGGCCGAGGCCGAGGTGATCGGCAACGGGGAGGTCCCGGCGGAGCTGGCCGGCCGGCAGATGCAGGTGGAGCTGGTCAGGGGCGGCGAGGTGGTCGGCCGGGAGCCGCTGGAGGCCGCGCGGGAGCGGCACATCGCGGCGCGTGCGGGACTGCCGATGTCGGCGATGCAGCTGTCCCGGGGGGAGCCGGTGCTGCCCACGGAGTACGTCTAGTGCCGGGGCGGGCGGCGTCCGTCCCGCCACGACGCCCGGCACGCCCTCTTCCCGCACCGGCCGGAGGCCCGGGTGCGTCCCGTACGGGGACGTGCGGCCGGGACGCCGGGGGCACGCGCCGGACGCCGCTCCTCACCGGGCGGGCGCTGCCCGCCGCGGCACCGGGCGCCGGGCCTCCCGTCGGTCGTGCGCCCGCCGGTGCCGGGGAGCGACGTGCGTGCCCCCTCCTGCGAGAGGCCGCGTCCGTCGTGCGCCCGCCGGAGCCGGAGAGCGACGTGCGTGCCCCCTCCCGCGGGGTGCGCCGAGTCTCTAGGCTCGGGGCATCCCCAGCGTTCACATCCGCACTCCCCGCCGACCCCCCACCGAAGGACACCCGTCATGCATCGCGCCTTGATCGTCGTCGACGTTCAGAACGACTTCTGCGAGGGCGGCAGCCTCGCGGTGGCGGGCGGTGCCGATGTCGCCGCCGCCATCACCGACCTGATCGGCGAGGCCCAGCCCGGCTACCGTCACGTCGTGGCCACCCGGGACCACCACATCGACCCCGGTGACCACTTCTCCGCGTCGCCCGACTTCGAGCACTCCTGGCCGCCGCACTGCGTCGCCGGCACGGAGGGGGTGGGTTTCCACCCCAATTTCGCCCCCGCCGTGGCTTCCGGCGCGATCGACACCGTCTTCGACAAGGGGACGTACGCCGCGGCGTACAGCGGTTTCGAGGGCGTCGACGAGAACGGCACCGGGCTCGCCCAGTGGCTGCGGGAGCGGTCGGTCACCGCCGTCGACGTCGTCGGCATCGCCACGGACCACTGTGTGCGCGCCACGGCGCTGGACGCCGCCCGGGAGGGCTTCGTCACGCACGTGCTGCTGGACCTGACCGCCGGAGTGGCCGAGGGGACCACGGAGCGGGCCTTGGAGGAGCTGCGGACCGCCGGTGTGGAGCTGTCGGGCAAGCCGGTCGTCTGACGCCTCACGGGGCGCTCAGGCCGCCGGGCGGGCCGGTCCCGCGTATCCGGAGGCTCCCAGCAGCGCCCGTATCGGGTGCCAGAGCTCCTGGCCCGCCTGGGGGGCCGTCCGCCACAGGAGGCCGTCCGGGTGGTGCAGGACCGCCGTGATCTCGTCGGGGGTGGGCGGCTGGGCGTTGCCCCGGAGGTAGACGGCGCGCAGTCCGAGGTTGCGGAGCCTGGTCAGGGCGCGCGCCCGGTTCGCCGCGTGCACCAGCACCCGTACCGGCTCTCCGGGACCGGACACCCCGGCCGGGCCGTTCAGGGTCAGCGCCACCACCACCGTGCCGTCGGGCAACCTGCAGAAACCTCCGCCTGCCATGCTCCGCGCCCCCCGTAAGACTTCGTGTCAATAAGGATTTGGTAGGAGGCACTAAAACACGATCGGCCGCCGCCCGCCAGGGGGCAACGGCCGATCATGTTCCGACCTGCTCCTTCGGTGACTACTTGGCCGAGGGGCCGACCTTCACGGTGATCGTCGAGCCGCTGAGCGGCTCGTTCACGATGGAGATCCGGGTGTTGGTGTCAGTGACCTTGACGCTTCCCGTCGGGTTCTCCTCGTACCAGTACGTGCCCTTGCGGTCGTCGAAGACCGGGACGCCCGGCGACGGCTTGATCTTCAGCGGGACGTCCGCGTTGTGCAGCGTGAACCCCTTGTTCGGGTACCGGCTGAACGGCGCGTCGAAGGGCTGGATCTTGTTGCGCAGGAGCGTGCCGTCCGTCCACTTCAGCGGCTCGGCGTGGGAGTCCACCGGCAGGATCAGGCCCTGCCCGGGGTGGACGGAGGTGTTGTTGTCCTTCTGGGAGGTGTCCCAGAGCCACACCATCAGGCCGTTCTGGTAGGCGTAGTGCTCGACCCAGTCGGGGCGGGTGGTGGAGAAGCCGAAGTTGTACGGGCCGACCGCGAGGGTCTTGTCGTACGAGACGTACTGGCGGTTCTCCGCGATGTAGTACTGCGGGTAGTCGTCGGTGAACGAGGCACCGGTCCGCGAGAAGCCCTTGGCGGTCCAGCCGTTGTCGTCGCCCTCGGCGTTGTCCGTGAAGAGCACGGAGCCGTCCGCGGTGACCGTGATGGCGTCGGCCGCGAAGCCCTTGCCGCCCGCGCCGCCGTCCGTCTGGTAGCGGAAGCGGAGGTCGATCTTCTTGCCCGCGTAGGCGTCCAGCGGGAAGGAGAGCTTCCTGTACGCGCCGGAGACGTCCGTCAGGGCCGGCTTGCCGCTGGCGTCGCGCGGGATGGCCTTGCCGTCGGCCGTGCCGTCGAGCGCGGTCCAGCTGGTGCCGCCGTTCTCGGACACCTCGGTGTAAAGGTAGTCGTAGTCGGCCTCGATGTCGTACCAGCCGGAGAGGTCCAGCGAGGCGGACGTCCTGCCGGTCAGGTCGACCGGGCGGGTCAGGGTGTTCGACAGGTCGTCACCCATGTCGCTCCACCACTGCTTGGAGCCCTCCGCGGGCTCGGTGACCGTGGTGGTGACGGACTTCTCCGGCAGCTCGACGACGAGCGCCTGCTTGTCCTTGGTGTTGTACTCGGCGACGCCCAGCTTGTGGGTCGACTTCGTGGCGGCCTTGGCCACGTCGTAGTCGAGCCAGCCCAGCTGGAGCTTGTCCCAGGCGGTCATGTCGCCGGGGAGGTTGCCTATCTGCCCGTCACCGGTGCCGAGCCAGGAGCCCGCCGACATCAGGGACCAGAAGCCGACGGAGTTCTCGCCGCCGCCGGAGGTGTCGTACAGGTCCGGGAGGCCGAGGTCGTGGCCGTACTCGTGGGCGAAGACGCCCAGGCCGCCGTTCTCGGGCTGCGCGGTGTAGTCGCCCACCCAGATGCCCGTGTCGCCGATCTCGGCGCCGCCGGCCTTGTTGCCCTCGGGGCCCGTCGCACCGGCGTCGGTGCCGTACGCGTACCAGCGGTGCGCCCAGATGGCGTCGGTGCCCTCGGTGCCGCCGCCCGCGGACTCGTCCTCACCGGCGTGGACCAGCTGGAAGTGGTCGATGTAGCCGTCGCGCTCGTTGAAGTCGCCGTCGCCGTCGAAGTCGTAACGGTCCCACTCGTCGTACTGCGCGAGGTCCGTCCTGATCTGATCCGGGGTGCGGCCCTGGGCCTCCTGGTCCGCCACCCAGGCCTCGACACCGTCGCGGACGGCGTCCCAGACGTTGGCGCAGTTGGTCGAGCCGCAGTAGTTGGAACCGTAACGGGCCTCGTTGTAGGGGACCTTGACCCAGTCGGAGACCTCACCGTCGACCGAGTAGCGCCCGGAGGACGTCTTCTCGTAGTACGTCTTCAGCGATTCCTTGCCCTTGCCCTCGCCGAAGTAGAGGTCCTGGAAGTGGGCCCGGTCGTAATCGGCCTGCCAGGCGGTGCTGTTGTCCTTCGCCGGGTCCGGCTCGGCTATCTCGTTGTGCAGCGGGCCGGGCGTGCCGCCGTACTTCTTGACGGGCGGCTTCGGGCCGTCGCCGTCGGGATCGAACATCGTGGTGTCGTCGACCTTGTCGCCGAACTCCACGAGGACGGTGAAGATCTTGTCGGTCTTCTCGCGGCCGAGTTCGACGTACTTGCTCCTGCCGAGCTTGACGACCTTGGAACCGCCCCTGGCGGTCACCTTCTTGTCGCCGGACAGGACCTGCTCCAGCGCGGCCTGGCGCTGCTCCTCCTGCTCCTTGCTGAAGGGGCCCTCCAGGTCGTGCTCGTGCGCCTTGGCGGGCGCGGGATCGCGCCGGTCCACGGCGGAAATACCCGGTTCCGGCGTCCGGTCGTGCGCCTGCGCCGTGGCGAAGGCGGATGCCGTCGCGGCGGTGGCGGCCAGGCAGACGGCTACGGCGGTGGCGCGTAGCGCCCTTCTCTGAGTGGTCACTTGATGCAGTCCTCCCCGGCGTCCGCGTCCGCGGCCAGGGGGGTGAATACGGGCCGCGCGCGTTCAACGCGTCACAAGTGACGACATTCGATCGGAGTTATGAGAGAAAAGACAGACCTTGACTTGCACACACCAACTGCACTATGCGGGAGCCCTCTTCCGGTATCCGGACGCACCTCCAGGGCGGCCCGGCAGCCGTCCGGCGCGCCGAAGGCTCCTGCCGGCAGCGGCATGACTCCGTGCGCCCCCCGTGCACCGGTACCGTGGGTGAGGTCACGCTTACCACCCGTTCCTCCCGGGCATCCACCGTCGTAGAGTCGATTGACAGTGCGAACGTGTCGAGAGACCTCCCTATCCGACGCCCCGAGGACGGATACCGCCATGCCGCGTCCGACTGCCGCCCAGTTCTTCTACGGTTCGGCCACCGTCGTCTTCTCCGCCCTCGCCCTGCTGGTGCTGTTCCGCACGGAATCAGGCCTCGGCGTCGCCGCCGTCTGCACTGCGGCACTGGTGCTCGGGCTGCTGGTGGCCATGGCCCTGCCGGCCCGCGCGAAGGCCGTCCGGAAGGCGGCGGCACCGCCCACCGCCGCCCGTACGCTCCGCACCATCGAGGACATCGAGATCGCCGCCGCGCAGCGGGAGCGCGTCGGCGGGCACTCGCTGCACCGCTGAACACCCCTCGTTCAGGGGACGGAGACGACCACGGTTTTGCCCGCCTTGTCCTGCAGACCCTGCCGGTAGGGCTTGTCCGTGAACATCAGCACGATGTTGATCAGCCACCACAGGCACGGGCAGCACAGCAGCGCGGGGAGCCAGAGCACGACGGCCCGCATCAGCGAGGAGCTCGTATCGGGGACCGAGCCGTCGTTGAGCATCGCGACGCGCATCTTGAGCAGCCGCTTGCCGGGCGTGCGGCCGTCCTTGTGCGTGAAGTACGTGTCATAGGCGACGTAGACCACCAGGGCGATCAGCGACCACACCAGCTGATGGCCGGAGTAGCTGTTGCCGATGGCGTTGCCGAAGTCGTCGCCGCCGCCGTCCGAGGACACGTCGACCGCCCCGCCGAAGGGCAGCGAGATCAGGTACAGCGGGATCGAGATGATGAGGAAATCGATCAACCGCGCCAGGATCCGCTTGCCCGGTTCGGCGAGCGGAGGCATGCCGGCCAGCGGATCCGCACCGCCGTAGGGGCCCCCGCCGCCGTACGGGCCGTTCGGGGGCGGGGGCGGAGGCGGAGGCGTCCCGTTGTCGTAGGGCGAACCGCCGGACGGGGGCAAAGGCCCCTGCGGCGGCCGCTTCGAGAAGGGGTCGTCGTCGGGCGGTGGGGGCGGCGGCACGTTACTCATGGGGGCAGTGCACCCCGGCCCGCCGGGCCCCGCAACGGCTGGGGTCCCTTCGGGGGAAAGGGCCCCGGCACACGGGCGTACGGGGCCGCTACCGGCCCGCGACGAAGGTGCGGGCCGCCTTGTCGTGCCAGCACTGGCGCCACGGGCGGTCGATCAGGCACCAGAGCACATTGAACACCCCGACGACGATCAGGCCCAGCACCCCGTACACCAGCCAGCGGCGCAGAGCGGCGCCCAGGGCCGGCGCGTCGTGGGACTCGATGTCCCGCACCTCCAGACCGCACAGTTTCTTGCCCAGCGTGCGGCCCCACTTGGCGGTGGGCACGGCCTCCAGGAGGAAGCCGAGGATCAGGAAGGCGGCGAGCACCCCGCCGAACAGGCCGGCGGTGGTGGAGTCCAGGAACCAGACGGTGACCGTCTCACCGGACAGCTCCGCCGCTCGGATCTTCCCGTCGATGTGGTCCATCGCCCGGGTGACCAGGGGGAAGCCGGCCGCGCCGACGAGCGCGCCGAGGACGACCGTGTCCAGGAGCCGGGCCGCGAGCCGCTTGCCGAGACCGGCGGGCCTGGCGGAGGCCTGGGACCGGGCGAGTTGCTGGAAGGGGTCCTCCACCGGCGGCTTCCAGGGCACGACGGGCTGCTGCCCGA
>NZ_DATMVN010000142.1:0-35254 GCF_035563135.1 Streptomyces sp.
ACGGCCGGTTCGCGGCACGGCCGGTTCGTGTCCTGTGGGCTGCCGACTCGTGCGGAGGTGGTGGGCCGCGCTCGAACTCGAAGGGGACGGAGGCGCAGGCACGGGGCGGCGAGCACACACAGGACCGTGAGTTCGCTCGAACGGATGACCGAGTTATCCACATCGTGTGCGCTGTCCACAGGGCCGAGCGGGATTTCCGCGGAGGGTGGATCGTGAGGCGAGTCCTGCGGACATCCCGCAGGACTCCCCTCACGGCAGGTGGTGTTGGCCATGTCCCCTTCGGTCCCCGATACGCATCCCGCGCCTCCCGCGCCCTGCGGCGTCCCGTCCTTCGGGCCTCTGCGCGTGCGGGGCGGCGGTGCGCGACGACTACGGCGGGCGCTCCGCGGCCGCCGCCGGGCGCTGGCCGCCGGCTTCGCACTGGCCTCCGCCGTGCTCGCCGCTTCGGGGCCGGGCGGTGAGAGAGGGGCGACCGCCCTCTCCGGGGGTGCGCCACCGGGGTCTGAGCGGCGGGCCGTACGGCTGGTGTCCGCCCCGGTGCGGATCGCCGACGCGGCGACGGTCGGGCTGCTGCGGCCCGGCGACCGGGTCGATGTGATCGCCGCCGCGATCGACGGGGACGCGGAGGCCAGGGTGGTGGCACGCGACGTGCGAGTGGCGGAGATCCCGCGCGGTGGGGGTGGCGGGGAGGCGTCGTCCCCGGACGAGGAGGCATCGTCCCCCGGCGGGGAGGCGTCGTTCCTGGAGGCCCGCGGAGGGGCGGGCGTGGGCGGCGGCGCGCTGGTGGTCCTGTCCGTGGAGCGGGACACCGCGGCTGTCCTGGCAGGTGCCGGCGCTTCGGGGCGGCTCGCGGTGGCGGTGTCCCATGCCGAATAGGACGGGTATCGCGTCAGCTCACCCTTCCGCTGGAGGTGAGCGAGCTGGAGGTGCTGAAGGAGATCCGGGACACACGCCTCGTCCAGGGGGGGCCAGGCGTGGTCAGCCGGAACCGTCGTCGGCCGCCGGCGTCAGATGTGGTGGGGCGGCTTCTCGTCGAGGAAGCGCGCCAGGTCGGCCGCGCCGCCGCCTGCCGGAGCCCGCTCGCCCCACCCCTGGTCCGTGTCGTCCGAGGACTGCCGGTCCAGCGGATCGTCGAAGATCAGAGCCGGCGGCACGGGCCTGGACTCCTGCTGCGGCTTCGGCTCTCGTGGGCCAGGGGCGGGGGCGGGGGCGGCGCTCATGCCTCCAGGGTACGGCCGAGCTCAGCGGTCCTGCGGGTCGAGCAGCCACAGCCCCAGCACGACGAGGAACGACAGGCACAGAAATCCGGCGCCCCACCAGGCGGTGCCCGTGTCACCCTCCATCCACACGTTGACGACCTCCGTCAGAGCCCACAGCTGTCCGATGACGACGCTCATCGCCAGCACCAGCCGGGCCGTCAGCTTCGCGGATCGCTCGGGCTCCTGTTCCGTACCAGCCCCGGGGCCCGGGCCGGTGTGACGCACCCTCGGATCGGCATAGCCGCTGGTGGGCCGAATCTGGGGGTAGCGCTCATGGACGGGCCGGTTCAGCTCGGCACGCGCGCTGCCCGGGTGGTATTCGGGATAGGCCGAGCCCTGAGGCCTGGAGGGCCGGGGCGGCTCGACCGGGTCCAGGGGCTCGGTCATGGCTGCCTCCCCGGGGACGCGGCGTCGGACGCGGCGGGCGCGGATGGCGCCTCGGCGCCGCCTCCGGTACCGGGGCAGCCGATCCGGGCGGCGAGGTCAGGGCGGTCCTCACCGAGCTGACGGCACAGCCCCTCCTCGACGCTCTCGCCGGAGCGGGTGGTGCCCACGGCCCAGATGCTGCCGTCCTCCAGCTCGGTCAGGGCCACCTTGGGCAGCCCGCGGGGCGGAGGTCCGGCCGTGACCTCACCGGTGCGGGCGTCGAAGACTCCTTCATGGCAGGGGCAGTACAGCTCGCCCTCCGTACCGCGCTCCTTGCGCCAGAGCACGGCGCAGGCCAGGTGCGTACAGACGGCGGAGTAGCCGACGAGAGTGCCGTCGTCCATCCTCACGGCGACCGCCCGGTCCTCGTCGCCCGGGTAGCGGAAAGCGAGGGATTCACCGGGCAGCAGCTGCGCGGCGATCCGCTTCGGGGCCGGTGCCTTCCCGTCCTCCGTCTCCCCGTGCCGGTGGAGGATGCCGCCCGCCACGGCCAGCCCGCCCACGGCGAGGCCGCCGGAGACGGTGGCCACGATCCGGAGGTAGTCGCGCCGGGTGGTCAGCGTGTCGGCGGCGATCCTGTCGTGCAGTGCCTCGCGGGGGTCGCCTCCCGAGCCGTGTTCGGGACCCGGCTGCTGCTGTTCGGTGACGCTCATCGACGGACGTCCTTCCCGTTGATCTCCACGACGGGAAGACCGCCGGGCACCGGCCACTGGACCCGCTCCGCGGGCACGACCATGGCCACGCCGGTGCGGACCTCGCTCTCACCGAAGACGAAGGTGTCGGCGACCTGCACCCCGGGGCGTTCCGCCTGGAGCTCCTCGATGGTGCCGTAGTAGAGGGCCCCGGTCGGGCAGACGGTGGCGCACATGGGGGCCAGCCCGTAGGCGGTGCGGTCGTAGCAGAGGTTGCACTTCAGCTGCAGCTTCGCCTCCAGATCGATCTTCGGAACCCCGAAGGGGCAGGCGTTGACGCAGTTGGCGCAGCCGATGCAGCGGGTGGTGTCGGCCTGTTGCACCACGCCGTCGGCGGTGACCAGGATCGCGTCGGCCGGGCAGACCTCGGCGCAGGGGGCCACCGGGTCCTCGCAGTGCATGCAGACCGTGGGAAGGGAGGCGACGGAGGAGCCCTCGTCCGTGTAGTCGAGGTGGATCATCGATTTGCCACGGTGGGAGTCGCATTCCCGGCAGGCGGAGACACAGGCCTGACAGCCGATGCAGCGCCCCGGGTCGATGAACATCGTTCTGCCCATCATCCGGGCATCAGCTCCTCTCCGAGGTGCCGCGGCCCTGCGGGGCCGTGGGTGGCAGCGGGTCGGTACGGGAGACCTGGGTCTCGGGGTAGGCGACATGACCGGGCGCGACCGGAGGCGCGGGGACCTCGTCGATCGTTCCGGCATGCTCGATGCGGCAGGCGCAGACCTTGTACTCGGGGATCTTGGAGCGGGGGTCGAGGGCGTCGATGGTGAGTGCGTTGGCCGCTGTGGGGACGGGCCAGTGATAGGGGATGAACACCGTGTCGGGCCGGATCGCCTCGGTCACCAGTGCGGGGAACACCTCGCTGCCGCGCCGGGTGACGACACGGACGGGTTCGCCGTTGCGGAAGCCGTGGGAGGGGTGGACCTCGGCCCAGGGCCGCGGGGTCTGCTCGACGAGGCCGCCCAGCCGGCGCGTCTGGTTGCCGGAGAGGAAGTGGGCGACGGTGCGTCCGGTGGTCAGCGTCATCGGGTACTGGGCGTCGTAGGGGTCCGCCGGGGGGTGCCACTCGACGACCTGCATGTGGATCTTGCCGTCGGCGTGGTAGGTCGTACCGTCCTCGAACAACCGGGGGGTGCCGGGGTGCTCGGTCGACGGGCAGGGCCAGGAGATCCCGCCGGTCTCCTCCAGCCGTTCGTAGGTGATGCCGGAATAGTCGATGACGGTGCCCGCGGAGGCCCTGCGCAGCTCGTCGAAGACGTCGCGGGTGCGCTCGAAGGCGAATTTGTCGCCGGCACCGAGGCGGCGGGCGAGCTCGCACATCACCCAGGTGTCGGTCCGCACACCGACGGGCGGTTCCTGCGCCTTGTTGTGCTTGACCACGCGGGCTTCGGCGTTGGCCATCACGCCCTCGTCCTCGGCCCAGACGGTCACAGGGAAGACGACGTGTGCGTTGGCGGCGGTCTCGGAGAGGAAGAAGTCGAACTGGGCGTGGAATTCGGTGGTGTCGTACCCCTCCTTGACCACGGCGTAGTTGGGGAGGGAGACGAAGGGGTTGTTGCAGATGCCGATCAGGCCCCGGATCTCCTGGCGCTGCATCTGCCAGACCATTTCCATCATGGACGTGCCCGCGCCCGGCAGTTCGGATTCCTCGATGCCCCAGATTTCGCAGATCTGCCGGCGGTGCTCCTCGTTGAGGATCGAACGCCCGCCGGGAAGGAGGTCCGATTTCTGGCCGTGCTCACGGCCTCCCTGGCCGTTCCCCTGACCGGTGAGGGTGCCGTAACCGGCGCCCGGCTTGCCGAGGTGCCCGGTGGCGGTGCACAGGTTGATCACGGAGAGGCAGTTCTCGACGCCCTGGGTGTGGTGCTCGATGCCCCTGGCGTGAAAGGCCATGGCCTTCGGCGCCCGTGCGAAGGCGCGGGCCACCTGGACGACCTGCTCCGCGGGGATCCCGCAGATCTCGGCGGCGCGGGACGGGGGGTAGTGGGCGACGTTGGCCTTGACCTCCTCCCAGCCGGCGGCGTGGGCCGCGAGGTAAGCCTCGTCGGTGAGACCCTCCTCGATGACGACGTTCAGCACGGCGTTGAAGAAGGCGGAGTCGGTGCCCGACTTGAGCGCGACGTGGATGTCGGCGGTGCGTGCGACCGCCGTCTCGCGTGGGTCGACCACGATCAGGGTGGCGCCGCGGTCCCGGGCCCCCCAGACGTACTGGGTCAGCACCGGGAAACACTCGCCGACGTTGGCGCCGGCGAGCAGCAGGCAGTCGGTCAGCAGGATGTCGGAGAAGGGGTTGCCGGCCCTGTCGATGTTGAAGGCGAGCTTGTTGGCGCCCGCGGCACTGACCATGCAGAGCCGGCCGTTGTAGTCGACGTGCCGGGTCTTGATCGCCACCCGGGCGAACTTGCCGACCAGATAGGACTTCTCGGTGAAGAGGCTGGCCCCGCCGAGCACCCCGAAAGCGTCGTTCCCGTGCTCCCGCTGGATGCGCTTGATCTCGGAGACCGTGAAGTCGAGTGCCTCGTCCCAGGAGACCTCGCGCAGCTCCTCGTCGCGGGAGCGGCGCATGAGGGGCGCGGTGAGCCGGTCGGGGTGGTTGACCTGCTGGTAGGCGTGGATGCCTTTGGGGCAGAGCCGCATGCGGTTGATGTCGTGGTTGCGGGGTTCCACGCCGAAGACCTTGCCGTGCCGGTCCACGCGCAGGTACATGCCGCACTGGACGCCGCAGAAGCAGCAGTGGGTGGGGACCAGCGTTTCGCCGTGCTGGTCGGCGTGCCACTTGTCGGCCGGGATCCCGCCCGCGTCGCGGAACCCCTGGGAGCCCGGCGGTGCGATCACGGGGTCGAGGGGGAGCACCGTACGACGGTCGGCTGCGCGTGGATCTGCGGTCACTTGTAGCCCTTCTTCACCTGGGAGAGATAAGCGTTGCCGCGCAGCACCCGCTTGCAGCGCGGGCAGTACTCGGCCCATCGGTCGAAGCCGAGGTCGAGGTCGCGCATGGTGCCCCTCAGGTTCTCGACGTACGCCCCCGTGTCGATGGGCTCCTCGCAGCGACGGCAGGCGAAGACGTCGTCGCCCTGCCGCGACGTGTACTTGAAGAGCTGCATGCCGACCGCTGCCGGACGCTGCACGATGTGGAAGAACTTCCCGAACGGGATGTAGATGAGGGTGAAGACCACCGACACCATGTGGAGGATCGCCAGGAACTCGTAGCCTCCGCCGTGCAGGAAGATCGAGGAGAAGGTGAGCAGCAGCCCGGTCACGGAGATGATGATCAGGGCGAGCAGCGGCACCATGTCGTAGGCGAAGCGCTGTCCGGTGATGGCCCCGCGGTCCTTCATCCTGCGCCAGAGGAAGTACCCCGCGCCGGGGATGACCAGCACCGCGGCGATGTCCAGGCCGTGGAACATCAGCCAGCCGACGATGTTCAGGGAGTCGAATCCGATGATCTTGACGCCCCACATGCGCATCTCGTAGCCGGGCCCCGAGCCGCTGCCCGAGGTGAAGGTGAACCAGCCCCAGGTCAGCGGGAAGGTGATCAGTGCGGCGAGGATGCAGCCCCAGAAGATCAACTGGTGGGCCGCCCAGCGGGTGTGGGAGCGGGCGCCGAGGAATTTCTGGAAGCCCAGATAGGTCGCGGTCATCTTCGGCAGGGCGGTGGGCGCCTTGCGGAAGTTCTCCTTCGAGAACAGGCTGCGCCAGCCGTTCCTGAAGAGCCGCCGGGCGCCCGGGGCCGAGACCCAGACCGTGTAGCGGTAGGCGACGCCGAAGGCGAGGAAGACGCTGGCCACGGCGTACGGAAGGAGGGCGGAGTCGAAGTCGCGCAGCATCCGGCTGCCGAACACGATCGCGAGGATCAGCAGCGCGGAGACGACGGCACCGGCCAGGGCCGCCCTGCCGTTGACCGACCGCGGAAGTGCTTCCACGGCCTTCGCGACGGCGGCGGAGCCCCGGGCCGGTTTCCGGAGGTCCGGACCGCCGGGGGGATCGGTATGCGCACCGGGGTCGGGTCGCTCCGCTGCGGCGCGCGCTTCTGGTGGCTCGGTCACCCCGTCACCGTAGGTCCGAAACGTGCGTATAGACCGGTTTTGGGCATCGAAAGGGTGAGCGCGTCGTTCCTTCCCGGCCCGGCCGTCGGCGGATGTACGTTCGCCGGAAGGCGGCTCGCGCCCGCCGCCGCGCCGATGCCCGACGCCGCACATCCCGGAGGAGCTTGTGATGCCCGAAGAGCTTGCGATGCCCGACGACGTACCCCTTTCCGGTCCGCTGGACGCGCTGACGGACGTGGCGGGGATCCGCGTCGGGCATGCGGCGGTGCCGGGCGAGGGCGCGCTGAGCGGGACCACCGTCGTCCTCGCTCCCGAGGGCGGGGCCGTCGCGGCGGTCGACGTGCGCGGGGGCGGCCCCGGCACCAGGGAGACGGACGCCCTCGATCCGCGCAATCTGGTGCAGCGGATCGACGCGGTCGTCCTGACCGGCGGCAGCGCGTACGGACTCGACGCCGCTTCCGGCGTGATGGCCTGGCTCGAGGAGCAGGGGCGTGGTGTCCCGGTCGGACCGGACCCCTCCCAGGTGGTGCCGGTGGTGCCGGCGGCCTGCCTCTTCGATCTGGGCCGGGGCGGCGACTGGCGGGCCCGCCCCGACGCGTCGACCGGCCGCTCCGCCGTGCGGGCCGCCGCCGCTTCGGCTCCGGGTACCCAGGTCCCCGAGGGCACGGTGGGCGCCGGCACGGGGGCGGTGGCCGGGCAGATCAAGGGCGGCGTCGGTACGGCCAGCGTGCGCCTGGCCTCCGGCACCACGGTCGCCGCCCTGGCCGTCGTCAACGCGGCGGGCTCCGTCGTCGATCCTCGGACGGGGGTGCTGTACGGGGAGTACGGCTCGGGAGAGCCGCCCGTGCACCCCGCGCCCCCGGTGCACGAGGCCGCGCGCCGGCGGCTGGCGGAGATCCGGGGCACGCGGGGAAAAACGGCGGAAGCGGAAGGGAAGGGCCCGCGGACGAGCGGCGTCTTCAACACCACGATCGCCGTCGTCGCCACCGACGCCGCCCTCACCCGCGCCCAGGCGCAGAAGCTCGCAGGCACGGCGCACGACGGGCTCGCGCGCGCCGTCCGGCCGGTCCACCTCCTCACCGACGGAGACACCGTCTTCGCGCTCTCCACCGGCACCCTGCCGCTGCCTCCGGAGCCCGTGGCCGCACTCGACGCCATCCTGGCGGCGGGGGCGGACGCCCTGGCCCGCGCCATCGTGAAGGCCGTCAGGGCGGCCCGGGGAGTCGACGGGCCGGGAGGCGCGTTCCCGTCGTACAGCGAGCTCTACGGCGCGCCCCGACAAGGCCGGGAACCTCTGGCGTGACCTCCCGGACAGGCGGGGAACTTTCCGCGTACGCGGTACGTTTTTCGCGAACCCCGGTCACGATGTCAGACCCAGGGACTACGTTATGCACGCATCAGGTAACACGCGGCGACGGCCTGGAGACAGCACCTTGAGCGATCCGTACGAGACAACCGAGCAGCACCTCGAGCGACTCCTGCGATGCGCCCTCAACTCCTTCGACCTGTCCGACACCACGGTCGACCGACTGGGGACGGCGCTGGCGCACAGCAGCGCCCTGCACTCGTCCCACCACAGTTCCGTGCTGCACCGGGAGACCTACCGGCACACCTACCTGCTCTCCGACGGCACCACGCTCTCCCTGTGGGAGCTGGTGCACGGCGGCGGCAGGGACGTCCCCGCCCCGCCCCGCCACGAGCTGTACGACGACGAGGGCGACGCGCAGATCGCCGCCGCTCGCCTCGCCGGCGGCTTCTGGGACACCCCCGCCCTCGGCGACGAGAGCCTCCGGGAGGACATGGAGGCGCTCGCCCTGCTCATGAGCGTCCCCCCGGCTCCCCTGCCCCGCATGTACGCACAGGACAATTCGGCGGACCACGCCCGCCGCGTCCTGCGCCGCGCGGAGAACGGCGACCGGCCCGGCGCCGGGACCGCCGGGCTCCTCCGGGCGGCCTTCGCCCACCACATCACCCAGGTCTTCGGCCGCCAGTGCCGCGTCGACGGACGGGACGCCGGTTTCACACTCTACGAGCACGCCTTCCTCCTCCTGGACGGCAGCGAGACGAGCCTGTGGGAGGTCGAGCACACGGCGACGCCCGACGGCCGCCACATGTGCGAGGTGTACGACGACGAGCAGACCGCACGCCTGGCCATGGAGAGCCGGACCCGCATCTGCTGACACGGCGGCCCGCTCACCGTCGCGTCAGCTCGTCACCTCGCCACCGCTTCAGCTCGTCAGCTCGGGCTCCTTCACCCTCGCGTCGTCCTGAGCCTGTACGGGTTCCGTGCCGTCCCCGCCGCCCTCCGGATGCACCTGCGGTCCGGCGGGCAGGGCGAACATCACGAGGAAGATCACCGCGAGCACCCCGGCCACCCACCACAGCGACTGCTGGAACGCGTCCACGAACGCCGCGCCCCTCGCCTCCCGTGGCAGCCGGCCGCTGATCGAGCCGAAGAAGACGACCGGGACGAGGCCGAGCCCCAGCGCCGTACCCATCTGCTGCACGGTGTTGATCAGCCCTGACGCCGGTCCGGAGTGCTCCTTCGGCACTCCGGAGAGCACCGCGTCCGTCAGCGGGGCCACGATCAGTCCCATGCCCACGCCCATGGCCACCAGCGGGAGTGCCATCTGCCAGGGGTTGATGTCCAGCCCGTACCGCCCGGCCTCCCAGACGCAGAGCGGCAGCCCGGTGATCATCAGCAGCGCGCCCGCCTGCAGGACCTTGCGGCCGAAGCGGGGCACCAGCTTCTGTGACTGCGAGTTCGAGGTGCACGGGCCGGCCCACCTGGTGGAGCACCTCAGCGGCCTGGGTGCCCGGCTGAACCGCGCCGCGTCACCCGGGCCGACGCGGCGGGGCTGACATGGATGAGCCCCGGCGCCGGGGGGGGTGGGCGCCGGGGCTCAGCTCAGGGGACCGGAAGGAGACCGGTCGTCGGGCCGGTGCGAACCGGCTTGATGGGGAGATTACGGGTTATCGGCTCACGCCGCAGCGTCAAAGCCCGTGTCGTGAGCCATTCGCTTCAATTCGAGCAATGCGTGCTTCTCGATCTGGCGGATCCGCTCCCGTGTCAGACCGTGCTGCTTGCCCACCTCGGTGAGGGTCCGCTCCCGGCCGTCCTCGATCCCGTAACGCATCTTGATGATGGAGGCGGTGCGGTGGTCGAGCTTGCCGATCAGGTCCTCGAGCTCCTCGCTGCGCAGCAGGGTCATCACCGACTGCTCGGGAGACACGGCGGAGGTGTCCTCCAGCAGGTCCCCGAACTGCGTGTCGCCGTCGTCGTCCACGGACATGTTCAGGCTGACCGGGTCGCGGGCCCAGTCCAGGACGTTGCCGACGCGCTCGGCGTTGGAGTCGAGCTCGGCGGCGATCTCCGCGTGCTCGGGGTCGCGGCCGTGCTCACGGTTGAATTCGCGCTGCACGCGCCGGATCCTGCCGAGCTCCTCCACGAGGTGGACGGGGAGCCGGATCGTGCGGGACTGATCGGCGATGGAACGGGTGATGGCCTGCCGGATCCACCACGTGGCGTACGTGGAGAACTTGAAGCCCTTGGCGTAGTCGAACTTCTCGACCGCGCGCACCAGGCCCGCGTTCCCCTCCTGGATCAGATCGAGCAGGGGCAGGCCCGCCCTCGGGTAGCGCCTGGCCACGGCAACGACGAGACGGAGGTTGGAGCGGATGAATACGTCCTTGGCGCGCTCGCTCCGGGCGACGAGCGCTTCGAGCTCCTCACGCGTCGCTCCGCCGGCATCGCTCTCGACCTCGCCTGCGAGGATCTGCTGGGCGTAGACGCCCGCCTCGATGTCCTGCGAGAGCTCGACCTCCTTGGCGGCGTCGAGCAGCGGTGTGCGAGCGATCTCGTCCAGGTACATGCCGACCAGGTCGCGATCGGCGATCTCCCCGCCCACGGCGCGAACACTGCTTGCCCGGTCGGTCCCGCCGGTGCTGGCGGACGAACGACGGGCGACGGCACGGGTTGCCATGCGTGCTCCCTTGCTGAGTAGGTCGCGACACCCTTCCGGGTGCCCTGCATCCGATGGAAACAACGTCTGGAATCCGGACAGAATTCCCACGATGCCCGTTCAATTTCGCGATCATGCAGTACCCTGTCCGCCCCCGGAGGAGGACAGATGCCGCACATACCCACAGAAGTGCAGGTCAGGCCGGGCATGGAAACCGACCTGCGGACCCTCACGGACATCTACAACCATTACGTCCTCGAGACCGCGCTCACATTCGACACGACTGCCTTCACTCCTCAGGAGCGTCTGCCCTGGCTGCGCTCCCATCCGGAGGACGGCCCCCACAGACTGCTGGTTGCTCTGGATCCGGATACCCGGCACGACGCTCCGCATGTCCTCGGCTATGCCACGAGCAGCCCGTACCGCCCGAAGGCGGCTTACAGCACCTCGGTGGAGGTGAGCGCCTACGTCACCCCCGGGGCCACGGGCCGCGGCGTCGGCACCCTCCTCTACAAGGCACTGTTCGAAGCACTGGCCGACGAGGACATCCACCGCGCCTACGCCGGGATCGCGCAGCCGAACGAGCCGTCGGTCCGACTGCACGAGGCCTTCGGTTTCCGCCACATCGGTACGTACACGGAGGTGGGCCGGAAGTTCGGCCGGTACTGGGACGTGTCCTGGTACGAGAAGGCGTTGATCAGCCGGACCGCACCGAGCGCTTCGCCAGGCCCATCCGGAAGCCGTCGATGACACCGCGCCCCCGGCCGAGATCCCCTTCGGCCGCTCCGAGCGTGACGAACAGCGGCGCGAAGTGCTCGGTGCGGGGATGGGCGGGCCTGCCCGCCGGCGAAGCGTGCCCGAAGTCCAGCGGTGAGTCGATGTCCTGTGCCTGGAGCGCCCGGTGCCCCCAGTCCTCGAACTCCGCCGACCAGCCGGGGGTGCCGCCACCGGTGTGCCGCAGCGCCGCCAGGTTGTGCGTGAAGAAACCGCTGCCGACGATCAGCACACCCGCGTCACGCAGCGGGGTCAGCCTGCGCCCGACAGCCATCAGCCTCTGCGGGTCGAGCGTCGGCATCGAGAGCTGGAGAACGGGGATGTCAGCAGCCGGGAACATCTCGACCAGCGGTACGTACGCCCCGTGGCCGAGCCCGGGGCCGGGGATGTCCCGCACCGGGGTTCCGGCGCCGCACCGCACCTGGCAGTAGTGCGGGGGGAATCCCCAGAAGTCGCGGACCAGCGGCACGGTCCCGGTGGCGCCGAGGGCGAGCGGGGCCTCCTCCCGGTGCGCGGAGACCATCAGGATCGCCCCGGGGCGCGGCAGCCTCCGCCGACCAGGCGGCCAGCCGGCCAGTCGGCCAGTCAGCCGGGCCAGACGGGGTCATCGGCGAGCGGCGGGGCACCGGGGGGAAGGTAAAGGGCGGGCATGCGTTCCGCGGTGACTGCCATGACACTCCCATTCCTCTGCCGGTCAAGGTATGTGTGTTCTCTACAGGTACCGGGCACAGGCAACTGCGCAAGCACCGGGGATTCGGCAGATCGGCTCTATGGGCTCAAGTGTTTGAATCTTCAAGTTCCAACTCCCGGAGGCCTTAGCTCTATCTAGTTCAACTTTCAAGAAAAGGTCGTACAGTGGAGTACATGACCACGGCATCCCCCGGCGGGCCCCGGTGGCTCACCGACGAAGAGCAGAGCGTGTGGCTCGCCTATCTGCACGCCACCACGCTCATGGAGGACCACCTCGACCGCCAGCTGCAGCGCGACGCGGGCATGCCGCACACCTACTACGGCCTGCTCGTCAACCTCTCCCAGGCCCCCCGGCGACGGAAGCGCATGACCGAGCTGGCCAAGGACGTCAAGATCACTCGTTCCCGCCTCTCGCACGCCGTCGCCCGGCTGGAGAAGAACGGCTGGGTACGCCGCGAGGACTGCCACTCCGACAAGCGCGGCCAGAACGCGATCCTCACCGACGAGGGCTACGACATGCTGGCGCGGTCAGCACCAGGACACGTCGAAGCCGTACGGCAGGCGATGTTCGACCGGCTCAGTGCTCAGCAGATACAGAGCCTCGGCGAGATCATGCAGGTCCTCGCCAACGGCCTGCAGCCGGAAGACGCGGACGCGGATCTGCCCTGGCTCCGCTGAGCGGAGCCAGGGCAGACAGGCCGGGACCGGCACCGACACCGTCAGGCGGCACACCGGCCGGCCCGGCTCCGGACCAGGCACCCGGTCCGGCGCCCCCGGCCGGTCCGCGCACACGGTCGGTGCGCGAGCACGGCCGGCACGGTCAGTGCGCGAGCACGGCCGGCACGGTCAGTGCGCGACGACCGGGATCTTGAACTCTTCCTCGATCCCGTCCGCCGGCTCCCCCGAGCCGTCGACCGCACCCGTTCCCGGTCGCCCGGTGTTGATCAGGGCCACCGCGATCGCCGAAGCGGCGACCAGGATGCCGACCGCCCACCAGATGGCGCTGGAGAAGCCGGCCACCATGGCCTGGAGCTGGAGCAGCTTCGGGTCGCTCGTACCGGCGGCGTGGTCCGCGATGTACGCGGTGGTGGCGCCGGCGGCGATCGTGTTGAGCAGCGCCGTGCCGATGGCGCCGCCGACCTGCTGCGAGGTGTTCACCATCGCGGAGGCCACACCCGCGTCACGCGGCTCGATGCCGTGCGTGGCCAGCGACATGGCCGGCATGAACGCCGTACCCATGCCCAGGCCCAGCAGCAGCTGGCCGGGCAGGATGACGGCCGCGTAGGACGTGTTGACGTCCAGTTGGGTCAGCAGCAGCATGCCGACGGCCGCCACCAGGAAACCGGGTCCCATCAGCAGCCTCGGCGGGACGCGGGTCATCAGTCGGGTCCCGATCTGCGTCGACCCGGTGATCATGCCCACGATCATCGGCAGAAAGGCGAAGCCGGTCTTGACCGGTGTGTAGCCCTTGACCACCTGCAGGTAGTACGTCAGGAAGAGGAAGAGCCCGAACATCGCGATGATGGCGAGGCCCAGCGAGAGGTAGACCCCTCCACGGTTGCGCTCGGTCAGGACGCGCAGCGGCAGCAGCGGCGACTTCACACGCGCCTCGGTGGCCACGAAGGCCGCCAGCAGCACCGCGGCCGCGACGAACATGCCGACGGTCAGCGAGTCCGACCAGCCGGCCGACTCGGCGCGGGTGAAGCCGTAGACCAGTGCGACCAGGCCGAGGGTGGACAGGACGACGCCAGGGATGTCGAGCGGCGAACGGTTGCGGCTGCCGGCCGGCTCGCGGACGACGAAGTAGGCACCGGCCGCGGCGACGACCGCGAACGGGATGTTGACGAAGAAGGTCCAGCGCCAGTTCAGGTACTCGGTCAGGAATCCGCCCAGGATCAGGCCGACCGCGCCACCGCCGCCGGCGATGGCCCCGTAGATGCCGAAGGCCTTGGCACGCTCCTTGGCGTCCGTGAACATCACGGCGAGCAGGGAGAGGGCCGCGGGCGCGAGCAGTGCGCCGAAGACACCCTGCAGGGCACGGGAGCCGAACATCATCGCTTCGTTCTGGGCCGCGCCGCCGAGCGCGGAGGCCGCGGCGAAACCGAGCAGACCCACGACGAAGGTGCGCTTGCGGCCCCAGAGGTCGGCGATGCGCCCGCCGAAGAGCAGGAGACCGCCGAACGCCAGGGCGTAAGCGGTGATGACCCACTGCTTGTTTCCCTCGGAAATGCCCAGGTCGGTCTGGGCGGAGGGCAGGGCTATGTTCACGATGGTCGCGTCGAGCACGACCATCAGCTGGGCGAGGGCGATGAAACTCAGCGCTTTCCAGCGATTGGGATCCGGAAGAGTACCGGCTGTTTTCGACATGGGAGTAGCCACCTAAGGACACGAAGAGTTACGGAATCGGCGAGTCGGTTACGAACGGACGCGCGGAAGACGACGGAAAAGGGCGGGCGGTACCGAGGGCCGGACCTGCGTGTCAGGGCCGGTCCTGCTTCTGGGCCGGTGTGGGCCGGGAATCTGTGGGCCGGGAGTCTGTGGGTCGTTTCTCCGGTGCGCGGGCGTCAGCACCCGCTGCGCAGATCCTCCAGGGTCGCTGCCGAGCCGGGCAGTTCGGAGCGGGCCGGGGATTCCAGACCGTCCAGGAAGAGCTGCAGATGGCGGTGGGTGAACCGGTCCATGTCCGGGCAGGCGGTGCCGGGCAGGGGCCGGGTGAGCTGGGAGAGGGCGACGAGTACGTCACCGACGGCGATGTCGGCGCGCAGCCGCCCTGCGGACATGGCGCGCTCCACGAGTCCTTCGACGGCCTCTTCGAGGCGCCGGCGCTCGCTGAGCAGTTCGGGGTGGGCGTTGTCGAAGCCGCCGGACAGCATCGGGCACAGGGCCCCGATCCGCTCGTCGGCCGCCGCGTGCACGAAGCGGCTGAGCGCGACGAAGGGGTCGGCCCCGGCCGCGCCGGCCTCCTCCGCCCGATCGGTGGTGCGGGAGGTGACGGCGAGGACGACTTCATGGATCAGAGCCGCCCGGTCGGGGAAATTCCGGTAGAGCGTGGCGTTGCCGACTCCGGCTCTGCGCGCGACCTCGTCGAGCGGCACGTCCGGCCCGAACTCGACGAACATCTCACGCGCGGCCGCCACGATCCGCTCCCGGTTGCGCAGGGCGTCGGCCCGTGGGCGGGTCGTACGGCGCTGCGCGGCACAGGTGGCGGTTCCGGCGACGGGCGACTCCACGACCACGGCCCTTCCCTTCCGGTGTGTGCGGCGGCCCTCCGTCACAACCGGGGACCGAGTCCCCGGTTCCCGAGGACACAGATGCAAACGGGGAAAGGATCCCCGGTTATTTCCTTGCTCCATATGACCTGAATCACACGATCGCCGTGGCGAAAACCCTCCATCGGCGCACCCAGCGAGCGGCCCCCCACGTCCCGGAAGAGGCTGATCGCCAGAGCGCAGCCGGGGCCCGGCCGGCTGCCGCGGACCCGAAGGCGGCGCCCTATGCAGCAGTCACGCCACCGGATACGCGGACGCCGCCGCCCCCTCGTGCTCGCCGGAGCGACAGCCCTGGTCATTGCGACGACAGCATCGGCCAGCACCACCCTCCCCCTCGTCGGCCAGGCCTCCCCGGGGGCCGTGGCCGCACCCCGCGGGACCGGCCTCGCACCGTGCCGCATACCCACGGCGATGGGCGTGCAGATGTCGGAGGGCATGCCGACACCACCCGGCTACGCACGCTCCACCGGCCGGATCAGAGCCCTCAACCTGATGATCGACTTCCCCGACGCGCAGGCGACGGAACCGGCGGCGGACCGGCTGGCGGAATTCTTTCCGCAGACCTCCGACTGGTTCCGCACCAGCTCCTACGGCCGGCTCGTCTACCGGCCCGAAGCCCCCGTGGGCGACTGGCTGCGGATGCCGCTGCCGTTCTCCGAGTACGGGATAGAGCGCGGCGCCCCGTATGAACCGGGCTACCGCAAGATGGTCGAGGACCTGGTGACCGTCGCCGACCCGAAGGTCGACTTCTCGGAGTACGACCTGGTCAACGTGCTCGTCACCCCGAACGCCGGCCCCTCCGCGCTGGACACCGTCCTGTCGGTGACCTTCGCCGGCAACGACGACGCCCCGACCGCCGACGGCGTCCCGCTCACCCACACGTCCTTCATCTACAGCCGCCAGGACGACGGATCGGGATCGTACGAGGAGACCGGCTACCGGGTCCTCCCCCACGAGAACGGCCACGTCTTCGGGCTGCCCGATCTCTACACGATGGAGGGCGGCGGCTCCGTGGGGCACTGGGACATCATGTCCGAGGACTGGGGGGCCAACAACGACCTCCTCGGCTGGCACAAGTGGAAGCTCGGCTGGCTGGGCAACGAACAGATCAGCTGCGCCGCCATGCCCGGCACCAGCGAACACGTTCTCGAACCGCTGGCCACGGCAGGGGGGCCGAAGCTGGCTTTCGTGCCGGTGAGCGCGCAGTCCGGCTACGCGGTGGAGGTACGGACCGCGGAAGGCAACGACGAAGCGGTCTGCCGGCCGGGAGTACTCATCTACAAGGTGAGCTCCGACGTCGACACGGGCCAGGGCCCGGTCTCCGTCGAGGACAGCCAGGAGGAGAGCGGTGGCTGCACCCGGCGGCCCAATGTCCACGCCGAACTCTCCGACGCCCCGTTCGAACCCGGCGAGACGTTCAGCGACCGGCCCAACGGCATACGCATATCCGTGCTGGCGAAGCACGCCGACGGCCACTACCGGGTACGGATCACCCGGCCGTGAGCCCTGCATGTCGTCGACCAGGCCGCTGATGACCGCAGGCCCGCGCCCCCGCGCGCGTACTCCCGGGCCGCGCCGCGCAGCTCCCGCCTGAGGATCTTCCCCGTGGCGTCACCCGGCAGCGGCTCCTGCGCCACCAGCACATGGACCGGGACCCTGAACGCCCCGGAGCTCGACGGACGGCTTCGTCCTGCTGCGCGAAGGGGAGCCGGACATCGTCGGCCCGGGCCAGGCCGCGTGGTGCCGGGTGCGGGCGCGAGCGGTGAGGCGATGCGCAGGCCCGTGCGGGCGGGCCGGTGTCTGTACCGTGCCGGTGGCGCCCGCGGTGACACCGCGGGCGCCGAGTCGTCAGGCGGACTGGACGGCGATGGTGCAGAGGCGCTTGGTGGCCCGGGTCAGAGCTACGTACAAGTCCCTTTCCCCACCGGGACGGGCCGTGATGATTTCCTCGGGGTTCATGACGACGACCCCGTCGAATTCGAGGCCGCGTGCTTCGGACGCCGGCACGACGCGTGCGTGGTGAGCGATGCCCTGCGCCGTCAGCTCGCCCACCCTGGTGTCCGCGCAGATCACTCCCAGGAGCTCGCCCGGGTGCGCGGCGCTCTGGGCGCGGAGTTCCTGGACGGCGGCGGTGACCAGTCCGTCCGGAGGTGTGGTCACGGTGCGAGGGCTCTCACCGCTCCGCAGGGACCGGGTGGGCTTCTGGTCCGGAGCGATCCGCGTGAGCAGGTCCCGGACACTCTCCAGGATCTCCTGCGTGGTGCGGTAACTGACGGTCAGGTTGTGGAGTTTGAACCGCGGTCCGACGTGGGGGCTCAGTGCTTCCTTCCAGTCGCGTGCTGTCGCGACCGGGCCCGCCTGGGCGAAGTCACCCACCAGCGTCATCGCCCTTGCCGGGCAGCGGCGGACGATCATCCGCCACTGCATGGCGGTCAGTTCCTGGGCCTCGTCGACGACGACGTGCCCGTACGTCCGCTCCGGGGGGCCGTCGACCAGGCTCGCCGCCTCGTCCAGCAACGGCACATCGGCATCGGTCCACGGGGCGTCCGGACCGCGCAGCAGAAGGGACCGCTCCCGCGCGGTCAGGCGGGGCAGGTGCTCGGCGAGAGCGTCGGCGTTCGTCAGGAGCGCCTTCACGAGGTCACCGGGTACCAGGCGCGGCCACAACCCCTCGACCGCCCGGTCGACGCCGGCGTCGTCGAGGAGATCGGCTCGGACGGCGTCCAGGTCCAGCTCGTGAACCGGACCCGGAGCAGCCGCGCCTTCGACACGGCGCTGGGCGACGCCCGTGAACCGGTCGAGGTCGATGCCCGTCATCCTTTCGGCATCGGCGTCGATCTGCTCCAGGACGTCGCTCATGTCTCGTTGCATCGCGTCGGTGACGGCGTCGACCAAGAGCTCTTTGAACGCCTGGCGCGCGGGGTTGTGCCCCGGCGCGGCTCTTGTGGCGGCCTCGCGTGCCATGGCGACTTCCTCGCCGGAGAGGCGAACCAGTTCCTGTCCGACCCGCACGGTGAAATCACCGGCGGGGGCCTGGTGGACGCGTATCAGGCCGGCCAGGGCGTCGGCGAGGCCGGAACTGCCCTTGAGGCGCGCCGTGTCGAACGGGTCCACCGTGTCCACCGTGTCCGTGGACACTCCGGCCAATTCCCGGCAGGTCGCCAGAACGACGTCGTTCTCTCCGAGCGAGGGGAGGACCTGGGCGATGTAGTCGAGGAACCGGGTGTTCGGACCCACCACCAGGACCCCCTCCTGCGCGGCGCGCGGGAACGCGTACAGGACATAGGCCGCCCGGTGCAGGGCGACCACTGTCTTGCCGGTGCCGGGCCCGCCCTGCACCACGGTCACCCCTCGGTGGGCGGAGCGGACGATCTCGTCCTGCTCGGCCTGCAGCGTCGCGACGGCCGCCTGCATCCTGCCCGTACGCCGTGCCGACAGAGCCTCGGTCAACGGGCCGTCCCCCACGACGTCCTCGTCGGTCGGGGCGGTCCCGTCCAGGAGTTCGTCGCTCACCGAGACGACGGTGCGCTCCTCGAGGCGCAGGTGCCGGCGCCGCCGCAGGCCCATCGGGTGGACCGGTGTCGCCTCGTAGAAAGGCCGCGCCGCGTTCGCGCGCCAGTCCACGAGCAGAGGCAGGTCGTCCTCCTCCGTCTGCAGTCCGATCCGCCCGATGCGCAGAGCCATGCCATCCGCCCAGTCGATGCGCCCGAAGACCAGCCCCTTTTCGGCGCCCTCCAGCCGGCCGATCTCCTTGGCCAGCCGCTCGGCGGCGATTTCTCTCTCGTATGCCTCACCGGCGCTTTCCGCCTTGGTCTTCAGCACACTCGCCCGGCTCTCACGGGCCTCGGAAATCCGTCCGGTGAGCAGCTTGTACAAGGAGGACACATAATCCCGCTCCGATTCGACCTCACGCACAGCGGGATCAATTATTTTCGACAACCGGGGGCTCCTTCGGTCCGAACAAAACTTATGTGGTGAATTTTCCCGCTGCTGCCGAGCACACCGCCCGGCCACGGACGGCAGGCAGCCGGCTCGCCTCGCCTGCGTACGCCGCCCGGACCGAGGACCCGGCAAAGATCACCAAGCCGATTGCGAGCACATTCCGGCGGCCGAAGCTGTCGCCCATTGCACCGGCGGTGAACATCAAGGTCGCGAAGACCAGGGCGTGTGTGCCGGTGGCCCATTGCAGTTCGGCCGGGCCGGGACCCAGTCCGCGGGCCGGGTCGGCAAGGGGCTCCAGGGTGATACTGAGAGCGGTGTTGTCCAGCCAAATCAGCAGCGAACACACCATGAGAACGAAAAGAATTAACCGCTGCCTGGATTTCGGCAACGCGGGAGGCGCGGTCATGACCACCTTCGAATACAGCTCGGCGGAAACTTGAAACGCGACTATAAGCAGGCCCCGCAACGCTGTCAAGCTCATAATTTCTCGCCGACGCTGTTGCCACCGGGCGAACCATATGCCTCCAGCGGATTTGCAGCCTGAACACTTTTGTGTCTCCGCAGGATTTGCAGACCGACTGGTTTTCTGTTCTCACGGATTCCCGAATCGGAAGATTTCACCTCCGGCAGTGGTTGCAACTGAATGGTTTTTCTGCCTTCGGTGAACTGTCGTACCGCGTCCTGCGCCCCCGGCCCGGTGCCCGGGACAAGGCGTTCTCAGGCTGCGAGCCGGAGCATGGCGGCAGCGGGACGGGGGGGCGACCTGTGGTGATCGGCTGCGGCGGCACCATCGGTCCGGCCTGCTCAGCGCATGCGTCCGATGGCCGGATTGCACAGGGCGGCCATGAGGCAGGGTGGCCGTGGCACGGGGCACGGCACCGGTGCGTACTCGCGAGGCGTCCTCGCCGCACGTGACGTCCCGGATGTGGTGCAGGGCCTCGGCCGACCAGCGATTCCGGGCGAGTTCGGCGAGTTGCACCGCGCCGGCCGGCGTCTCGGTCGCACCGAATGCGGGGCCCGCACCGGGCTCCCGGAAAGGAACCGGCCGGGCGTTGGCTCTGCGCACCGGACATGGCCGTCTTCGCAGGCCATGTGCTGCCGGCCTTGCGGAGCGATGCGGTGACCGGCCAAGAAGGCGGCAGTACCGCTTGCTGCGGCGTCGAGAGGCCAGACACGGAGCAGGTCGGCCGAGACCGACCGACCGAGACCGTTCGGAGGCGCTCGGCGGTGGTTGCGACGAGGTCTACTCCTTCGGTCTCGTGGTTCCCCGCATACACATGGCCGGAAGGCGGCCTCCTGATCAAGTTCTCTTCCGTGGATCCGCGTGCTCGCGCGGGTGTGCCGGCGCCCTTGCAGCGATCCGCGCTTCGGTATCAGCCAGGCGGCAGGTGATCCGGCCCGGCGCGCTCCGCGGAGAAGGCCGGCGACGGTCATTCCGCCACCTGGAACGACCTCGGCTCCACGTCCGCCACGGAACGGACGAACCGAACTTCCGACTCCGCGCAGACCGAGACGAACACCAACCGGCCCCGCACGGAAAGTTGCAGGTCACACCCTTCACAACACCCCAGCCCCCGTACTCCGCACCACTGCTCCGCCCCGATCCGCTACGCTGTTCACGTCAGCGGTCAGGTCGCGCCAGATGTCCGCCCGGGGAACCGTGGCGAGCATCAGCACACCCCCACTGGCCAGCGGGCTTGTACATCTCGGCTGAAGATCCACTCGCTGGGTTTTCTCCCAGGTTTTTCACAAGCTCCAGCCTTCGTAGCTCAGGGGATAGAGCACCGCTCTCCTAAAGCGGGTGTCGCAGGTTCGAATCCTGCCGGGGGCACAGCAGGAAGGGCCGGTTCGGAGGTGTGATCCTTCCGGGCCGGCCCTTCGCCGTAGCGGGGGCCGCGTCCCGCATGTGCCGCGTGTTCTCCGCGCCGGATCCTTCGTGTCCTTCCCGTACTGCCTCCCCGGCCCCGGGCTCACGGCGTCCGGGGCGGTGGAGTCATGGCCCAGCGGATCGCGGCGGTCAGTGCGTGTCCGGTCGGGGTTATGCAGGCTTCGGCCGTGCCGGACAGCCGGGGCAGCTCCAGCGATGTGCGGGCCCATCGGGGGAGAGCGGCGACCGCGTTGGCGGCGAGGACTGCGTAGGGGGCTCGGGCGGCCCAGGGCAGAGGCGGGCGCAGCAGGATGAAGCGTGCCGCCTCGCGTGCTTCGAGGGTCGGGCGCAGTTCACCGCGGTACGCACCGAGGCGGGCGGTGAGTTCCGTGCGCGTGCGCGGGGGATCGATGACGCCGAGTGCTTCCGCCACGCGTGCCGTGTCGGCGATGTAGCCGTCGTACCCGGCGGCGTCCAGCGGTTCGGCTCCGAAGCGCTGGTGGGCGAGCAGGAAGCTCTCGACCTCGGCCACGTGCACCCAGCCGAGCAGGTGCGGGTCGGCCGCGGCGTAGCGCTCTCCGGACGGGGCCGTTCCGCGCACCTGGCCGTGTACGGAGCGCACCCGGTCGACCGCCTGCTGTGCGTGGTCCGCCGTTCCGTATGTGGTCACCGCGAGGAAGGTGCTGGTGCGCTGGAGCCGCCCCCAGGGATCGCCGCGGTAACCGGAATGGGCCTCTACGGCAGCCATGGCCAAGGGGTGCAGGGACTGGAGCAGGAGCGCCCGGAGCCCGCCGATGAACATGGACGCATCGCCGTGCACGATACGGATCGGCCGGTCCGGGCCGAACCAGCGCGGGCCGGGTGTCCCGTGTATGCGGGCACGGTTCTCCGGTCCGGCGGGGCCGGCGACCCGGGCGAAGAGAGCGCTGCCCAGCCGTTCCCGCAGGCGGGGTGCGGCACCCGTGGACGCGTCCATACGACCAGTATGCGCTTGCTGGCAGGGCTTGGTCAGCGACGTCGTCGTGTCGGTGCCGCGCCCGGAAGGGACCAGGCCCGGCAGCGGGCCGAGGGGTTCGCCGACGCGATGCCGGCACCTCGTGGCAGCCCGCCTTGCCGGTGCTGTCCGCCCGGAGAGAGGCTCCCCGCACTATCGGCGCAGTTCCTCGGGGCACGGCGTGCCCGGCTGGAGCTGGTACGGCGCGGCCAGGCGGTAGACGCCCGGGCGGGGCGCGAGGAGCTCGGTCCACTCGTCGCCTTCCCCGTCCTCCTCCACCTTGATCAGGCAGCCGTGGGCGTTGGTGAAGTCCTTCGGGGCGCTGCTGTCCTCCGCCGAACGCTTCTTGGAGGCTTCCGTCTCCTGCGGCCGCTCCACGCTCTTGCCCTCGTCGTCCACGACGGCGAGCCACCGGGAGTACGGGATGCGGATCAGGACGCGGCCCGCCGACTGCACGCGGATCGTCAGCTCGTCATCACCGGCCCGCTGCACCGTCGCGGGCGGATCGGCGAGCGGCACCGGGTCCAGGACCCGGAACAGCTTCCAGTTGGCGTCGCTCCAGACCGCCTTCAGATAGGGCTGCCCCTTCTCGACGAGCGCCGCCTCCTGCTCACCCCCGGAGTCGGGTTTGCCGGTCGGCAGCACCACGTAGTGGACGGCCCAGCGGTCCAGCCACTCGCGGTAGTTCACGGCGTTGAGGGTGTCGTCGTAGAAGAGCGGATTGCGCTTCATGTCGGCCTGCCGGTTCCAGCCACGGGCCAGATTCACGTACGGCGCCAGTGCCGAGGCCTCGCGGTGGCTGCTGGCGGGCACCACCTCGACCCGGCCCCGCTCCGCCCCGGCCTCTTGGAGCTGGTTGACCAGGGGAGCCAGCTCGCGCGCCCACGACGCGGTGGGCGCGGTGCGCACGATGTCGTCCACGCCCTTGAAGCCGATCCAGAAGTTCAGCCCGGCGAAGGCGAGGACCAGGGCGTACCAGCGGCGGGTGCGCGGGGCCGTGTAGGGCAGTGCTGCCAGCAGCACGACGCCGGCGAACAGCATCGCCATGCGCGACACGTTCGACCCGATCTGCGAGTCGATGACGTACGTGAGGAGTGTGCCCACCCCGTACACGGCGGCGGCCGTGCGGACGGTGTGCCAGTCCCGGGGGACGAGGAAGAAGACCAGGACGGCGAAGGCGAACGGCAGCGACAGGGTCCCGAGCGACATCGGCTGCGTGCCCGAGAAGGGGAACCACCACGAGGAGAGGGCCACCACGGCGACGGGCGGCAGGCCGACCGCGTACGCACCGGGGCGCCGTTTGTTCAGGAACAGCGCCGCCGCGACCACGCCGAGGAAGAGCCCGGCGACCGGGCTGCCCGCCGTCGCGAGGCCGGCCAGGGGCGCCGCGACGACCGCCTTCGCCCACCGCTTGCGACGCCAGCGGTGCGGCCAGCAGAACACCGCGACAACGGCTCCCAGGGCGAACATCATGCCGAGCCCGAACGTCACCCGGCCGGACAGCGCGTTGCACAGGTACGCGAAGACTCCGGCGAGCGCACACGCGAGGGGGTTACGGACGGCGGGCACCCGCACCAGGATCAGGGCGGTGAGCGCCGAGGAGAGGGTGCCGGCGACCATCATCGTCGTACGGACGCCGAGCACCGACATCAGGTAGGGCGACACCACGCTGTACGAGACGGGGTGCATGCCCCCGTACCAGGCGAGGTTGTACGCGGTACCGGGGTGGCGGCCGACGAACTCGGCCCAGGCGTCCTGGGCGGCGATGTCGCCGCCGCTGTTGGCGAAGAAGAAGAACCAGAGCAGGTGCACGGCCGCGGCGACCGCAGTGGTCAGCAGGACCGGGTGGCGCCGGAGGCGGCTGCGTATCGACCCGCCGTCACCGTCACCGTCGCCGCCTCCGGCCGCCTGGGCCGGGATCCGGACGGAGAGGCCTTCGTCGGCGGGCAGCGGGCCGGCGTTCGCCCGTGTCGGCTCAGCGGTGGTCACTGCGACTCTCCCCGTCCCTGCCCAGGCCTGCCGAACCGTCCATGTACCGCACGGGCCTCATCCGTATGCGGAGGGACGCGTCCGGGCGCCCGTCCGTTGCTTTTGGGACGCTAGCACGCAGCTTTTTCCCCGCGCTGCCCCATGGGCGGACGGCTCCCGCCTCGGCTCCCTGCCCGCGCCTTCGCGTGGGCAGGGAGCAGGGGCGGTCCGGTCAGGTGATGCGGGTGAGCTTGTCGCCGAAGGACGGCTCGGCCAGTGCGGTGCCCAGCGTGACCGCGACCTCCACCTGGCTCGCGCCTTCTCCGACGGTCATCGTGCCGACCCTCGTGCCCGCTGCCGCCGCGTTCGGGATCGTCTTGCCGTCGTCGGTCAGTTCGAGCTTGACCGTGAGGCCGGGCCAGCCGACCGCCTTCACGTCCTCGGCCACGACGACGTCGGTGGTGTGGCCGAAGCCGTCGTCGACGACGCCGACGACCTGCCCCTTCTTCACGACGGTCCGGCTCTCCAGGAGGTCCTGCGTGGCGATCATGGCCTCCTTGCTCACCGCGTTCACCGTGTCGATGATCGACGGCTTGTGCTGCCCGAGGATCGCGCCGACGATGAGCTGGTCGGTGTCCCCGACCTTCTTGTGCGCCGCGAAGAGCAGGTTGCCGCCGGCCTTGGTCGTGGAGCCCGTCTTGATGCCGAGCGCGCCGTCGTACGGAACGAGGGTGTTGTAGTTCCGGTGGTACTTCCCCGAGGGGTCCGTCCAGGACGGCATCTTGGTGATGTCCATCAGCGCCGGGATCTCGACCAGTTTCTCGCCCAGTTTCACCTGGTCCTCGGCGGAGCTCACGGTGGTCGCGTTCAGCCCGGACGGGTCGGTGTAGGTGGTCTTCGTCATGCCGAGTTCCTTGGCGGTGTCGTTCATCTTCTTGACGAACGCCTTCTCGGAACCCGCGTCCCAGCGGGCGAGCAGCCTGGCGATGTTGTTCGCCGAGGGGATCATGATGGCCGCGAGGGCCTCCTGCTGCGTGAGCATGTCCCCGGCCTTGACCGTGTTGAGGGTCGACTCGCCCACCTGGTCGAGCTTGCCCTCCTTCTCGGCCCGTTCATCGATCTTGATGCTCGGCCCGTCCTCACCCTTCTTCAGCGGGTGGTCCTTGAGCACGAGGTAGGCGGTCATCGCCTTGGCCACGCTGCCGATCGGCACCGCCTCCTGCTCGCCGAACGAGTCGATGGGGCCGAGGCCCGTGGCAGACATGAAGCCCTGGCCCTCGTCCGGCCACGGCAGCGAGGGCTTGCCGCCCTCGAAGTCGTACGTCTGCTTCGCCGTCAGCTCGAGGACGGGCTCGGGAAGCGGGCGCACCGCCTGTGCGATCGCGAAGGCGATCAGGAGGAGAAGTACCAGCGGCGTCCAGATCTTGACCCGCCGGACCGCGGTGCGGACCGGCGTCTGGGGAGGCGGCGGGGTGTTCGTCAGCTCGGCGAGCAGATCGAGCGGCGGCTTGGGCGGCATGGGCTGCTGCCTGGTCCGCTCGGCCTCGGTGAGACCGGCCCCGGGGGCCCCGGGGGTGCCGGGAGCTGCCGCGACGTCCGGGGTCACCGTGGGACCGACCACGGCCGCGGGACGTACGTCGTCCGAGCGCAGCGGCACGAACGTGCTGGTCCGCTCGGAGGGCGACTCGGGAGAGCCGGAGGACTCGGGGGACCTGGGAGAGCCGGGGGACCCGGCCCCTGACGAGGCCTTGGCGGCCCAGGACGCGGGTTTCCGCGCCGCCTCCTTCTCCTTCGGCGGCAGCTTCAGCGCGGTCGTCGGCTGGTCGAGCTGCTCGGCCCGCGGCGCCTTGAAGACGGCGGTCGGATGATCGATTCCTCCCCCGGCACGGGCCGGCTCCGGCTCCTTCGCCGGAGAGGCTTCCTCCCGGGACTTCGGGACACGGGGAGCGACGGAAGCGCTGACAGCCGGTACGTCGTCGCTGTCGGCAACAGCCTTGGCATCGGTGCCGACGGCCTTGGCATCGCTGCCGGCTTCCGGCTCGGCGCCGTCACTGTCACCTGCGGTGTTCGAGTCGTCGGCCTCGCTGCTGTCGCTGGCGCCGCCGGTGTTCGAATCGTCGGCGGCGCTCGGCGTCTCGCCGGCAGCTGCCGGCGCCGTGCCGTCGTTGTCCGCCGCGGTGTCGTCGATGTCTGACGTCGTCCCGCCGGTGCCCATCGCCTTTTCGCCTTCGGCAGCCGAACCGTCGCCGCCGCCGCTGTCGGCCGCGCCCTTGCCCCCGTCCTCGCGCTGCTCGCTCCCGCCCTCGGGCGTACCGCCCTGAACTGCGGTTTCCTCGTCGGGATCGGTCGAGACCCACGCCGCGACGGCGGCACGCAGCCGGGCATCGGTCGGCGTCGATTCGGCCTCCGGTCTGGAGGCCGATCCGGAGTGGGATTCCGATTCCGCATCGGACTCCTGCCCGGCCTCGGAATCCCCGTCGGTCCCGGTTTCGGTCTCGGCTGCGGGGGCGGTCCCGGTCTCCGCCCCGGAGGCCGAATCCGCCTCCTTCGCGGCCGGGGCGGGCTTCGCCGCGCCCACGGACGCCCCAGGTGCCGACGTGGCCGCCCCGGGCGTCTCCTCCCCTTCGTGCCCCTCCTCGGCCTCCTCGCGAGGCCCAGAAGCCCCCTCAGAGCCCTCTGAGGCCTCCGGAGGCGCGGAGGACGCGTCTTCCGAAGCGCCGGCGCTCCCGGAGGGCGGCAGGCGGAAGACCGCCGTCCCGTCGTCGGTCGCGGCGTCCGTCACCTCGCCCGCCGCGTTCCCGCCCGTCGTGTTCCCGCCCGCCGCAGCGACCGGTTCGCGGAACACGGCGAGACGCGGATCGCGTTCCTCAGCCGTCCCCGACGACTTCCGCTGCTCCGACATGTCGGGGGACTCGCCCGCCACCGGTACCTCCTTGATGAGCCGCGGGGACATGCCCGCACTGTCCGAACCATCTACCAGTGTCCTGTGTGAACCCTTGGACGAGCCGCTAGACGAGAACGACATACCTAACGGTTCCCTCACAAAGCACCCAGGCACCCTCGACAGACCAATGTGAGAGGGGTCACCCTGTCACTCATCCACGCGGGGAGGCATGGATGGGCAGGAGCCGCAGAACAATCCCGGAGGAGCTTCTGCTGCTCGCTCTGGACCCGACCACGGGTACCACAGCGCAGCCGCAGTCGCTCGACCTCGGCCTGGCCGGGGCACAGCTAGTGGAGCTGGCTCTGGCAGGACGGATAGCCCCTGACGGGGATCGTATCGCCGTGGTGATGCCACGGCCGACAGGAGATCCGACTCTGGACTCCGCACTGGAACTGCTGCGCCGTCGTGGCAGTCCGGTCCGGGCCGTCCACTGGATCGGCGGGCCCCGGCTGGGACTTCGCCAGATCTACCTCGCTCATCTGGAACGGTGCGGCATGGTTCATGCCGTGGCGGGCCAGATGTGCGGAGTGCTGCCGACGACTCGCTACCAGGCGACGGACACGGCGATCAGCCGGGACATCAGAGCCCGGCTGGACAGTGCGATCCGCACCGGTGTACCGCCGGACCCGCGGACCGCGGCGCTCGCCGCACTGGCCCACGCGGTCGGACTCGGCAAGCACCTGTACCCCGGGAACGAGGGGCGCTCGTCGCGCTCCCGGCTCCGGGACCTGATCAGGCACGACCCGATGGGCGGCCTCGTGGCGCATGCCGTGATGGACGTCCAGAGCGGTGTGGCCGTCCAGCCGCGCCGCAACCAGCAGACGGCAGGCGTGCCGTTGCAGCCGCAAGCGCAAGCGCGTCGCGGCAGCATGGCGCACACCTCCGTCCACTGAGAGCACGACCGCGCGGACACTTGCGCGGAGCACCGAATACCGCCGCACCGACGTCCCCACGACCCGGTTCGGGAGCCGCACCAGGCGCGGGGCAGCCGGATCCACCGGCTGCCCCGCGCTCTTGCGTGCGGTGATTGCGTGTGGTCATTTCCCAGCGCGCCCGGGGGCCCGGGTGGCAATCTGCTGAGCAGCAGATACGCACAGCGACAAGAGCTGCATAGCCGGAGGTGCCGTTCCCGTGCCGACCAACGTCAATCCCACCGTCAGGCGACGCCGGTTGGGCCAGGAGTTGCGCCGCCTCCGCGAGATCAAGGGCATGACGGCCGAGGAGGTGGCCGAGCGCCTGCTGGTCTCGCAGTCGAAGATCAGCCGCCTGGAGAACGGCCGCCGCTCCATCAGCCAGCGCGACGTACGCGATCTCTGCGGCGTGTACGAGGTCGAGGACCACCGCATCGTCGACTCCCTGATGCAGATGGCGAAGGACTCCCGCCAGCAGGGCTGGTGGCACGCCTTCGGCGACATCCCGTACAGCGTGTACATCGGGCTGGAAACCGATGCCGAGTCCCTCCGGGTGTACGAACCCCAGGTCGTCCCCGGTCTGTTGCAGACCCGGAGCTACGCGGAGGCGCTGATCAACGGCGCACTGCCCGAGGCGCCGCCGTCCGACATCGAGAAGCGGGTGAACGTCCGCGCCCGTCGTCAGGACCGCGTCAACGCCCCCGAGCATCCCCTGCGCCTGTGGGCCGTCATCGACGAGTCCGCCCTGCGCCGGCTCGTGGGCGGCGAGCAGGTCATGATCGAACAGCTCGAACACCTCATCGAACAGTCCCAGCTGCCCCATGTGACCGTGCAGGTGCTGCCCTTCGACATGGGGGCGCACCCCGGCATCAACGGCCAGTACGCCATTCTGGAGTTCCCGGACGCCGCGGACTCCAGCGTCGTGTACATCGAGGGGGTCACCAGCGACCTCTACCTGGAGAAGGCGAACGACGTACAGCGCTACAGCGTCATGTACGAGCACCTGCGGGCGCAGGCGCTGAACGTGGACCAGACCCGCCAGTTCATCAGCGACATCGCCAAGAGCTACACCCACTGAGAGCCTCCGGTGGGGCGGAGGCGGGAAGATACACCGCCTCCGCCCCACAACGGAAGACCCGCATGGAATATGCCATCCGGTCGAGTGAACGTCGCCACCACCAAGGGAGGTTGGCGAGTAGCGTCGATCACGCCAACAGGAACGAAGTTGGTGCCACTTACATCAACTCTCTGAACCGGAGTGAACATGGCCATTCTTCAGGGCGCTACGGAAAACTGGACGAAGTCGTCGTACTCCGGCGGCAACGGGGCGTGCGTCGAAGTGAAGTCGCCCGTCACGCAGGCCATCGCCGTGCGCGACTCGAAGGCCCCCGAAGGCCCCTCGCTCTCCTTCGTCTCCGGAGCGTGGAACACCTTCGTGCGCGATGTCGCGTCGGGTTCGATCAACGCCTGAGCGATTCTTCGGCTCGCGCGCCGCGCCGTGCACCGTGCACCGGTCGCTGCGCACGACCGCCAGGAGCCCTCTCGACTGGTTCGCCGTCCTGGCCGAGGGGGCTCGGCCCGTCGCGTCGCACCCAGCGCCGCCGACCGACGTACTCCACGCATCGAAACCTCAGCAGCCGACACCGACAGCGCGCCCGGCACCATCGGCGCGTGAACATCACGTCGTGCAGCTTTCCCCTCTCTCCGGCCGCACGGGACCCGCATCCCGTGCGGTCGTTCTGCGTTCTCTGGCGTTCCTGCCTTGCGTCGATCTCTGCACAGCCTGACGAAGTGCCCGCTCATCGTGTGGCCGCGGTCACGTTCGCGACAACGCCTGGCAAGGTCAAGAAAAAGTAAAATCGTTCGGCTTACTGATCCGCGTTCACATTTCTGATCGGGAAAACCTTGACCGTGGACCCGGACAGACGGTTCAATCCCCGAAGTCCCGTTCCCGCGCGGGGCCCCGCTGAACGGCCGTACTGGCGAAGTGCGTTCCCGTTCACAAGGCGGACCCCTGGAGGGGGCACATGAACAGTCTCGACTGGGCCGTGCTCATCGGCTACTTCGGTGTGATGGTCGCGATCGGACTCTGGTCGCACAAGCGCGTGGACAACGTCAGCGACTTCTTCACGGCCGGCGGCAAGATGCCGTGGTGGCTGTCGGGCATCTCGCACCACATGTCCGGTTACAGCGCGGTGATGTTCACCGGTTACGCGGGTATCGCGTACCAGTACGGCGTCACGTCCTTCGTGACCTGGTCACTGCCGATCGCGATCGGCATCGGCATCGGCGCGAAGCTCTTCGCGCCCCGGCTCAACCGGCTGCGCTCGCGGCTGCACGTCGCCTCGCCGCTGGAGTACCTGAAGAACCGCTACAACGTCCCGACCCAGCAGGCCCTGGCCTGGTCCGGTCTGCTGCTGAAGATCGTGGACGTCGGCGCCAAGTGGGCCGCCATCGCCACACTGCTCTCCGTCTTCACGGGCATCACCCTCACCCAGGGCATCTTCATCACCGGCATCATCACGGCCGTCTACTGCACGGTCGGCGGACTGTGGGCCGACGCGCTCACCGAGCTCGGGCAGTTCATCATCCAGCTCTTCGCCGGGCTGGCCATGCTGGTGATCGTCATGAGCAAGCTCGGCGGCTTCAGCTCGCTGTGGACGGTCTGGGACAAGCTGCCCGAGGGCCACACGGAGCCGACGGCCGGCCCGTACACCGTGACCTTCCTCCTGGCGTACCTCTTCATCAAGACCTTCGAGTACAACGGCGGCATGTGGAACCAGGCCCAGCGTTACATGGCCACGGACTCCGCACGCTCCGCGACCCGTTCGGCTTACCTGTCCGCCGTTCTGTGGCTGGTCTGGCCGGTCGTGCTCTTCTTCCCGATGTGGGTGGCCCCGCTGCTCGTCGAGGCCAAGAAGCCGGACGCCTCGGACAGCTACGCCCTGATGACCGAACAGCTGCTGCCGCACGGGCTGCTGGGCCTGGTCGTCGTCGGCTTCTTCTCGCACACGATGGCCATGTGCTCCTCCGACGCGAACGCCATCTCGGCGGTCTTCACCCGGGACATCGCGCCGGTCTTCTCGAAGGCGGCCCGCACCTGGAGCAACCGCAGCGGGCTCATGGCCGCGCGGCTGTCCACGCTCGCCTTCCTCGGCCTGTCCATGGCGCTGGCGACACAGATCAACTCGCCGACGTTCAAGGACATCATCTCGGTCGTCATCAAGTGGGTGGCCGGCCTGATGGGCCCGATCGCCATCCCGTTCATGCTGGGCCTGCTGCGCAGGTTCCGCCGGTCCGGCCCGACAGCGGCGCTCACCAGCTGGGCAGCGGGGCTGTTCGCCTTCTTCTTCACCAACTACAACCTCGACGGTTCGGTGAAGACGGATGTCGCCCTGCAGTACCAGGTAGCTCTCCCGCTGGCGATCTCCCTCGTGCTCTACGTCGTCATCGGGTTCATCAAGCCCGAGGACACCCCGGAGCGCGACGCCCTGATCGAGAAGATCAACACCGATGGCGGGGGCCACGACGACGGAGCCGCGGCGGCAGCCGTGCCCGCGCAGAAGTCCGGTCCGCAGACCACGGGAGTTCCGGAGCGGAGGCCGTGAAGGACTGACCGTCCCGCAGGCGGGGGCGCATGAACGGTGGGCGGACGCGGCGGCGTCCGCCCGCCTTCTGCCTTCCGAGGACCTGCCGAGGGCCTGCCGGGACCCTTCCCCGGGGCTCCCCCGGGGCCTTCCCTGGCTTCCCCGGACCTCCCCCGGCCAATGCAGTTGTTTTGACGACCGAGTCGCTGAACCCCCGGACACAGGCCAACCACCCGCTGACCAGTGGAAGCGATCGGGACCGGGAGGACGCACCGGTACGGTTCTGAGCATGGTGATCGACAGAGGCTTCCACGAGGTTTCCGGCACGGACATTCCCGGGATACTCGACGAGGCCGCCCGCCAGGGCGTAGCCGTGTTCACGCTCTCCACCGCCGGGCAGACCGACAAGGAGACGTTTTTCGGGGCGGTGCGGGAGACACTTCCCCTCGACCCGCCGCTCGGGACCTCCCGCATGGTGTGGGACGCCCTCTCGGATTCGGTCTGGGGTGGGCTCCACAAGCTGAAGTCTCCCCGCGTGGTCATCATCTGGCCCGACGCCCGGCCCGTTGCGGGCGCCGAGGGTGATTTCTGGATCGCGCTGGACATCCTCCGCGACGTGGCCGAGTCCCTTGCCGAAGCCCGATGCACCAGCGAAAGGCCGACCCAGGTCTCCGTCTACATCGCCCCGGCCCCAACCGGTGGAGAAACAGCGCCGACAGAGGGCTGAGCGACTGCTTCACACGCCACCGTCCCTCTGCGGGGTGGTCTCTGCCTGGTCTTCAGGGCCGATTGGAGAGGTCACGGTGGCGGCATGACCTGTGCTCCCTTCAGCATCGGCCGTCCAGCCCGACGGGTGCTCTTCGGCTTCGAGGTCGGGTTGTTGGCCCAGCGGCCAGATTGCACGGCGCCGCGTCCGGCACGAGTCCTCAGCACAGGCCAGCGGTTCGGCTTCTTGATCCCTCGCGGGCAGTCCCGATTACGCCAGGCCGGCAGAAAACATGCTCGTGCCTCCCACCCGGCCTTGGCGGAGGAGCTTGGCGTTAGTCGTTCCGAGCTGGGACAAAATGCTGCGACGGACGATGCGAACACACTTCAGGTAGGAGACCCGGTCGGTGTCCACCGCCGGGCGGGCAAGCGCCGCCGCGTGGGCAAACCGGCGGATCGCGTGATGGACCGCGAGGTAGGCCCACAGTTCCTGTCTGAGGGGAGCCGAAGGGGACGTCGCCGGTGGTGGAGGGGCCGTCGAAGGTATCGCCGTTATTCGTCGAATCCGGTAGATCGGACTGGGTCCTCTCCAGAGCAAGGAGTCGCAGCCCTCGCCACCACGCGCCGGGCGTGTCCTCGGTGGCGAGCGGACCGGCCACTTGACGGAACACGGTCTCCAGCACATCCTCGCCGAGGCGGACGCGAGCCCGGCATAGCGACGACCGGTTCACCTGTGCGAGGGCCCGGCCGCCCGAGATGTCGCTGGTCAGCCCCGCAGCACTTCCTCGTCCTGGCTCCCGGGCGAACAGGCACAGAGCCAGGACGAGATACATGACCAGCCGAGCCGGCAGGAGGCGACGCCGCCACTCGATCCGGTCGTGCTTGGCTGTCGCCGCGTCCACCAGCTCAGCGGTGCACACCTTCGTCAGGATCCCGATCCGCGCCTGATGGCCCGCGCCCCGCCCCGTCACACTCGGGGCAACGATCCCCACGCCTCAAAGGCAACTGCATTGGCCTCCCTCGGCTCCCTGGGGCCTCCCCCGGCCTTCCCGAACCTTCCGGGGACTTTTCCCTGGCCCCGCCGCTCAGTCCCGCGGGTAGCGGGCCAGCCAGCCCGGCGCGATCGCGGCCGGACTGTGCAGGGCGGGTCCCTGGGTCATCTCCATCGCGAAGTCGTCGGAGAGTTCCAGGAGCGTCGGGCGTCCCTCCAGTTCTGCCAGCCAGGCCGGCGGCAGCGCCGTCTCGCCGTGCAGTGCTCCGAGAAGGGCTCCGCAGACGGCCCCTGTGGCCGCGGACGGCCCGGAGTGGTTCACGGCCAGGCGCAGCCCGTGCCGTACGTCCTCGCCCACCAGCGCGCAGTACAGCGCCACGGCGAGGACCTCCTCCGCGGAGTCGGTGTCACCGAGCGCCTCGATGAGGGCGGGCCCCGGGATGCCCTGGCGTACGGAACCGAGGGCCTGCCGGAGAGCCTCGGTGACCTGTTCGTGGCCCGGACGTCCGGCGAGCAGTGCGAGCGCGTGCTGCACCGAGCCGTCCAGGGTCTCCCCCCGGACCAGCCCGTGCACCATGACGGCGAGAGCTCCGGCCGCGAGCTGGGCGGTGGCATGGCCGTGGGTGTGGGCCGCGCACTCGACGGCCAGCTGGAGGACGAGCTGGGGCTCCCAGCCCACGAGCAGCCCGAACGGCGCGGAGCGGGTGAGCGCCGCCGAGTCCCGCGCGGCGGGGTTCTTGGGTACGGCGAGCGTGCCCATCGTGGTGTCACCGAAGCCGGCGAGGCACTCCCGGGTGGGGGCGCGGCGGGCGTACAGCCACTCCTCCATGGCCAGCCAGCCGTTGTCCTTGCGGCGTTCGTCGGGCCCCCAGGCACTCTGGGTGGCCGCCCAGCGCAGATGGGCGCGGTGCACGTCGGTGGGCGGGTGCCAGGCGCCGGTGTCGCGACGGACCTGGGCCCGGATCAGTCCGTCGACGGTGAAGAGGGTGAGCTGGGTGACGGCGGTGACGGCGCCCCTCCTGCCGTGGACGGGCACGAAGTCGGCCACCCCTTCCACGCCGTGGGCGGCGCGTATGGCCTCCAGGGTGAGCCCCGAGACACCCGCCCCGAGCGCGTCCCCGAGGGCGCCGCCGAGCAGGGCTCCCCGCACCCGGCCACGGAAGTCCTGCTGCTGGGCACGGCCCCAGACAGCTGTGGTCCCTGTGCTCACCGTGCCCCTTCCGTCCGGCCCACCGTCAGCGACTGCGCAAGCACTGTAATCGAACGGGAAGGGCCGCCTCAGGGACGGAACAGTATGTACGGACTGGTACGCGAGAGCACTTGTGCGCGGCATTCCTCATGATTTCCGGCCCGCGCCCCCGCGGCCGGAAGGACACCCGGCCGCGGGAGACGGAATCAGACCGCAGGGGGTGGGATCAGGCCGCAGGGGGCGGGATCAGACCGCCGGAGGCGGGATCAGCCGAACATACCGGGCCGGTAGCCACCCGCCGGCTGCTGGACGATCACGTTCAGGCGGTTGTACGCGTTGATGACGGCGATCAGGGCCACCAGGGCGACGAGCTGCTCCTCGTCGTAGTGCTCGGCGGCGTTCGCCCACACCTCGTCCGGTACGCCACCGGCCGCGTCGGCGATGCGGGTGCCCTGCTCCGCGAGCTCCAGGGCGGCACGCTCGGCGTCGGTGAAGACGGTGGCCTCGCGCCACACCGCGATCAGATTGAGCCGCAGCGCGGTCTCACCCGCCTCCGCGGCTTCCTTGGTGTGCATGTCGGTGCAGAACCCGCACCCGTTGATCTGGCTGGCGCGGATCTTGACCAGCTCCTGCGTCGCGGCGGGCAGGCCCGAGTCGGTGACCACCTTCCCCGCCGAGTTGATGTGCCTCAAGAAGGCGGCGGCGGCCTTGTTACCGAAGAGGTCGAGACGAGCGTTCATGATCAGCTCCTGAGTTGTTGCCGTTGCTCACACCCCCTCGACGGATCGGCCCCGGCGAGATGTGACATGACCTCATGTGATCTGGGTCTCCTGCGGGTCTCACCCCTCGCGCTTCCTGCACTCCGCGACCCGCAGCACGTCCGCAGCGGTTCCGTGGTCCGTACGAGCGCGAACCACAACAGCCCGCTCCCGCGTGGGCGGCTTCCGTGGATGTCGCGGCCGGGCGCTGCCCCCGCCCCGCCCGGCCCCCGGACCTCACGCGTCAGCAGGCAGGGGGGGCGGGTAGTCCGTGTAG